>JAAYEH010000553.1 GCA_012728855.1 Rhodopirellula sp. | reverse complement strand
TGATGGTCGGCCGCGATGTCGACGATCTGTACCCGCGCAGCAGTCGAACGCCCGGTGAATTGATCCTCGAAATTCGCGGCCTTGCCGGTCGCGAAAAGCCGGCGGCAGCCACGCTGGCGCTTGCGCGGGGTGAAGTCGTGGGAATCGCGGGACTGGTTGGGGCGGGCCGGACGGAAATGGTCCGCGCCATCTTCGGACTGGACGAGGTCGTGGCGGGGGCCGTGAGGATCGGCCAACATCCGGGGCCCGCTTCGCCCGCCGCGAGATGGCGGCAGCGGGCAGGCATGGTCAGCGAGGATCGTAAGAACGAGGGACTGGCCCTGGGACTTTCCGTTGCCGACAACATCACACTGCCTTGCCTTCACCGGCTGGGGCCGGGCCGGCTGGTGCGACCGTCGAAGCAGGCCGACGCGGCGCGTCGTTGGATCGAGCGTCTGCCGATCCGATGTCTTGACGCACGGCAACCGGTCGCTTCGCTCTCCGGGGGCAACCAGCAGAAAGTGGCTTTGGCCAGGCTGTTGCATGCGGGCGTCGACGTGCTGCTCTTGGATGAACCCACGCGCGGCATCGACGTCGGTTCCAAGGCCGAGATTTACCGGCTCATCGACGACCTCGCGCGGGGCGATCCCGGCAGCGGTCGGCCGCCGAAGGCCGTTCTCATCGTCAGCAGCTATCTTCCCGAGCTTCTCGGGATTTGCGATCGCATTGCCGTCATGTGCCGCGGCCGGCTCACCGACGCCCGGCCCGTGGCCGACTGGAACCAGCACCAACTCATGCTCGCCGCTACCGGACAGGAACCCGACGCATGACCGAACCCGCCCGTGAAACTCCGCGGAAAATCCCGTTCTGGCAGTCCGGATGGTTCAACACCCTCGGCCGCTTTCTCGCCTTGGTGGTCATCTTCGCGTTTTTCGCCCTCTTGGTCGAAGACGGAAAGTTCTACTCGCTTCGCAACCTGGAAAACATCTTGCGTCAAAGCGCGGTCTATGCCACGGCCGCCCTCGGCATGACGCTGGTGATCATCGCAGCCGGCATCGACTTGTCGGTCGGCGCCATTATCGCCTTGACCGGCGTCATGGTCGCTTGGGCATTGAACCTGAGCGGTTTGCCGGCCGGCGAAAGCGGCGAGCCCGTGCTTTGGTTCGAGCAGTGGCCGGTCGCCTTGTCGATCGTCGCCGTGGCGGCCGGCATGGCGATGGCGATGCTGGCCGGCGTCGTCAACGGCGCCGCAGTGGTCGGCCTCCGCCTGGTTCCCTTTATCGTTACTCTCGGCACGATGGGCGTCTTCCGCGGACTGGCCAAAGGAGTGGCCGGCGAAAAAGACATCTACCCGCCCGACTCCTGGATCAACACGATCATGGAGCCGACCCTCTCCAACCCCGGCGCGCGAAGCTGGATGCTGCTGCCGCCGGGCGTATGGATCATGCTCGTCTCGGCGGTTGCCGCCGCCCTGTTGCTCCGCTACACGCGATTCGGACGACACGTCTTTGCCATCGGGTCGAACGAACAGACCGCGCGGCTGTGCGGAGTGCCGGTCGGCCGCACGAAGATCCTGGTGTACACGCTCGCCGGTTTCTTTGCCGGCCTGGCCGGCCTGATGCAATTCTCGTACATCGACGGCATCGGCGTGCCGACCACCGCCATCGGTTATGAACTCTTCGTCATCGCCGCGGTGGTGATCGGCGGCGGCAGCTTGATGGGCGGTGAGGGCTCGATCTTGGGCAGCGTCATCGGCGCGCTGATCATCACCATCCTCTACATGGGCGGCCAGCAAATCGGTTGGCCCAAGTGGGTTCAAGAGATCGTCATCGGCGCGATCATTATCGGGGCCGTCTCGCTCGATCAACTGCGGCGCCGCCGCATGGAATAAGAACTCAAACAGTAAACGAAGTTGAAAAGGGGACTGGCTCCGAGCGTGGTTTTGGCCCGGAACTGCCGAGGAAACGCCTGCCGCTCGGTGCCTGTCCCCTTTTCAACGGGCCATCGAGTTGGTCCGCCCGGGAAAGGGGACAGGCACCGTCGCGGCAACCTCCAACCTCGCGGAAAACCTCCATTTGCGA
>JAAYEH010000552.1 GCA_012728855.1 Rhodopirellula sp. | reverse complement strand
GCGGGAATTCAATCCGCATCAGCGAATCCCCGAATTCCCGAATTCCCGCGAAGTCGGCCCAGTTCAACGCACGATCTATCCGGCTGAGTACAGCCGGATAGATCGCATTACGTTACACAACCAGAACAGCACCAATTGAGATGGCATCGACGATGGCAAAGAACAAGACTGCACCGCGTCCAAAACGTACGACGAAGAGCACCGGCAAGGGCGGACGGCCTTCCATCGCAGCCTACCCGCGCCACGCCGTTGACCGGGCGCTGCGCATACCAAGGGCAATTCTCGAGCAAAACGCCGGGAAACCCTGCACGGTCAAGGAATCCGCGAACTTCCTCGGCGTCGGCCACGCCGGCCCCTATGCGGTTGAAGTGAGTTCCGGCATCAAGTATGGGTATCTCGATCGACCGAGCCAAGGGCGAATCTCCGTAACTGATCGTGCGAAGAAGATCCTGCGGCCGCAAGACCCGCAAGATGAACTTGAAGGACTGCGCGAGGCCGTGCTAGCCGCGCCGGTCTTGTCTGACGTCTACAGTCATTATCGCGGCGAGAACTTGCCCGACACAAAGTTCTTTCACAACGCGCTCACTGACAAATTCCAGATCCCAACCGACAAGGTGAAGGAGTTCGCAGCGGTTTTCCTAGACTCTCTTCGAGCGGCCCAACTCGTCGCCGAGCACGAAGGGAAGCAGCGGGTTTTGGATGTGTCGCGCGATACCGTCGAATCCACCGGGGAGTCCGAAACCCTCAAGAAGCTTGAGCGGTCCGTGAAGGTCGGGCCAACCGACACTTGTTTCGTCGTGATGCCGTTCGCCTCACCCCACGGCGACTACTACGAGAAGGTGTACAAGCCGGCTATCGAAAAGGCGGGATTGAAGCCAGTGCGCGCAGATGCAGACATTTTCGGGACCGGGAAGATCATGGACCAGATCTGGTCGGGCATCAATGCATCGCGCGTACTTGTTGCTGAACTCACGACGCGAAACCCGAACGTCTTCTATGAACTCGGCTTAGCACATGCGCTTGAGAAGCCGGTTGTCTTGGTTTCGTCAAACGAGGACGATGTCCCCTTTGATCTACATCATATCCGTGTGATCTACTACGACGTCACTGACCCGTTTTGGGGAAACAAGCTCATGGACAAGGTTGCCGAGAACATCCTCTCCGCGATTGAGACCCCGGAAGAGGCGATGTTCAAGAGTCGACTAGAACTTTCCTAGCCCTGTGTAACCAAATCGTGCACCGGAGCCGCGATCCGGTCTTGGAAAATGGAAGGCTTCATCGGCGCGGCCCGGTGACGATCGTCGTTAGCCGTTAGGAAACCCTCATGCGCATCTACCGGCACCTCACAGCGAACGCCATGTACCTTGAGCCGTTCCCGTTCAAGCGCGAGCTTGCGATGGAGGCATATCTATCCGAGAACGAAGGCGTTCTTGCGCTCGACGATGACGTCCTGTCCGACGTCGAACTCATCGACAGCGAGCTAAGCATCAAGGACGGCCGTTCGAGGAAGGACACGGATGGCCGCATCGACCTCCTCGTCACATACTCGCAGGAGTACATCGGGGTAGTAGAGCTGAAGCATGGACAACTCACGTTGTCGTCCCTCACTCAGCTTGAGGACTATCTCAACGAGAGCAGCCGCAAGGATCTCGTGAGGCGCTACGGAGAGGCGATTGGAGACAGTCTTTCCGCCAACCCGCAGTGGATCGGCATTCTTGTCGGGTTAGCAATCGATTCCGAGTTGGCGGCCAAGCTCCAGGCAGGCTACGTCTACGGCTCTGTACCTATTGCGGCCCTGACCATTCAGCGGTTTCGGGGCTCGGACGGAAGCGTATTCGTGACGACGGATCTGCACTTCCGTCGGGTGGGTTCGCCGAAGGACTACACGAAATACGTCTTTGATCACCAGACGCTGCACAAGAACAGGCTCGTTCTTGAAGTAGTGAAGCACTACGTGCAAACCCACCCGAGCGTCACATTCGCTCAACTGGAACAGGTCTTTCCCAAGGCTCTTCAGGGATTCTACGGCGTGTTCATGACGGCCGACAACGCCAATGCGATATACACCGAGAAGGGCTTTAAGCGCCACTTCCTCAAGTCCGAAGACTTGGTGCAACTACGTGACTCGGTCATCGCCGTGTGCAACCAATGGGGCGTCGGCAACATCGGCGCGTTTGTCAAACACGCCACACACACTCTCTCATATGTCATCAAACGCGCTCACGGCTAACCAAGGCGTGCACCGGAGCCGCGATCCGGTCTTGGAAAAATGGAAGGCGTCATCGGCGCGGCCCGGTGACGCTGGTCGTTACCTGCCATGATCGCAGTCCTGTTGGCAACATTGGCCGCAACACTGACAGCCGTCGGAGCGTGGTCTGCAGACCAACGACTCCTGCGCTGTGGCACCGTATTTCGTGGCGTCGTTGCCACGCT
>JAAYEH010000551.1 GCA_012728855.1 Rhodopirellula sp. | reverse complement strand
GCGGCTGCATCGTGGCGTTTCAATTGCGTGAGAAAACGCTTCACGGCGACACCCATCATCCGCGTGCGTCCAAACTGGGCCATATCGCTGAAGATGTGCGTCGAATCGAGCCGTTGCACTTCGACGCTCAGATCGAGTTTTTCGACCAAGGCCATCGTCATGTCGTTCATGATCTCGGCCGCCAGATTGTCCTCGACCACCAGCTTCTTGTAGCGTTCGACGGTTCGCTCGGACATGCTTTGGTTTCCCGGCGACCAGCACGGCGGCAGACGAAGCGAGCGGGCCAGTGCCGGGTGCCCATGCCAAAGTACACAAAGCAGGAATAGTCCACCGAGAGCCTTGAACGCGCGAGGAGAGAGCCATCCGTGGTCAGAAATCAGGGAGTCGGTGGGAATAGGTTGGCGGGAATCCAAGGATCGCAAGGTCGCATGATGGCTACGTGCAAGCAGGGATGGAGAAGGCAAGCCTTGTCGCACAATCGCCGACTTCGATGCGGAACCTCGGCGATCCACGCCGAATTCACTTGCCGCGCACTCGTGCGTTTCCAGTGTGGACGCCAACCAAACCATCCGCTAGGCTGAACGTGTCGCTTTCGGCCCCCGCGAACTTCCCCGATTGCCGTTCGATTCGTTCATCGCAGGAGATCCCAATGTCTCGTTGGCTTGCCGTGCTGTGCGTAATCTTCCTCTACTCCGCCACGACTGCCTCGGCCGCCTCCGGCGGTGGCGATTGGCCGATGTGGCGGTGCGACGCAGGCCACACCGCCGCCTCCGGGCACGACCTGCCCGAATCGCTCCACCCGGCTTGGTCGCGGCACTACGGCCCGCGAGTCCCTGTTTGGGACGACCCGCTCAACCAGGATATGATGCCCTACGACTCGATTTTCGAGCCGGTGGTCGCCGATGGGAAAATGTTCATCGGCTTTAACGACAAAGACAAAGTGATGGCCCTCGATATCCGCAACGGCGAAGAACTCTGGGCGTTCTACGCCGACGGGCCGGTGCGGTTCTCGCCCGTCGTCTTCGACGGGAAAGTCTACTTCACCAGCGACGATGGACACCTCTATGGTCTGGACGCCTCCGACGGCCGGCTTCGCTGGAAGTTCCGCGGGGGCCTTTCGGCCCGAAAGGTGATCGGCAACGGCCGGATGATCTCGGCCTGGCCGGCCCGGGGCGGGCCGGTCGAGCGCGACGGCACCATCTACTTCGCCGCCAGCATCTGGCCGTTCATGGGCACGTTCATCTATGCCCTGGATGCCCAAGACGGCAAGGTCCAATGGGGCAACGACGCCACCTCAGCCGACTTCATCAAGCAGCCGCACAGCGCGCCGGCCTTTGCCGGCGTGGCCCCCCAGGGTCAACTGGCGGCCACCGCCGATCTCCTCTTGGTGCCCGGCGGACGCTCTCTGCCTGCGGCGCTGGACCGTGCCACCGGCGAACTGAAATACTTCGACTTCGGCGGCAAAGGCCAGGGCGGATCCTTCGTAGCCGCCAACGAGGCGCGATGTTTCGTCCACACACGGCTCCGCGGGACGATGGCCCTCAATCTCACCGACGGCCGCGACGACCAATGGCACATCAATGAGCCCGTGCTCGCCGACGGGATCACCTACGCCGCCAATACACCCGGCGAGACCGACGGGAAACCGGCTCCCGCGGTGGTTCAAGCCTTCGATCGAGACAAGAAGCTCCTTTGGCAAGTCGAAGCCGACGGCAGCGGCGACCTGATCAAGGCGGGCAACCGGCTCTACGCCGCCGGAACGAAGGGGATTGTCGCCATCGATCTGCCCGGCGATGGCGGCGATGCTCGTGTTGCCGGTGTGGTTTCCGACGACACTTCCGTGGCCCGCTTGTTGGCCGGCGGCGGAATGCTCTTCGCCGTCACTCGCGAAGGTCGGATCAGGGCCTGGGGAGCCGAAGAAGGCGAGGAGAAGATGTGGGCCGACGTTGCTTCCCCCGTTGCCCCGAACGTGGATGCCGCAGCACGCGCCCGGCGAATCGTCCAGCAGACGGGGGTTCGCCAAGGCTACGCCCTCTGCTTCGGCGCCGACGACCCGGAACGGCTGGAGGCCCATCTGGCAGCCAGCGATCTGCACATGATCGTGGTCGATCCGGACCCCAGGCGCATCGACCGGCTCCGCCGCCGGCTCGACGCCGCTGGACTGTACGGCGACCGCGCCGCCGCTTGTGTCGGAGACCCTCTTTCCTTCCAGCCGCCGCCTTACCTTGCCAGCCTGATCGTCGTCACGGAGTCGCCGGCTCAGCGGCTGGCGGAGAGTCAAGGCAGCCGGTTGCTCACGAAGCTCTACGAATCGCTGCGGCCGTACGGCGGTGTCCTGCACCTCGCCGCGACCCCGAGCGGGCTCGCCGCGCTGGAGAAACAGGTTCTCCAGGCTCGCCTGCCCAAGGCAAATGTGGCCAGGGCCGGCACCGACCTGCTGGTTACCCGCGAAGGCTCGCTTCCGGGCGCCGCCGACTGGACCCACGCCTACGGCGACATTGCCAACACGGTCAAATCCGACGATCAGCGGGTGCGGCTCCCGTTGGGCCTGCTTTGGTTCGGCGGCAGTTCGAACCTCGATGTCCTGCCCCGTCACGGGCACGGCCCCAGCCCGCAGGTCGTTGGTGGGCGGCTCTTCATCCAGGGAATGAACAGCCTCAGCGCCCGCGACGTCTACACGGGCCGAATGCTCTGGAAGCGGGAGTTCGACGACCTCGGAACCTTCAATGTCTACTACGACGATTCCTATGCCGATAACCCTTTGAGCACGGCCTACAACCAACTGCATCTCCCCGGAGCCAACGCCCGCGGAACCAACTACGTCGCCAGCCGCGAGGGCGTCTACGTGGCCATCCAGAGCCGTTGCCTGCTGCTGGATCCGGCCACCGGCAAGACCGTCCGCTCGTTCGAACTCCCCGAGGAGAAGGGCCGGCGGCCGGAATGGGGATTTCTCGGCGTTTACGAAAACCTGCTCTTGGCGGGAATCGGCTTTGGCAATTACTCGCAGCGCCTTGACTATGAGTTCACTCCGGAGGGCAAGCGCGGCGTCGCCTGGTCGCCCGACCGCAACGGCAGCCTGGGGCTGCTGGCTTTCGACCGGCATACCGGCGAGGTGCTCTGGAAGGCCGATGCCGTTAATAGTCTCCTGCACAACGGCATCGTGGCGGGCCGCGGGCGGATCTACTGCCTCGACAGTCTCCCCAGCCGCGTGGAGACCCAGGTTCGCCGGCGCGGCGAGACCCCGCCTCGCGCCCGCCTCCTCGCGCTGGAGGCCAGGACCGGAAAGCTTCTTTGGGAGCGGCCGGATGAAATCGCAGGCACTTGGTTGGGCTACTCCGAACAGCACGACGTCCTCCTGGAAGCCGGCGCCGCGGCGACCGACCGCAGCCCGGACGAATCCGCCAAGGGAATGGCCACCTTCCGCGGGGTCGATGGAACTCCTCTCTGGACCAAGCCGGAACTGGCCTATGCCGGCCCCTGCATGATCCACAACGACATCATCATCACCAATGCCACCAGTTACAGGATTTCCCAGGGCGCGTTTCGCCTCCGCGATGGAGAGCCGGTCACCATCCCGCATCCCGTCACGGGCGAGCCGGTCGCCTGGAATTTCATCCGCACCTACGGCTGCAACACGTGTGTGGCCGCCGAACACCTCTTGACGTTCCGCTCGGGAGCCGCCGGATTCTACGACCTCACCACGCACAGCGGCACCGGCAACTTCGGCGGCTTCAAGTCGGGGTGCAGCTCCAACCTGATCGTCGCCGACGGAGTGCTCAGCGCCCCGGAATACACCCGGACTTGCACCTGCGCCTATCAAAACCAAACCTCCCTGGCACTGGTGCCGATGCCGGAAGTCGAACAATGGACTTACAGTACGTTGACCATCGACGAAGCCGCCCCGGTCCGGCGCATCGGCGTGAACCTCGGCGCTCCGGGGGATCGGCGGGCCGAAGACGGAACGCTATGGATCGACCACCCGAGCGTCGGCGGCACTTCGCCGGAGATTCCCGTGGAAATCGAGGGTGAACTGCTTTGGTTCCGCCGCCATAGCGGCCGCGTCTCCGGCTCGAGCCCGGCCTGGATCGCCGCATCCGGTGTGGAAGGGGCTCGCAAGCTGACCCTCTCGCTCGGTTCGGACAAACCTCGTGATTCCGACGCGCAGAAGGATACCGCCGACGGCAATGCCGGCAACCGGGACGCCGGTTCGCCCGGCACGGAACCGCAGCAGACCCGGACCTACACGGTCCGCCTGCATTTCGTCGAGCCCGACACCGCCGTTCGGCCTTCCGAACGAGTCTTCCGCGTGCTTCTCCAGGGCAAGACCGTGCTCGACCGGCTCGACGTGATCGCCGAGACCGGAGCCGTGTTGCACTCGATCACCAGAAGTTTTTCAGGAGTTCCGATTGCAGACAAACTGGCGGTGGAATTGGAGCCGCTCTCCTCGCGCTCGCCGGTACTGTGCGGTGTGGAAGTCGCCGCCGAGCAGGAGGATGCCGGATTCGATTCCCAGGCGGCGAACCATTCGGATGGCCCCCGGGACGCTTGCTCCCGCCTATTCCTGCAGGGAGAATAATTTCTGGCCCTTGGCCTACCCTGTCCATTTGCTCAACCTCAAGGAGAGTACTGATCCATGTTGAAGAATATTTCTCGTCGTGACTTTCTCAAGACGTCCGCTGTAATGGCGGGCGCCGTGTTTGCGGGTACGAAGGGCTTGTCCTCGGACCAAGGCGCCGTCGCTGCACCGACGAACCACTGGTTCAAGGGCAACCTGCACATGCACAACCAGTGGTCCGACGGCGAGCCGCTTCCGCAATGGGCGGTCGACTGGTACAAGTCGCACGGGTATCACTTCATCTGCCCATCGGACCACAATATCTTCCAGTCGGACGAACTCCGTTTCGATGGTTTCCGCTTCGAGAACCCGCCGTCTGATCGTGATGCATTCAGGGGCCAAACGTCGCTTTGGAAGGTGATCTCTCCAGCTCCCGGCTGGCCGAAACTGACGCAGGCCCACGTCGACGAAACCATCGAAAGGTTCGGCAAGGATTCCGTCCGAATGATCACCGTCGGCGGACAGACGTACGTTCGCATGACCCCTTTTTCCGAGTTGGAAACGCAGTTCGCCGAGCCGGGGAAGTTTCTCTTGATCCCGGGATACGAGCAGACCGGCGGCTGCCCCAACGATCAGCAGGTTCACGTGAACTTCATCAACGTCCGCGAGGTTTTCCCCTACATCACCGCGGAGACACCGAAGGAGATTCTCGAGCGAACCTTCGCGAAAGGCCTCGAAGTTTATGACGGCCAGCAATATCTCTTCACGGCGAATCATCCGCTCTGGCGGTACTACGACTACTCTCCCGCCGACCTCATCGCACTGCCGCAGATTCGTCTGTTCGAACTGAACAACAACGACATCGCCAAAGGGTTTGACGCGCATCCGCAGGGGTGGAAACCGGAGCAATTCTGGGACGTCGTCAACGCATACCGGGCCGCCCATGGCCAATCGCTGCTGCTGGGCATGGGTTCCGACGACCGCCACTCGTATAGCGAACCGCCCAAGGCTTGGAGTGTCGTTCGGGCGGCGAGTCTCCGCACGAAGGAGCTGCTGGATGCTATTTCCGCCGGAGATTTCTATGCTTCCAACGGGCTCGATTTCGAGGAGATTCAGTTCGAGGGCCGAACCCTCTCGGTGAAGATCAATGTCCGGGAGGAAGGTCGCTACCGAATTCAATTCGTCGGCACAAAGAAAGGCTACGATCCATCGAGCCGGGTGGTTGAGGTGGAAAAGGGGCCTCGCTGCCCGGCGCGGAAGATCGACGTCTATTCGGACAGCATCGGCACGGTTCTTGACTCGGTCGAAGGGACGGAAGGCGCGTACACGCTCAAGCCCGACGATCTGTACGTGCGGGCGAAGATCGTCAAGGTCGCCGAGAACCTCGAGCCCGACTGGCAATCCAAGCCCGCCGCCTGGACCCAGCCGTATTGCTAACCTGGATTCTCACGGTGTAGGTAGCCGGCGTGGAGATGCTCAAGGATCCGGTCGGCGCGTGCGACGTTTGGCGGCGGCGGGTGTGGTGCCCAAGTTGGCGATTTCTCAGAACCGAGGGATCTGGGCACCACGCGCTTCTCGGGGAGGAGGCGCCGGTTTCTCGCGCTGAAAGGAGTCTCACATCGTAAGAGCTTGGGGCGGAAAGAGACCGCGATCCCTTCCGCCGACCGCCGGGAGAATCGAATCATCAATCGAATTGCCAATGAGCTGCGGAGCAGGGCCGCGAAAGCGGCGGGATCCGGCTCCGGGAATGAACATGATCGCATGTTCACTATCCTTGTCTGAGCATGGTCGATGCGGCGCGC
>JAAYEH010000550.1 GCA_012728855.1 Rhodopirellula sp. | reverse complement strand
TCTCAGCGGCCCGCCGACCGACGGCCTCGGCTATCCGGCCGTGAGCACGCTGCTGAAAGAACATCAAGGCCGGCGCTACCTGCTGGCCGCCAATTCCTCCCGTGGGGCCGTGCGAGCGCGGATCAATGCCGGGGTCGAAGCCGGCCAGGTGCAAGTGATGTTCGAAGACCGCCGGCTTGCGGCGCAGGCCGGGGTATGGGAGGATGATTTCGCCCCCTACGATGTCCACGTGTATGCTTGGTAGTCACGCCCGCTGCCGCTTCGCGGAGAAAATGACGGCTTGACGAACTGGTCGGCCGCCAAGGAGTTGTCGCCAATGAACACGCCTAGATCTGGGTCAAGAACGTGAACTCCTGCATCCCGATTCCCGTCGTGTTGAGCAACCGGGGATGGGGCCTCCTGATGAACACCACTTGGCGGAATACAATCGACGTCCGCAAGACCGATCCGGAGCGGATGATCTGCAAGGCAGCCCGCAGCGACTTGGACTACTACCTGTTCTGTGGGCCAGACTACCGCAGCCTGTTGGATATTTGCACCTCGCGGACCGGCCGGGCCGGCCCACGCTGTTGCCGATATGGGGCTCCGGGCTCACCTCCGTCTGCAACCAGAACATCGATGCGTTCAACGCGCTGCAGCGTAAAGGGCTCAAGCTCAGCCTGTGGCTGTGTTGCGATTACGATCTGGGCGTCTACGAGGAGATGCAATTGGGCGCCGCGTGCAAATCGGGCCATTTTTCGCAACGGTCTACTCTTGTTTAAGGACTAGGTCGTCGCATCGTTTTCGCCCGGGCCATCTCGGTCAATGCAGAGTGGCGTATGCTGACGGACAAGGAGGTGGAAGACCTCTCCGATATGGTCGCATGCCCGAGATTGATCGCTGAGGCGAGCAATTCGTAACGCACATCGGTGGCGCACACCGAAGCAGTCTCGGCCAAGTTCTCGCACGTTTCGGTCGACACACTAAGAGCCTATCCCAAACCTTGGCGGAGAGGGGGACAGGCACATTTTGCTCCGAAGACTTCGCAAAATGAGCCAGTCCCCGGCGGTTTTGGGATAGGCTCTAAGCGCTTTCGAGGGCCCGCGAAAGAGAGGTTGATGGCCTCGTCGCACGGAAGACGCACTGAAAAGCGAGCGTTTAATGAAACCCTCGTTGCTGCTGGAACGGTTATTGCTTCCGATTTACGTGTTGGCAAGGAGGAGGCTCGGTCGCTGTTTGGACTCGCTCCGGTGGCCGGCAATGACTGCGTGGTGATCGACCGCGGACCTAATCAGTCAGCGGCCATCCGGTGGTACCCCAGGCGATCCCGTGGTTCGGGCCGCCAAGCTGGGTATCCAGGGGTGACACCCATTTCAATTCTTCTTGGGAAACCAGCCACGGAGGAACTGGGCCTGCGTGCCGTCGTAAACGGCATCGGCCAGATGCTCGATCCCCAGTTGGTTGCCCCACGAGTAATAGAGGACGACGCGTCCCTGGTACTCGCAGAAGTCAAGATCCGAGTTGTTACAGTTCACGGCCGTGGCGATCCGCTCTTGCTCGGGCCGGGTGAAGTTGAGGTTGTGTAGCTTTCGGTCCTCGGGCGACTCCCGCAGCACCGGGTTCAATGGGCTGGACTCCCAGTGAATCAGATCCTGGGAGCGGACTACGTACATTTCGTAGTGTCGGCCCGGCCGGGCTTCAAGATAGAAATTGTAGTAGTATCCGTCCAGGTAACGCAGACAGTGCGGCGCGGAATATCGCTCCTTGGTGTAGACGCACTCCGGCGAGGTGACCGTCCATTGCTTCAGATCGTTGGAAGTGGCGAATCGGGCGGTGAAGGGGACACCGGCCTGCTCCTTCGGCAAGCCGATCTCGAACATCATCACGTACTTGTCGTCCGCGCTGCAAATCGACGTGTTGTAGATTGTGAACCCCGGCAGATCCAGTACCACGCTCGACTCCCAGTGTTCCAGATCCTTGGACGTGAACATGTGGATCTTCTCTTTTGCGTGGGCCACGGTAACGTAGACGGTGTCGCCCGCGACAAAGGCGTTGCCGAAATAGCCACCGGCAAACGCGGGCGTGGTGCGCCCCGTGTCGCGCTCTACGAAATGAAACATGCCACGCCCGACGAACAGATAGAGCTTCCCCTGGAACACCACGGGCGAGTTCTCCACCTGGTCCAGCGCGACGGTGCCCAGTTTCCTGATCAGCGGGCGGCCGTCCTTGTCCACCGGTCCCTCAGCGGCACCGGCAAGAACGGGTACGAGAATCGTCAGAAGTAGAGTCGTCCAGATGCGTGACATGGTGTCCTCTGCTGAAAAGTCCCGATTTAATGGGGGCGTTGGCCTGTGGAAACTGAGTTCAGATGTTCTCCCGTGTCAGAAACAGCCCATCAACCTATACCTTTGCGGCGAGCGGCGATAGCATGCGGCCGGCGGTTCCCCAGAGAAACTTCTCTGTTCCGCCCCCTGGAGTCGTGTCGCTCGCATTCTACCCCATAGCCAGGGGCGAAGTCGCCCTCTTTTTCCGCCGGCAATCCCGGACCCGCTGGCGGTGCGCGTCGACGGCCCGGTGTGCAGACGCGGACGGAGCGTCCAGTCGCGACCCCTGCATGATCGAACCGGTCTCGGCCCAAAAGCCGGCGTGCATCACGCCTCGTGGCGTATGGCGTGCGGTTCTGTACGCGTACAGCACGAAATCGGCTCGACATTTCGGTCAGTCAGTGAAACACGATCCCTATTTGTGGTAACGTGGCGATTGTTGTAGGATTGAGATCGCTATTACCCGCTATCAGCGCTTCTTAGGAGGTAGCTATGTTACGTCAATCGATGTTGTCTGCTGCTCTTGCGGCTATTCTGACGCAATTGGGTTTGGCACAAGATAATGCTGTCGAAAAAAGCACGCGACCGGCTCAACAGGCAACGACAGCCGCTGCGAAGATGGCTGGCAAGCAAGCACCCACACGGACATCCGATTCTTGTGTCGAACTCGACGTCTTGATCGGCTGTGTCGTGTTTGACAAGCGGGGTGAGTTGCGTGTGGACAAGAAAGGGGCCGAGTCGGAAATCAATCGAGCGGGTACGATCGGCTCAAACCTGGCGGCCAAGCTCAATGAGGAGCGAGAAAAACTGCCTGCCGGAGTCTCGCCCGGAACGGTCGGGGCCAATCTTCTGCTGACGGGATTGGCCAGCGAAGAGAGACTCCTATTGTTGGAGCAGTTTCGGTTGAGACTGGTTACCGACGGCACAGAGGCCCATCTCCAGAACGGCTATCAAGCGCCGCGAATTACAGGCACACAGATGTCGAGGAGTGGCGGTCTCGCGAACTCCGTTTCCATGGAAGACATGGGCTCGTTGATCGGCGGCTCCGCCCACGTCACGAAGACGGGGAAGATTGCTCTTGCCGTCCAGGTCGAGCGCTCGGCCTTCGGCCCGGAGGAGGAAGGCACGCCCATATCGGTGCTTGAAGGTAAGACGGTTCGTACGCCGCGGGTCGACACGATGACCATCAAGACGCAGGTAACAGCCGCCAGCGGAGAATCGATCGTATTGAGCAGCTTCGTGCGATTGTGTAGCGGCAAGGTGACTGAGACGTTCGTGGTCGTAACAGCGACGGTCGTCAAGCCGTAGAACGAATCCGACAGAGTTCGGGTTGCCTCACTGGAGGATCACCGGCAGGGCGTGAAGATCTTCCGACTCGGAAATGAAATAGGGGAAACTCAGGTCGTCGAGCCGGCGTCTCGTACTCTCAACCGTTTGTTCGGAAGTCTCATCGAATCACCGTATTCCGGAGCGCGGCTGGGACTCACGCGACACCCATGCTGGGTGAAGCGATGGTGCCAGAAACTCCAGTTTTTTTGGAATCAGACCGACGATCTGATTCGGTCCAGAAGGGCTGTCGCCGCGCCCGATCAATCCACGGTTTGTGACACTCGGTTCGGCGCGACTATAATGGGGGCTTGGTGAGTCGGCTGAATTCTAAGAGCCTCAAGATTACCCAGCAACGGTTCACAATCGCCCCCAATGAAAAAGACCAACGTCGCCTTCACGGCGGTTATGCTGCTAACGCCGCTAGCCGCGCTGCATGCCGCTGAGTTGACCGAGCCCGCACCGCCGGTCAAACCTAACATCGTCTTCATCCTTGCTGACGACCTCGGTTGGGCGGATACGACCCTGTATGGGCATACGAAGTTCTATCGAACGCCCAACCTGGAACGCCTCGCACAACGCGGGATGCTTTTCTCGCGCGCCTATGCCGCCAGTCCACTCTGCTCACCGACACGGTCGAGCATCCTTACCGGGCTTAGTCCGGCGCGAATCGGAATCACGACTCCAAATTGCCATTTGCCCCAGGTCGTTTTGCAGGCAACACCGGGAAAGAGGGCGCCGGCCGGAAGCAAGTCCATCGGCCCAAGTCCGGTGACCCGTTTGAATACGACTTACTACACCCTGGCCGAAGCCTTGAAGGACGCAGGCTATGTGACCGGGCACTTTGGCAAATGGCATCTCGGCCCGGAGCCTTACTCACCGTTACAACAAGGCTTCGACGTTGATGTGCCGCACTGGGCGGGGCCAGGACCGGCCGGCAGCTATGTGGCGCCGTGGAAATTCAAAAACTTCGACGCGGATCCCGGCGAACCCGACCAACATATCGAGGATCGCATGGCAAAAGAGGCGGTCGCATTCATGGAGAAGCACAAGAACGGACCGTTCTTCCTCAACTACTGGATGTTCAGCGTCCACGCGCCCT
>JAAYEH010000549.1 GCA_012728855.1 Rhodopirellula sp. | reverse complement strand
TCGCAACAGCCGAAACTTCCGCTGAATCCGTGCGATGACTTGCGCGTCCTGCATCTCGCCATGATGGCACGTTCAGCTCAATTGACCAATACCAATTTGTACAAGTAATTTTGACGCAGGCACTTAGCGTCCTCCCGGCGCGATGCGATCAGCTCGAATCCGTCACGCGGCGAGTTATCAAACATCATCCAAGCGTTGACGAACTCTGTGATCCCCAGGTAATCGCGCCGCAATGCCGGTGCAGCGGTCGATTTCCCGCTGCCGTTTGGGCCAGCCACGACAACAACATTTGGGGATTGGTCGTTCATTGAACTACTTCTTCTGCCCCTTTGCCCCTCTGCCCCTCTGCCCCTCTGCCCCTTTGCCCCTCTGCCCCTCTGCCCCTTTGCCCCTCTCTTCTCCGGCGGCGTCCAGTCCATCACCTGCTCGACGCTCATGTCGAGGGCCTTGGCCTCCTCGGCCAGGTAGTTCTCGAAGTAATCGCCCATCCGCGTGCCGTAGGCGGGATCGAGTTCATTGTGCCACTGTTTGAGCCAGGGGATCAGTTGGCCGATCGCCGCCAAGAGCGGCAGTAGCTTGCGTCCTTCCTGCTCCTTGGCTAACTCGTAACGCTCGGCGATGGCCCGCGCCAGTTGCAGGTGGTCGTAGCCGGCCCAGGCAATCACGAGCGTGCCGTCCTCGCCTTCGCAGTGGGGAAAGCTGACCCAACGCTCCTTGGGCACGTCCAGCTTGCCGCGCAGGCGCCAGAAGTTGGTGGAGAGGAAGTCGGCACTGGTGTACTTGGGCGGAACCGGGATATCGCCGACGGCCGCCTTCTTGGCCCGCTTGGCAGTGTCTTGGATGGGCTTGAGGATCGTGTCGCTGGTCAGATTCAGTTTCTGCTTGGCTGCCTCGGTGACGTAGGCGGCCGCCGACACGCTTTCAGCGGTCAGCTTGTCAGCGATTAGCTTGTCAGCAGTCAGCTTGTCAGCTATCAGCCTGCACTCCTCGGCCGATTGCTGACCGCTGATTGCTGACGGTCAGCGCCAGAAACGATCCATCACGCTCCGCCCAGCGGAGGCGTTCCTCAAAGGACCGGGCCTCGGCCACTTCCGGCGGCACATAGGTCGGGCGGAAGTTGGGGGTGGGCGTGCCGGACGTGCGGGCGCTGGTTGGGAGCCGCGGCAGAGTGCTGGACGCGTCCGTGACACTGAGCACGTTGCGAGCGGTGCTGACGTAGGCGCCGCCCCCCCCACCGCCAACAGCACCGTGGTCGGGATTCCACGCCAGCTCGAGGCCGGCGTCGGCCAGCAGCCTGTCGAGCTGAGGCCGGCCCGGCAGCGCCGCGGCCAACGGGTAGCGGCTGCCGACGCGCTGGCGGATTTGCTCGGGGGTAAGCATGCGCACACCTACCAGACCGCCGTGGGAGAGCTTGATGGCGCGACCGGCGTCCATGTTCCGCGGGTAAATCTCCTGCTTGCTGGAGATGGCGGCTGCCTGCGCGGCCGCAGCAGCCAGGCGGACGAGGCGGGCGTCGCCCAACGGCTCGGCTTCGGGTGGAAGCGGAACCGAGCGGAGCATCTCCACAACGCGAACTGGGGAAACGAGCGGGTCTTCCTTGGCAATCAAGTCGGCCCGCTGCCCAAGCGCAGCGGCGTAATCGGCCAGCGACATATCGACGGCGATGAGGACGTTCGTGCCGACACGGCGGAGGACGTACTTGGGCTCGTCTCGCAGGTTCTCGGTTTCGACCGCCGCACGGGTGACGACATGTGCCAAGCGGCTGCGGCGGGGTTCGTCTTCGATGCTGCCCCGGGCGGTCACCAGGGACTCGCACAATTCAGCGGCGGACATCACTCCGCCATTGGATTCGAGCAGGGCGGCGATCTGGTCGCGCAGCGCGGTAATCGCAGGGTCTTTCAGCCATCGTGTTTGGGCCTCGGAAAGAATCTGGCTAATACGGCCACGTGTGACGCCGGCCAACGGGGCGATATCGCCCTGGCTTGGCCAGATCACGTCAACTCGCTCGTCGAGCCCAAGGAGTGCTTCGAGGGCAGTGGTCTCGGTGGCATTCCGGCTCTTGGCCTTGGCCCGCAGGATGCGAGCAGCGAGCATGTCGATGCTGAGCTGCTCCTTGGGGATCTGGCTCTCGTAGGTGTAGGATTCGTCGGTGGGGATGGCGATCGGCTCGCCCGCTGTGCTGGACCCCAGACGCTCGCGGAGCACTTTCACAGCCGCCAGGATTCGCTTGCGAGTCTTGTTGCCGACGCCGCGCATCCGAGCCAGGCGACGTCCCCACACATGCAGCAGATCCCGCACTTTGACCACGTTGATACGGTCCAGCGCGTCCACGGCGGCCGGCCCCAGGCCGAGTTCCGCGACGCTGGTATCGATGGTTGCTGCCGCCAGCAGGGCAGAATTGTCCGATTCGGCCGCTTCCGTCGTGCCCGTGGTAGTGCCCGGCGCTGTGCTGAAGACCTTCTGCCAGGCTTCGAGCATCTGGTGGGCGTTGTCGAACCGTTGCTTGGCATTGCGGCGCAGCGCTCGGCGGAAGAATTCGGTGAGTTGTTCGCGGAGGTTGGGGTCGACGAACCGCTCGGTATCGATCGTGGCTTCGCAGTCGACCATCGTCGGGTCGGTCTTGCCGTCGTGCCAGACGGGCAGGAAGCCGGTAGCCATCTGGTAGAGGGTGACGGCCGCCGAAAACCGCTCGGCCTGCAGGTTCCATCGCGGTGGCTTGCGCAGCGCCAGGAAAGGGTCGAGATAGCCGGGCGTCCCAGCGCGGATGTTCTCTGGGCTGCAGCGCGACAAGGAGAAGTCGAAGAGCACCAGGTGCAGCGCGCCGTCGCGACCGCCAAAGGCCACGCCGATGTTGTCGGGCTTGATGTCACGGTGGGCAATACCTTCGCGTTCCAAGAGGACGACCGCCTCAAGAAGATCTTCGCCGAACCGCTGGAGGAGATCGAGGCTGAGGCGGCCTTCCTCGTTGAGCCGCTTGCGCAGGGTCTTGTCGCCGGCCTTATCAAGCAGCAAGGCCGTGCGGTCACCAAACTGCAGGATGCCGTGGCACCGGACAATCAGCGGGCTGTCGAGCTTCTGGAGTACCTCGCCTTCGTCGCGGACGCGGTCGTTGTGGTCCGTATCGACGGCGATCTTGGCCACGAACTCCTGATCGTCCTTCCGGACCAGCAGCGCGGTCGCGGTGGAACCGGTGCCGAGCTTCCGGATGACCTCGTATCCGCCCGGCAGAATGTCGCCGGGCATCGCATGGGTCGGATCGCCGACGAGCTGGTTGCTCGGAGTGGTCAACTCGTCTTCGACTTTATCGAGTAGCTCCAGGAAATCGGCGGCGGTGTCCAGCCGGTTGCTGACGTCCGGGTCGGTGCTGGACTGGACCAGTTCGTCGAGCGACTCGGGCGCGCCGTTCAGGACCGCACTGACCCGAAGTCCCCGGTGAACTCGCAACTTCTCCGCCAGGGCGAGCGCGCTTTCGGCCGGCGCCTGGCCCGTGAAAAGCTGGTAGCACAGCGCGCCCAGCGAGAAGATGTCGTGATGTTCGCCCAGCGTGTCGAAATCCACGAATGTCTCAGGGGCCATGAAGAGCTTCGTCGTCTCCTCGGCGAGCTTGTCGACGTGAATCGTGGCCGTCACCTGCGGTGACGCACCCGTGCTGCTGCTGACGGCCTGGCGATAGCCGAGCTGCCAGTTCATGATGACCGTCTGCGGATTGCCGCTATCCGGGTTGACTACCAGGATCGAGCGAGGACTGAGGCTGCGGTGGACGACATGCTTTCCGTGGGCAAACCCGATGGTTTCGGCAATCTGACGCATGAGGTTCAACCGCAAGTCGTCGGCTGTATGCTCCCTCCGTTGAATGAGGTAGTGGTCGAGGCGGATCGCGTTGGGACAATGCTGGAAAATGATGGCGGGGCCGAGTTCATGGTTGGTGAATTCCAACGCCCGGAGCACCCCGCGGTGTTCGAGCGCTTGCAGCAACCGGAACTCCCGTTCGGCGGCCCGCTGGACCATCACCCGCTGTTCCTGGTCGGCCTGGGCCTGAACCAGGTAGATTCGGATGCGGCGGAACGTGTCGTTCAGCGCGACATGCTTGGCGAGGAAATCCTGGAAACCGGGGCCTTCGTCAATCACACTCTGCAATTCATAATCGCCCACGCGCCGGCTGCGCCGGGAGGGACGAATGCCAATCTGCTCCAGCGCACGG
The DNA here is from genome assembly GCA_012728855.1 of Rhodopirellula sp. Taxonomy (GTDB): domain Bacteria; phylum Planctomycetota; class Planctomycetia; order Pirellulales; family Thermoguttaceae; genus JABWBD01. The sequence goes on along the minus strand of JAAYEH010000549.1, from coordinate 14,002 downwards.
CTGACGGCCTTGGCAGTTGGGCGGTCGAACGTGCCACGCGGTTGCTCCGCAAGCCCCGGACACTGGCGGTGGGTGAGGGCCGCCATGATCCCGGGCCGGTTGGCTTCGTCGCGCAGGCAGACGTGGAAGCGGGCGTTGCCCTCAAGCTGCGACCGGAGGCCCTCCGCGGAGCAGAAGATAAGCGGCTCGATGTAGGGAACGCGCAGTTTTCCGAAGGCCCGCTGCCGCTCGAGAAGCGAGGCAAGCTTCTTCGCCTTTTGGTTGGCGAGAAAGACGGGATTGTCGAGCACCGTCAAACGGCCTTCGTGCTGCCACGTCCAGGTGTGGGTGTCTCCCGAGAGGACGCCGGGGCGACTCTTGATCTCGACCAGGAAGAACCCCTGGGAGGTGAAAACGAGCAGGTCGACCTCGTTGATCGTGCCATCGTCGGCGATGAACTCGAAATTCGCCCAGGCCCGGTACGGCTCCCGATCCGGGAACCGCGATCGCACGAATTCAAGGGCCTCCCTCTCCCAGGGGTACTGCGATTCAGTGATTGTGCGCCAATTTGCTGCCATCGTCCTGATTCTGCTAACCTATCGGGAACGACCAGTGTAGCCCCTTCCTCTGGCAATTCCGGTGCTCCCCGCTCCTCGCCGCTTGAGCCGACTTTCTAGACACCCGCCTTCCGGCCGGCGCGAACTTGCGCGCCTGCCCTCCAACGTAAACTCGCCGCCACCGCCTCCTTACGCCCCGGAGTCTCGCCCGACCAAGAACCCGGAAAAGTCGCCTTGGCGAAAAACGCCCTCGTCCCGCCTCCCTGTCAACCTTCCCCTCATCCCCTGGCCCAAAAAACTCCTTGACCTATCGCGCCGCATCGACCATGCTCAGATAAGGATAGTGGACACACGATCACGTCTGTCCCCGCAAGCCGGATCCAGCCGCTGTCGCTCACCCGGCTCCGCAGCTCATTGGCAATTCGGTTGATGATTCAATTCTCCGGCCGGTCGGCGGAAGGGATCGCGGTCCCCTTCCACCGCCACGTGCCCACCGTACGCGCATCTTACGATGTGCGACTCGCTTCAGCGCGAGAAAACGGCACCTCCTCCCCCAGAAGCGCGTGGTGCCCATGTCCCCTCGGTTTTGAGAAATCGCCAACTTGGGCACCACACCCGCCGCTGCCAATCGTCGCACACCCCCTCGCGCCGCGCAACGACAGGCCAGCGATGGCCGAGCGAAAATCCTTTGCCATGTCGGCGACGCGCGAACTGATACCTGCCATTGCCGGGGCGGGGCGGGGCAAACAAGATCACTTCATGGCTTCAAAACGGGTGTCAGTGACACCTGCACGCCCCGGACGCGACTGGAGTTTACTGGACTTACGGCAACTGGCACCCGCAACGGCGATTGACGCAAGCCGTGGCTAAGCAATAGCTTACAGCGGCAGAGCCGGGAGGTGATTAGGCATGGTTCAAATCTCGATGTTGCCGGGTAACGCAGGGTAGGTCCCGCTTGCCGAGCGGGACCTGGGCACCGAGTTGGCTCTGCACAGCCCCGCGGGGTGGAAACCCGGTTAGCCGCACAGATCCCGCTCGGCAAGCGGAACCTACTGGCAGCGACCCGCTTTTGAACCATGCCGGTGATTACCCCTTGGGCCAAGGACGTGGCGCGGTGGTTGGGATAGGTCGCGAAAGCCGCGGCGCCGAGGGCTACTTCTCGAGCTGATACTCTTTCAGCTTCTTATGCAACGTGTTGCGGTTGATGCCCAAACGCCCGGCAGCCTTGATCTGGACGTTGTCGCAAGCGGCCATCACCTGCGCGATCAGCTCGCGTTCGACTCGATTGACGATCTTGGGATGCAGGTTCTCTTCGGTCGGTCCGGCCGTGCTGAGGCCGTATTCGACCAGTTCGGAAGCGAGCGTCTGAAGATCGACGTTGCGGTGGCGGCCGATCCGCGGCCCCTTGCGGCCCAGCACCGCTTCCGGCAGTAAATCGCAGGTCAACTCGTCGCCGGGCGCCAGAACCACGGCGCGTTCGATATAGTTCTGCAGTTCGCGGACATTGCCGGGCCACGGATACGATTGCATCGCCTCCATCGCCTTGCGCTCGACGTGCGGTACGTGGCAGTCGTTCTGCTCGTTGTAAATACGCAGGAAATGGCCGATCAATTCAGGGATGTCTTCGGGGCGTTCGCGGAGCGGAGGCAAATAAATCGTTACCACGTTGAGCCGGTAGTAAAGGTCTTCGCGGAAGCGGTCCGCCTCGACCTCGTCGAGCAGATCGCGATTGCTGGCCGCGATCACCCGCGTGTCGACGCGGATCGTCTGCGTATCTCCGACGCGCTCGAATTCGTGCTCCTGCAGCACGCGCAGCAGTTTGACCTGCAGTTTCGCGGTGGTGGAGTTGATCTCGTCGAGGAAGACCGTGCCGGTGTGAGCGGCCTCAAAGCGGCCCGTCCGATTGTCGATCGCGCCGGTGAACGCGCCGCGGACGTGCCCGAACAACTCGCTTTCCAGCAGGTTCTCGGCCAAGGCGCCGCAGTTCACACGCACGAAAGGACCGCTGCCCCGGGGGCTGAGCTGGTGGATCGCTTTGGCGATCAGTTCCTTGCCCGTCCCGGTTTCACCCATCAGAAGCACGGACGCATTGGAGCGCGCGACCCGCCGCGTCAGCCGATAGACTTTTTCCATGGCGACGCCGGAGCCGATCAGTGCCGGCGTGGGTGGGCCGGTTTCGGTCGAAATGGCGATGGGCTTGTTGCGGCTCATCTTCAATTGCCCGTGGCAGCCTCCGGCTGCGCCGCGGGCAAAGCTCCCTCCGTGGTTTGAAGCGGCACGGTCGGCGCCTCGATGCAATCGAGAACCATCGCCAGCACTTGCTGGGTGGCCGCGTCGAGCGACGCGCTCTGGTTGTACCGCTCGTACTGACGCAAGATTTGGTCCGTTCTCAGCAGTATCCCGCGGTGCTCGATCGCGGTGCAGAATGCCTGCAGGGCGGCTTTGCGGTCGTTCAATGGCTGGGTGTCGCGGCTGGCGAGATCCACCAGAGCCGTCTGGGCTTGGGGAGTGCCCAGGTTGCCGAGTATCTCGGCGGCGCGGACGGTGAAAGCCGGTACGTACAGCGCCGCCAACGCCGCTTGCTCAGCCCCTTTGAGGTTGAAAAGATGATATTGAGTCGGCTCGGCCGTCAACCGGACCAGCCAGTCCAGCGCCAGAGCGGCTTGTTGCTGCCGTTCGGGCGACCCTACCCGATTCCGCCCGCGCAGACCGAAAAGCTGCTCCACTTGCCACTCGACCGATTCGCGTGAATGCGGCCGGGGGAAAGCAAGCGCCAACGGGTCGTTTCGTACCAAGTGCTTGCCGCGCTCGCTTTGATCGTCGCGTGCGGTCACCCCCACCGGCATCAGCGCCGTGCGATTATCGCGGCGAAGTTGTTGAAGAACGAAGTCCACCGTTGGGGCCAAGAGGGCGGAGTCGACGAGGATCAACTCGTAGTCGGGGGAGGCGAGCGCCAGTTCGAGCAACGCGCGCCCGGTGGAGGCTGTGTCGACCTCGTAGCCCATCTCCGCCAGCCAGCCGCCGACCCTCCGCGATTCAGCCGTGCTGGGGCCGGCAACGATCGCGCGCGATCGACCGCTGGTGGCCGCCACGAAGTTGAGCGCCTCGGGCACGTAGCTCGATCCGGGGAATGCACCGGTCGGCATCAACTTGAGGATCGATCCGACGGCGGCCAGCCGGACTCGCCGATCGGGATGCCGGGCAGCCAAAACCAACGGCGCCGGGTCGCTCCCCTGGTTAAGCAGTTTCTCAGCGTCGCCGATGTCGCCCAAGAGCCTTGCTGCCGCCGTCGCGGCCGGCGCATGGGCGGTTTCCATCGCATAGCGGAGCACGTCTTCAACCACATCCGGCCCCAACGTCGCCGCCAGCGACAGCGGCGGACTGCTCCCCTGCTCGAGTGGCTTATCCAAGCCGCCGGCGTACTTCGCTTGCTCCAAAGCCGCCGTCAGGTAGAGCATTCGGATAGTCGGATCGTCCGGTGCAACCGAAAACGCATCGCGGGCGAATCGGACCGCAACGGCCAACGAGGCATCGAAGGTCGGCAGGATCACCGCCGCCGGCGACTTCTTCTGGGAATCCCACGTCCAGATTTCTGCTTCGCCCGGTACGTGTTCCTCGATCGGCCGCCGGCCCTCGAAGTACTGCCGCGCGTGCTCGGCCAGCAGTTCCGCCGATTCGCGGACCGTGGGGGTTTGCCCGACAAGTCTCTTCAGCACTTCCTCAGCGGTGGCACGAACCGCCGGATCGCTCTCGGGAGAGGAATAAGGGGCCAGCAGCAGGAAGGTTGTATCGCGGGCGCCAATATCCCCCAAGACACGAATCGCCGCGGCGACCAACCGCGGTTCCTCGGCCTGGAGCATGGCGGTCAGCGGGCCTACGGCATCCGAGCGGAGCCGAGCCAGTGCGGCCCGTACGTTGGGGTGCTCGGCCGAACGGGCCGGGTCGGCCAGCACCGCCACCAGCGGAGCGACCGCCTCGCCGCGAGCCTGACGCAGTTCGTTCATCGCGCCGTAACGTACATCGACCGAGGGCGACGAAAGCTCTTGAATCTTGGCGGCAATCTGCTGCGGCGCCCGCCGCTTCTGCCGGAGCGATTCGAGGACGGCATCCGCCAGCGCAGTAGCTTCCGGCGCCAGTTCGTTTCGCGAAGCCATGCGGATGAACACGGCCGAGCCGAACTCCTCGGCCAGCCCGGCAAGTTGCTGTGGATTGAGCTTGGCATCGAGAATCTGTTTGAGAAAGCCTTTGGCCAGGTCGGGACGCCCAAGATCGCCCAGGATCTTCGCCGCCCGCGTCCACTCGGCCGGCGTGCTCGGCTTCGTCTCGAGGATCGCCGCTACGGCCGGACTCTCGGGCTCGGCAACCGCGGCCGGCGGCGCAGGAGGCGGCGCGGCGGCGGCCGGCGGCTGCGGCGCCGGTTGCTGCCGTTGTGCGGCTACAAGCGGCGAGAGCGCCATGCCGACCAGCAGAACCAGCCATGGGACGCGGAGCAATGAAGGGCTAGGCATGGCGACTCTCACTCGGCTCTCGGTGCATCGCGATCAGACGCGATCCGGGTCTTCCAACACTCGACCTGCTTTCTCACCTCCGCGGGGGCAGTCGAACCATAACTCTGCATAGCCGCGATGGCCTTTTCTACCCCCAAAATCGCGAACACTCCGACGTCAAATTCGGGAAATTCCTCCTGAAATTCCGTCAGCGACAGGTCCGACAGCCGGATGTCGCGATCCATCGCCTTCCGCACCAGCCGTCCCACGATGCCGTGCGCCGTTCGCTGCGGAACGCCGCGGCGGATCAGGTACTCCATCAATGTCGTGGCGTCAAGATACCCCCGATCGAGCCGGTCCGCAATGGCTTGGCGTTTCAACTCCGCGCCGGCCACCAGCGGCGCGGCGAGTTCCAGCGAGGCATCGACCGTGTCGAACGAGTCGAACAACCGCGGTTTGTCTTCCTGAAGATCGCGGTTGTAGGCCAACGGCAGCCCTTTCAGCAGTACCAAGAGTGCCTGCAGGTTGCCCACCACCCGAGCCGTCTTGCCGCGGATCAGCTCCAAAACGTCCGGATTCACCTTCTGCGGCATGATCGACGAACCGGTACAGAACGCCTGAGGCAATTTCAGGAAGTTGAATTCCGCCGTGGACCAGAGGATCCATTCCTCGGCCCATGTGCTCAAATGCTCGGCGATCACGGTAAGCACGAAGGCGAATTCCAACACGAAATCGCGGTCGCTCGAAACGTCGAGGCTGTTTGCCGCAACTGCCTCGAAATGGAGTTGCCGGGCCACGTGATGGCGGTCGATCGGCAGGCTGGTGCCGGCCAGGGCGGCCGCGCCCAGGCTGAGCACGTTGGCTCGCCGGCGGCAGTCGGCCAGTCGCTGGCGATCGCGCTGGAATTTCTCGCAGTAGGCAAGCCAATAGTGGGGCGCCAGAACCGGCTGCGCACGCTGTAAATGGGTATAGCCGGGCAGGATGCAATCGATGTCCGACTCGCAACGGCCGACGAATGCCGCTTGCACATCAACCAGCCGGCCGTCGATGCGGTCGATGGCCTCGCGGACCCAGAGCCGCATGTCGGTGGAAACCTGATCGTTGCGGCTGCGGCCGGTATGCAGCTTGCGGCCGACGTCGCCGATTCGGTCGATCAGTGCCCGCTCGATGTGCATGTGGACGTCTTCCAACTCCACGGTGAAGCGGAATCGTTTTCCCTCGATCTCGGCGCGAATATCTCCAAGCCCTTGCTCTATTTGTCGGCATTCGTCGGCCGTCAGCAGACCGACTTCGGCAAGCATCCGCGCATGGGCGATTGAACCCTCGATATCCTGGGTGTAGAGGCGGTGGTCGAAGCTCACGCTCTCGGTGAACTGCTCGACTCGCCTGTCCGTCGCCTCGGAAAACACCCCCCCCCAAGCTTTTGCTGCCACGCCCAACCTCTGAGCAATCTCGCCCAATAAATAGGAAGTCCCACTATTCCACTCTAAATAGTGCCTGGTGAGGTGTCCAGACTGGATAGCCGGGAAACGAGCGGATCGGCGCAGGAGGGGGGGGATGGATGCGTACGACCGACCGAATTGCGCCGTGCCGAACCGGTCCGCGCCCCCTTGTATTGGGTATTCGAGCCTCGCGGGTTTTCGGTGGCCTACTGGCGACAAGCCAAATTTCGCGGACTCTCTACGAGATAGAGATATCAAAGATTTCTTCGACAAGGGCGCAATCCGCCCTGGCTATGGTTGCTGAACTCGAACAACTGCTTGGCTTCGATTGAAACCGCTGCTGCTCGCTTCGGGAGAAGAATGCAGTGCCGCGATCCGGTCCAGAACCTGCTGTCGCTGAAGCCCGACGGCCCGACGCGCCGCCATCTGGTAATAGATCTTGGCGACGTTCGGTTTGCCTTCGGTCTCCGCCAGGCGTCCTCGCTCGATCCACTGCGCGGCTTCCCCGGCCGCTTCTTGATCCGCCTGGCGAAGCCTTGCCTCGATGGCGGCAACACCTTGAACCGGTCGGCCGGCAACGCTCAATTCCGCGGCCTGCAATCGGTCCCGCCACGCTTCGCCTCGGACAACGACCGGGGACGCGGCAATACGTTCTGATCCGGCGAGGATTTGCCGATCGATCGCGTCGAAGTCGTGAACCGTAACCGAAACACTGCTGCCGGCAGCCGCATACCCGCTGCCGACCGCGGAACCGGTGCGAGGCAACAGCGGTGCGCCAAAGGATGACGCCGCGGACCGCCCTCGATGGACACTACCCAAGGGCACTGCTCCCCGGTCAGGGACTGAGACGGTCGTGCCGGTCGCGAAATAAGAATAGGTTGGCAGTTGGACGGCAGCAGCGCCCTGGCCGAATGCAGCCGCTGCGATCGAGCCCACAACTACCAACGTCAATAGGAGTCGTAGCGCACCCATACTCTCGCTCCGGGCTTGGCGGCAGGAAGCCGCGGGCGGTCGACAAACGCCAACATCACACGGCGGAAAAACGATTCCTTCCAAGTGGCTATCCGGAAACGGGGACTGGCTCCCGGATGTTGTGTATCAGCTCTCACCTTCATACAAGATGTAGGGTGCCTGTCCCCGTTTCCGGATAGCGTCTAACTCGCCCCGCCAGCGCGACACGTCTGATGCCGAATACGCCGCTGCAACGCCGCTACCAAGATTGTACAAGCCAGTGCGATCGAGGCCAGCTTACCCCCGGCTGGCGTGTTTCAGCCGCAGTCGCGTTCGGTCGCCTTCGTCGCGTCGCTCGATCACCTTATAGTCGTGCCCCTTCGACGGACCGTCGGCTTCCATCCAGCCGCGTTTGCAGGCAAAGGCACGGGCCTGTTCGGAGAACTCGCTAAACCCTTTGCCGATGGTGCCGTCCTGCGTGAGAAAATAGTAGACCTGCGACAGCATCACCTCGTCGTGATCGGTCGAGTGGCTGTCCAACTGCCGCCCATCCCAATCGCCGCCCAAAAACTCGAGCACAAACCGCTTCATCCTTCTCCCTCCCTTTTATGATGGAAAACGGAAATACGGCCGGTACACCCTCTTCTCGGGTCGGAACTGCTGAGCGTCAGTTTACCACCCGCGTTATTTAGGTCAAGCAGCTTTTTTGGAGGGGGTTGGCGGCAGGATCGAGATTCAAGCCTGTCCCATATCCTCGCCCTGCAAGGCATCCTGGATTTGCCCGTGGAGTGTGGCTACACTGGATCGATTGGACCTCGCCTACCGATTTTCCCCCCCAACTTTTTTCCCCTCACGGAGTTGCGTAACCGATGCCTACCCAGTCATTCCCTGCCTGCCGCCGTTTCTCCTCGCCAATTCTGCTGGCCGCAACGTGCTTTGCCCTCCTTTCGCCGTCCTTCCACACGGTTACCACCATTCTCGCCGCCGATGCCCCAGCCGCGTTTGTCGGCAACTGGGCTCTGACGATTCCCGGTGGCGGGGCCGGCTGGCTCGGCATCGTGGAGAAAGAAGGAAATCTTCAAGGGACGATTCTCTGGGGCGGCGGGAGCGTGCTTCCGGTCGACGGCGTGCGTGTGGAGGGCGACAAGCTGATCGTCACCCGTGTCCGCGAGGCAAAACGCAAGGACAAGGCGGGCGTCGAGACCATGGTGCCGATCACCACCACGATCACCGGCAGCCTGTCGGGCGAGAAGTTGGATCTGACTCTGGTGACGACAAACGAGAAAGGCAAGCCCCTGGGCGCCGTCGCCGAGTTCAAAGGGCAGCGCATTCCGCCCTTGCCCCCTGCGCCCGATCTCTCGCAAGTAAAGTTCGGCGAGCCGATCGAGTTGTTCAACGGCAAGGATCTGTCCGGCTGGGAAGTTACCAGCCCCGATCTGCCCAACGGTTGGAGCGCAAAAGACGGAGTGCTTGTGAACCATGCCCCGCAGGAAGAAGGCGGCCCGCACAAGCGCTACACGAATATCCGCACCCAGCGCGAGTTCGAGGATTTCCAGCTTACGCTGGAAACACGGGTACCCGAAAAGGGCAACAGCGGCGTTTACCTCCGCGGCATCTACGAAGTGCAGATCTCCGATACGCAAGGACAGCCGCTCGACGCGCACAATATGGGCGCGATCTACAGTCGCATTGCTCCCACGGTTGCCGCCGAGAAACCGGCCGGCCAGTGGCAGTCGATGAAGATTACACTGGTCGATCGGCACGTGACCGTGGTTCTCAACGGCGAGACGATCATCGACAATCAGCCGATCCTGGGCTGCACCGGCGGGGCGATGTGGTCCGACGAATTCCGCCCTGGGCCGATCTACCTGCAAGGCGACCATACCAGTGTGGAATATCGAAATATGGTTTTGCGGCCCGTGGGTGAGTGAATTTGTCATCTGTCATTTGTTATTTGTTGCCGGTTGGGGAGACTCAGGATGCGGAAGGTCATTCAGCTTTTCGCGATTGGTGTTGTTTTGGCCTCTTCGTTGGCCGTTTCGGCTGAGGACATGCGGCGGCCGAAGAAGCTGATCGCCACCGGCTGGGATGCGCCGGATACGCAGCGATTGCGGCAGAACCTGGCTGAAATGGAGAAGCGGCCGTTCGACGGCGTGGTTTTCGTTGCCGTGGGCCAGACGGCCGAGGCCAAGCCCTGCGCGCTCCGCGGCGCTTTTGTCGACCAGCCGTGGCAGAAAGCCTGGTTCCAATCGTGCGTCGACGATCTGAAAGCTTGCCGGTTCGAGAAGTGTACCGACAACTTCGTCTCCCTCGGCGCCAATCCCGGCAATGTCGATTGGTTCGACGACGCAGGCTGGAAGAACGTCGTCGACCACTGGCGGATCGCCGCCTGGATCGTCAAGCAAGCGGGCGTCAAGGGCATCCTCTTCGACCCGGAACCGTATACCCCGCCCTATGCCCAATTCCGTTACCACTCGCAAGCGCATGCCGATCGGCACTCGTTCGACGACTATTACGCGAAGGCCCGGCAGCGCGGACGTGAGGTAATGCAAGCCATCGTGGAGGAGTCCTCCGAGATCACGATCTTCTCGTACTTTGCCAACAGCATCACCGCCACGGCAACCGGCAGGTCCGATCCGCGTCCCGCCTTGGAATCGCTCGGCTACGGTCTCTACCCGGCGATGGTCGACGGATGGCTCGACGTGGCCCCGCCCACGGTTACCCTGGTCGACGGCTGCGAGTCGGCCTACCGCTTCAACAGCGAGCGGGAGTTCCTCGAAGCCGGTCTGAAAATCCGCGGCGACTGCCAGGAACTCGTTTCGCCCGAAAATCGGGCCAAGTACCGCGCAGCAGTCCAGGTCGGCTTCGGCATCTACCTCGACGCCTACTGGAATCCCAAGGACTCCGAGTGGGGCAACTGGTATATCGACGGACTGGGCGAACCTCGCGTCGATCGCCTGCGAGCCAACGTGCAGACGGCCCTGCGAGTGGCCGACGAGTATGTCTGGATCTACGGCGAGAAGTTCCGCTGGTGGCCGACGCCCCACGGAGGCGTAAAGCCCGAGAGTTGGCCCGAAGCGCTGCCGGGCTGTGAAGAAGCGCTCCGCTTCGCACGCGATCCCGAAGGGGCCGCACGCCGGCAAATCGCCCAGCTCGAGCAAAGCGGCGACCTCGCCAACCTGGCGCGAAACGGCCGCTTCGAGGCGGAAACCGCAAAAGGATTCGAAGGCAGCGATGAAAAGCACCGCCAGGGTGGTCCTCCCGCCGGATGGCACACCTGGCAGGAAGAACGTTCCCAAGGAAGCTTCACCTGGGATCGGCAACAGGGCGCCGGCGGCCCAGGTTCCGCGCGTGCGGCGGGCGTGTTGGGCGGCTGTTTCATCCAGTCGTATCCGGCGATGCCCGGTGAGCGGTACGCGGTGCGGGCAGTGCGAAGAATTCAAGGCGCGGGCACGGCAGCCATCCGCGTTCGCTGGCAGACCCCGCAGGGCGTCTGGACGGCGGAGAGCCTCGATCAACTTGCCTTTGCCGACGGGCCCGCCGACCAATGGTCGGAAATGTTCACCGTCGTCAAAACGCCGGAAGAGGTTGGCCGCCTGGTCCTTCTACTCGGCGTGCAGAACCAGCGATCGGAGGCCGATGCGGCGTGGTACGACGACGTGGAAGTCTACAGACTTCCGTGAACAATTGAATCCCCAACGGGAGAAGACCATGCAGCGTCTTGCTTTTCTCTTCGTCGTCTCAGTCGGATGCCTCCTTTTCGGCGCACCAACCGCGGTGCGAGCCCAACAAGGAAGCCCCTCATCGGATTGGCGCGAGCGGATTGCCGTTGCCGGTACGGAATTCTCCCAGATCCCTTTCTGGTTCTGGAACGACGAACTGGACAACGCCGAACTCGCTCGCCAGATGGCCGAATTCCGCAAGCAGGGTATTTTTGGCTTCGTCATTCACGGTCGGATCGGCTTGCCCCGCGCGATCCCGTACATGGGCCAGCGCTGGATCGACCATGTGCGGTTCACAGTCGACGAGGCGGCGCGGACCGGGATGCGCGTCTGCCTCTACGACGAAGGGATGTACCCGTCGGGATCCGCCCACGGCGCGGTCGTCCGCTCCAATCCGGCCTTCGCGGCCAAAGGGCTCGCCGTTGGGACGCGAGAGATCGACGGGCCGGCCGAAGTGCGAATCGAAACGCCCACCGAGGGTAAGCTGGTCGTTGCCGTGGCCGCCGGAGCCAAAGGCGACCAGGTGGATTTGCTGGGCGCGCTGGTGGCGGATAGGCCAGGCGAGACGCTCAGCCTGCCCGCGGGCAAGTGGCGAGTGATGACGTTTACATGCGTGGCGTCGGGGGGCCGTATTCGCGGCGTCCACTTTGGCGAAGACGACGGCCAGCCCGACGCCCCGCTGGCCGCCGACCTGCTCGATCCCGACTCCGTCCGTGCCTTCCTGCATTTCGCCTACGAGCCGTACTATGAGAAGCTCAAGGATCACTTCGGAAAGACGGTGTTCGCGATCTTTACCGATGAGCCGAGCGAATTGGGCCGCGGCGCGAAGCGTGGATTACAACCCTGGACCGAAGGGTTTGCCGAGGATTTCGCGCGGCGACGCGGCTATTCGCTCCTTGCCAAGCTCCCCGCCCTCTTTTTCGAAGCCGGCACGGAGACCGAACGGATCCGCCAGGATTTCAAGCTCACCCTCGCCGAGCGCCTCGACGAGACCTATTATCAGCAGCTTTCCCGCTGGTGCGCCGACCACGGCATCGCGCTGACCGGCCATCCTTCCGGCAGCGATGAAATTCGCCCCTTGCGGCTATTCCAGATCCCGGGGCAGGACATGGTCTGGCGTTGGGTACTGCCCGGCGAGCCGACGATGTTGGAGGGCGCCAACAGCACGGTCGCCAAATGTTCCAGCAGCGTAGCTCGCCACGACGCCCGCCGCCGCAACGGCAACGAAATCTACGGCGCCTACGGCTGGCACGCCACGATGGACGAAATCAAAGGTCTTGCCGACTGGCTCATCGTCCGCGGCGTCAACCTGCTCTATCCGCACGCCTTCTACTATTCGGTCCGCGAGCAGCGGGCCTACGAACGTCCGCCGGATTTCGGTATGAACAACGCCTGGTGGCCGCACTACCGCCACTTCGCCGACTATACCAGCCGTCTCTGCGGTCTGATGACCGACAGCCGCCCGATCTGCGACGTGGCGGTGTTGAGCGTCGGCAACCACCTCCCCTGGCGAGCCGCCAGGTGGCTCTTCCAGAATCAGGTCGACTTCAACTACCTGGAGGACTGGCGACTGGTGGAGCAAGCCGGCATCGAGAATGGCACGATCAAAGCCGGCAAGATGGCCTATCGTGTGCTCATCGTCGACCAGGACGTACCGCTGACTGGGCCTGTCGCCGAACGTATCAAGGCACTGGAGTCCGCCGGCGGGCTGGTCCGCTACTGCCGCGGTGAGCCCACCGCCGATCTGGTTGACGGTCTTCAGCGTGATCTGATCGTCGAGCCGCCCATCCCCGGTCTTCGCTACGCCCACGTTCAGAAACACGGCATCGATTTCTACCTTCTGACCAACGAAGCCGAGACAGCCATCGACACGGTCCTCACCTGCCGCGCGCAAGGAAAGGCGGAATGGTTCGATCCCTGGTCGGCCGAATTTCGCACGGCCGCGGTTATCGCGGCAGAGCAGGGAACCACGGTTCCGCTAAGGCTCTGGCGCCGCGACAGCCTTGTTCTTGCGATCGACCCGGCCCAAACCGCCGCGATTGCGAAACCGGCGCAGCCTGCCGGATCCTCGCCGCAATCGCTCGCGTTGGACGGTTCGTGGCAGCTCACCGGCACGGCCGGCAAAGAGTTGGGCGGACAACTTGGCGACTGGCGCGAGATCGCCGATCTGAAAGATTTCGCCGGCACGATACGATACCAAACCGCGTTTGATGTCGAAAAACAAGCCGGCCGACATTACGAGTTGGACCTCGGCGGAGTCGGCGACTGGGCCGTTCTACGACTCAACGGCCGCGAAATCGGCCCCCGCTTCTGGGCGCCTTATGTTTTGGACGTCACCGAAGCGATTCGGAACGGCCGCAACGAACTCGTGGTCGAAGTAACCAACTCCTGGGCGAACCGCTACACGCCCAAGCAATCCCGCCCCTCCGGCCTTTTCGGCCCCGTCCGCCTCATCTTTTAAGCCTCCTCAGCAGAATTCGTGGGTTGATTTCAGCCGGCGGAGTCAGATCGAGCCAGTATTGGGCTCGCCGAAGCTGCTCGCCATCCGCCGCTTTGAGCAGAAAGTCAAACCTGGCGCGCAGGATCTCGATTCTCGTGACAACGGTGATGCCGATGGTGTCCGTGGCGGCCTCGGCGCGCAACCAGACGCGAGCATGGCCTTCAGTCAGGAGCGAGAGGACGTCGCTGTCGAGCAACAGCATCACTCGTCTTCCTCGACCATTGTCCGAATCGTCCATCGCAATCCCAGAAAGACGGGGCGTCCAGCGGGTCCAGTGGCTGCGGGATTGCAACTCACTCGCTTGGGGGTAGAATGAACGTGTTCAATACTTCAACCAACTGCACGAGCCGAGAACGACGTGAAG
>JAAYEH010000548.1 GCA_012728855.1 Rhodopirellula sp. | reverse complement strand
GAGGTAGACAGCAAAACGATACAATAAAACACCGTTGCGGATGGGTGGCCGAGTGGTCTAAGGCGGCGGTCTTGAAAACCGCTGTGGGCGAAAGTCCACCGGGGGTTCGAATCCCTCCCCATCCGCTGGGTATTTTCGTAAAGTGACGTAAGCACCGGGAAGCGCCGGTAAAGACGGGCTACGGATCGCTTCGGCGAAGACCGTTTCCCGCTGCTTACCATCGCTTACGGGCGCGTACTGCGCCGCATTTTGCGCCGCCTCTGTGGCCCGCTGGAAATGCTCTTCTGTGACTTGGCAGTAGTGCTTCATGGCGATATCCGGCGTGTTGCCCATCCATGCGGTGACGACGTGCAGCGGGAACGTCTCGCACAACTCCGTCTCCCGGCTGGCCCGCATGTTGTGGAACAATCGTTCCCAGGGCTCCAAGCCGGCGCGTCGGACGATTTTCTCAAAGGTCGTCCGGAGGTTGCAGTTCCGCCAGCCGGCCTTCCCTTGCGCCGCCTTGCGGTATCGTTCGGGAACCACATAGACGGCACCCTCGGGCGCCCGTTCGGACGCTTCCAGCAGGATCGGCTTCAACTCCGGGAACAGCGGGATCACTCGGCTGCCCTTGCCGGGATGATGTTCTGTCTTGGGGCTGGTTACGCGGATGCGTTCTCGTTCCCAGTCGATATCTTCTAGCCGGAGCGAAAGCACTTCGGACGGGCACCGCAAACCACCGAATCGCGACAGGGCAACGATCGTCCGCCAATCGTGGTTTGGGCAGGCTTCCAGGAGTTTCGCTGTGTCGTCCCGATTGATGAAGTGCTGCCGATCGGGCATGGTGGCCTTTACGCTCACGTCGTGGAACGGGTTGTTCGGGATCAGCTTTCTGCGGGTCGCCGCCCGGAAGATCATCTTGGCGAATTGCAGCCGCTTCCGGATTGTCATCGGCGCGAGTCCCGCGCCCACCAAGTGCAGCCGGTAACGATCGGCGTCCCCTTCGGTGATGTCCCGTAACGATCTGTCTGCACCAAGGAAGTCCAGCAGACCGCGCCGGCCTTGGCCCCACACTTCCTTCGTGGCCGGCTTCACGTCAGTGCGTTCATCCACGTAGGCGTCCATGAAGCCCTGCAGGCTGGCCGAGTCCCGCCGTGGGATCAGTCCCACCGCGGCCAGCTTGGCGGCCAGATCGTCCTGCAGATCGGCTACCCATCGGGCCGTTTCGGCGTCCCAAGGGCAACCGGACATCGACGAAGCCAGCAAAGCTTCCACCCTCGTTTTGATCGCTTCGGCCGCCCGCTGGGGCACCTTGCCCAGCCGGATCGTTTTCCGCCGCCCGTCCGCAGCCACAAACAGGATGCGCCGCCGGCCGTTCGGTTCCCGTGCAATACTTGCCATTTCGACACCTGCCTTTCGTGACTGAGTTAGTCCTGATCCTGATCCACCACAAACCGCAGACGAAGTACTCGGCCGATCTTGTCCAGGGTGCGGAAAGTCATCTCGCCCTTGCCCAGCACAAACCTGGACAGCTGACCCTGATCCACTCCGGCTTCCAGGGACACGCGATATCGAGTCATCTTCGGGTTGCTGTCCAGGATCACCCGCAACTGATCGGACAACAGCGGTAACTTCGGCTTCCGTTTCTTCCCCATCGTCGCTTCCCCTTTCGTGCTTGTTTGCTAGCCCACTATGGCAAATCTTATCGGCTACTAGGCTAGCTGTCAAGTAGCCGTTTTCCATTTTCTGATCTTCAAGACGACATCGAAAACCCCGCAACCAGTTTTTCCCGTGCCCCGTCCCGTTCGTTGGCGTAGCACTGGCACCGGGTGCGGTAGCCCTCCAAGAAGGCGCTGATCGCTTTGGCCCCGTGGGCAGTCTGGAGTTCTTGAAAACGTGCCATGTTGGCGCCGTGCCGTTCCACTTGCTGCTGACAGTCCGGCGCAGGACCGAAGTCCCAAGCCGCCACCACTTCGCCCAAGTCGAAACACTCGTTCAGTTCCGGATCGCTGTACATCGTGATACCCCTTCGTTAATGCTACCGTGCCTTACGTCCCCTTACGGAAATGACGCCTAGAAGCCCGTTTGACGCATCCAGCAGCCGGAGGTATCACGGGCCGTGTTGATGCCTCTGCGCTCGTCTGTGGGCCTGCTACGTGCCCTTCTTCTGCCGAGATGCCTAGCCATGCCGGATCGACATCCAAGGCCACCTTCAGACGCTGGGATCGGGCTTCCTGAGTCATCTGCAGGGCCTGGCGAGATGCCCAGCCACCGGGCCGCCGTGGAATCAGCCACAGCTGGCCGTCCACTTCGGCTACGATCAGCAGCCGAAGCAAATGATCGTTGTACAGGTTGATGATCACGGCGCTGCCCTCCCTGCCTCTGGCCCGATGTACCGATACGACGATGCCTTGCCCCGCTGGCCCGTCTCGACAACGCGCAGGAAACCATCGGCACGAAGTAGGTACAGCCACCGGGCCGCCGTCCCGTGCGGCACTTCCAGCAGCCGGCCAGCCGTGCGGCAGTCCAGGAAGAAAGGCTTCTCGGCCGCCCGCCTCTGGAGTTCGGCGCAGAGGGCCACAAGCAGCCGGATCGGCTCTTGTTCGTACCGATCAGCCGCCGCTACTGGGATGCGAGTCCTAGCCGCTTCCAGGGCCGCCTGGACAGGGCCGCCGCCCACCGGGTACTTAACCCGTGGCCATGCCCTCAGAAAGTCGATGTAGGTTTCCTCGAAAGGCTCCGTCGAAATGTGAGGCAGGGCCAGCCGATGCCACTTCTGGACGATCGAACGAAGCTCCCGTGGATCTTCGTCCCGTAGCGCCGGGATGCTCTTCAGCGCGCGGCACAACTCGAAAACCTGCCGATGCCGCTGGCCGGGTGCCGTGGGCAGCGTGGTCCTGATCACCTGATCCACTTGGGCACTGCGGGCGTCGATCGCTGCAAGGCACTTGGCTACGACGGCGCCAACGACGTGGCCACACCCACCAACACTATTGCTTGCGTTCCCCTGTGTGCCCTCTGAGTACCCCTGGGGGCACTGTGGACCCTTGGGGGGTCCTACGTGCCCCTGGGTTCTCTGTGTTCTCTGTGTCTCATCGGGATCGGGCTTCTCGACATCGACACCTGCCCAGCGGCGTCTGAAACCGCTGGCGTCCAAGTCGATTAGCGGCACTTCGGCTACGGAGGCAGGCATCGGGATCAGCCACCGATACACCGCACCACTGCGGTGCTTGGACGGGGGCGCCACTACCAGACAGCCGGACATCCGCAGTTCGCCATCGCCGTAGTCAATCACCCCGTCGCCGGCGCCGGGATCGGGGATCACTTCCAGGGCCAGCCGCCCGTATACGTGCCTGCCTCTGGCCGTGGCCACCGTGGGCAGGCACCGGGCCAAGTCGGGATGCGCCGCTGCCCACCGCTGGAAGGCTTCCAGCAGATCGAAGTCCCTGCAGACGATGCCACCGGCCACCGCGCCCATGATAAGCCCGATGCCGTGGGCGCCGCTGGAGAACCATCGGCGCAGCATTACTTCGTCCGGCCGCTGCAGCTGGTAAGGTTTCCAGGATCGGCAAGCCGGCTTCTTCGTGCCCGTCCGGATCGGGATCACACAGAGGCCGGCCGCATGGTACGATAAGGCATCTTCCAGGATGCGAGACGGAGGGGTAGAGGTTCTCATGCTTCCTGCCCTCCGTCTTGTTTCTGCGCGTCGATCCACCGCTGCAGATCGGCCACAGCGTACAACACCCGCTTGCCGATCCGGACACAAGGTATGCTGCCCCTGGGGCGAGTGTTGGCCCACAGCGTTTTCTGACAGATGCCAAGCGCCTTGGAGGCTTCTCTGGCATCCAAGAGAAGGCGCACAGCATCGGGGCAAGTCTTAGTCGTGTTCATTCTCTTGGCCCTCCGTGTTCGCGCTGTGTTGCTCCTGCTCAATTTCTTCGGCCGTCCTGAGGAGGATGCCGAGTTTCCGGGCCTGCTCTTGGATCGCTTCCAGCCGTTTGCGCACTATGGCCGCGCTGGGGATCACTGAGAGGGGATCGTACTCTCGTTTGGGCATGTTTCATCTCCGCAAAAGATGTGTGATGTGCAGCGGAGATGTTAGCCGAGATGCCGCCGTCAACTCTCTGGCAAGGATACGTCAGTTCTACGTAATCTTGCCTTTGAGTTTTACAAGCCGGATTTCGTTGTCGTGGCGATGAATCCGCCAGCCGATAGAGGGCAGTTTGTGCTCTTTGTTCAACTCTCGAATCAGACTCGACACTGAATCATCGTAGGGGAGCTGCCACCCTATCGCCGCGTCGCTGGCGATGTCGGCAATTGGCAGACTGCCGGCGTTCTCTGCCAGCAGTTCGACCGCACGCCGTTGGTTGCGACGCAACTTAGCCGCTGCCCATTGGCCCAACTCTCGATAGGCGTCCGAGGGTTCGCCCCGGCCCGCCTCGATTCGCCTGGCCTCTTCTTCGATCTCATCTGCGGCTATTCCCGCCTCGAGTTCGAGTTGCTCTTTCTCCTCGGCAGGGGGCATTAGTTGGGACGTCAGGGGCTCAACGACCGCAAAATACGCCTCGGGCTTCCAGACAGGCGTTTCGAGCCCATCCAGCGATTCCAGTCTGTCACGACCAGGCGCGGCCAGAACCCGCTTCAGCCTACCCCCGATTTGTGAACCTTCGCTTTGCCACGCGCCCGCCTCATACGCCTCCTTGAACAAAGGTCCGAGCGCGATCCACCCCTTGTAAAGCACTTGGGGTTCTCCCTCGTTGAAAGCACCGGCCACCTGCCGGACCTTCGCTGCGGCCTCTCGCAGTCTCGCCGCGCTCTCCGTCGATGGGTCAGAATGACCCGTGGGGGGAACCGCTGACGTGCCTTTCTTCGCCATGATGCCACCACCTGAAAAGTGACACCTGAAAGAAAACAGCGCGGCAGCCGGTCAGGTTTCCGGGATTCGGCTGTACGGGCCTAGCCGCGTCCGTTTATTCTACCAAGTCGCCACTGCTTGCAAACCTGCAAATCGTGTTGGAGAAAGGGCCGGCCGATGCCGACAAATCGATAACGGGATCAATTTCCAGTACTCGAGCAGGGGCGCAGCGATGGGACTGTTTTCGCGAAAATCCCGGACGAACGCCATTGGTTTTAGCCGAGAGTTCTACGACAAGTATGTCTTTGGCTCGGTTCGGGGAGTTGGCCTGGAAGAGGCGTATGCCGAGGTCGTCCGAAAGAACATCTGTAAATCAGATTCGTCGTTCGCAGCCGTCAGCCTTGAAGATCTGACCGAAGAGTTGCGTGCCGTACACCTGGAAATGATCGGCACCGCATGGACGCACGCATCAAAGTCGGAGGTTGCTTTCGAAGTAAGCAAATTCACCAAGCAATATCTTGCTGACCTTGATCGACGGGACCTGTGGGAAGCGATGGGCGCTTACAATCAAATCGTGGCCCAGTCAGCTACCAAAGGGGAAGGTGAACGCCTACAAGCCGCCATAGCAAAGCAACGTGCCGATCTATTTGACGATCTATTTGACAATCTGGCGAAAAGAGAATCCGACCGCGAATGGGTCGCCGATGCAATCGCACGAGTCGCAAACCGCATTGGTTCAGAACGAAGTCGGAAAACCGGCAAGATGCAAGCATTTGTTGGCATTCGAGTGATGAGTCGTCTTGAGATCGAAGGCTCTGATCAAATTGTCGAAGGTCTTGCCGCCGTAGTCCACGGTTTCTATCAAGGAGCGACGGAGGCGCTAGATAAGGTGGAGCTGATTGTGTAGCCAATGCGCACCGTCTCGCGCGCCCGCGCCTAAGACCGGAACGGGCTTCAACGGCCCGGAATCGCACGTCCCCCAGCCCCGTCATCCGGCCGCGCAGCCCGCCAAGTAGGCCACACCCTACGCGGTAGCCTAGTCGGAAGTTCCCTTCTTGAAAACCGTAGTTTCTCCGGTGTTTCGTGGGGTTTTTGCTCAGATCGGGTGCGCTGGTTCTGCCTACACGCTGATGGACTGGAGCAGTTTGAGAGCTCTTTGCT
>JAAYEH010000547.1 GCA_012728855.1 Rhodopirellula sp. | reverse complement strand
TACTCCTGTCCGTGAACTTACGAAACGAACATCTAGGGAAGACAGAACTGAGGAAGTTCATCAACGTGAATGCTGCGTCGGCCAAAGACTATCCCCGGGGTGTGGCCGTGAAGGATGCCCACGTTTACTTGTTAAATCAAGGCCATTGGAAACGAAACGTTTTGTTTAGGGTCACGATTCAGCAACCCGAGTAGGGGCCGGGCGGATAAGGCGAGCAGGCCGGGCCCCCCGAGGATCGAGAGAACCAGAGTTGAACAGGAGCATTGCGATGTCTCGGCGGATCGCAGTCCCTCGAAAGCCTCCACGCCCGAGAGAGAGTCTCCGGCAGGACGGTCGCTTACTCGCAAGGGCGCGGCCGATGCTCCCCGCTCAACGCGCTTGCCTTAGGCCACCGAGGAGGATCCGATACCATGAAAGTGGTGTAACGCTGTTACGTTCTGGTGTAGTAGAGCCACAACGACACGCCGGGAGAGTCCAATATGAAAGCAGCCGCTTGCCCGAGCCGAGAGATGCTCGTTGGCTATCTGGTCGGGACGATTCCCGAAGCGGATGCCGATCGGATCGCCGAGGACCTGGTCGACTGCAAACGATGTGAGCAGACGCTCCAGGGCCTGGAGAGCCATTCCGACACGCTGATTGCCGCCTTGCGGCAACCGGCCGAAGGCGGGATTCCCGAGGGCGAGCCGGGGTTCCAAGGCATTGTGGACCAGCTTCGCGCGAAAGGACCAATGGAGCCCGCGCCCAGAGTGGCGCCGTCTGAGCAGCGTCGCCGCATGCACACCCTTGGTGATTACGAACTGCTCAAGAAACTCGGCCAGGGGGGCATGGGCGCCGTCTACAAGGCCCGGCACAAAAAGCTGAAACGGATCGTCGCCTTGAAGGTGCTGCCCAAAGATCGCCTGCGAAACGCCGAGGCGGTGGCGCGGTTCGAGCGGGAGATGGAGGCGGTGGGCCGATTGGACCATCCGCATATCATCCGCGCGATGGATGCCCGCGAGGTCGACGGGATCCACTTTCTGGTGATGGAATACGTCGAAGGGCTTGATCTTGCTCAGATCGTCCACTCCTGCGGCGGCCTGAGCGTTGCCGACGCTTGCGAGGTGGTCCGACAGGCGGCGATGGGATTACAGTGCTCGCATGAAAACGATCTGGTGCATCGCGACATCAAGCCCTCGAATCTGATGTTGACCACGGCGGGCGAGGTCAAAGTGCTGGACTTGGGGTTGGCTCAGATCCAGCAGACTGAGAGTCCGGAGGGTGAGACCACGGGCGCCAACCAGGTGATGGGCACTCCCGATTACATGTCGCCGGAGCAGGCCCTGGGGAGCCGCAACGTCGACATCCGGACCGACATCTACTCGCTGGGATGCACCTTGTTCCATCTTCTGGCCGGGCGCGCGCCATTCAGCGCGCCGCAGTACGATTCGCCGATGAAGAAGCTCTTGGCCCACATCCACGACGAGCCGCCGGCGATCGAGTTCGTGCGGGCCGACATTCCCAAGCCGGTTGCCGTGCTGGTCGGGCAGATGCTGGCCAAGGCGCCGCAGGTTCGCCCGGCGTCGCCGTCTGCCGTGATCGATGCGCTGGCGCCGTTTTGCGAGGGGAGCAAACTGATCGGCCTGTTGCGGGAAGCCCGCCGCAAAGAGCAACCGGCGGCCGAACCGGAGCCTTCGCGCGTGGAAACCGGAGAGCTTCGCGGGTCGATGGACGTCGAGACGAGCCGCGATGCATCGCAGATGCAGCATCGAGAGGAACCGCCGGGCGAGCCGCTGGAGTTCGATCCGTACCATCGTTGGCTGGGAATCCCGCGCGAAGAGCAGCCGGCCAACCATTACCGGTTCCTGGGCATACCCGTGTTGGAAGCCGATGCCGAAGTGATCCGCGACGCGGCGGCGCGGCAGATGGCCCACGTTCGCACGTACCATCTCGGCCGGCACGGCGATCTTTCGCAGCGGATACTCAACCAATTGGCCGCAGCCAAGGCTTGCCTGTTGAATCCGAAGAAGAAGGCCGCTTACGACGCCACGCTTCGCGAAGAACTCCAGCCGGCGAGTCGTACGCACGAGCCCATTGCAGGTGGGCCGGAGGTTGCGGCGGCCGTACCGCCGATGTCGAGCCAATCGCTTGAGATCCGGCTGCCGCGCATCTCACCCAGTCGCAGGTGGTCGGGCCAACACCGTGTGTTGCCTCGTCTCGAATTTCCCAAAAGGGCGCTGGTCGGCGTGGCCGTGGGCGCGGCGATGCTGGTTCTGCTGCTGGGCATCGCGCTTTCCATGCGAACCTCGGAGGGGACACTGGTGGTGGAGATCGACGATCCTGAAGCAACCGTCCAAGTACTCGGCGACGAGCAAAGGGTTCTCGTCCAGGGCAGGGGAGAGAAGGGCACGTTGGTTCTCGGCGTCGACCCGGGCAAGCGGCGACTGCGGGTCGAAAAGGACGGCATAGTGCTGTTTACCCAGGACTTCACGATCGCCCCAGGAGGCAAGGAAACGATCCGAGTGCGATTGGAGAATCCTGACGCTGAGAGATCAACTGGCGCACTGCAACGCCGGATTGCCAGTTCGGATGGCAGGGCAGAAAGCGACGCAGGAAGTCTTCTGGATCTGCCAACGTCAGCGGCGATCGCCGGCAGGGCGGGGCCGGGAAAGGAACTTGCACCGCCTGGTGCTGCCGACCGCCCGGAACCTGCACGATGGTTGGGCTACGGCTCGGCGGAGGCGGGCAGCGTCGATGAAATTGCAGACTATACGAACATCGTCTGGACCGGCAATGAGGCAACGATTGAAGCTGCTCGCCATGCAGGACTCCGGGTCGTTATCCCCTTTGAAGACAAAGGCGACCTCGAGAAAGTTCAAAGCCGAGTGCTGTCGATGGCCACGGCCTACGGGGACGCAGTTGTCGCCGTCTGTTGGGAGTTGCCCTTCTTTTCGGGCCACACACCTTCTGAAGTTGCAGCCTTCGGCCAACGGCTGAAGCAGGCCGCACCCCGTGTTCAAGTGTGGTGCAACTGCGTCTATGGGAAGGAGTCGCTACGCGGGATTGCCCTGCCCAAGGAAGTAGATGCTCTCGCGGTGGAAATGGGTTACGTCACCACGGCGACTGCAGTGCAAGCGAAGGCCAGCCGGATCATGCAGGAAAGGATCGCCAAGGCGAACGGTCGCCCTGTCTTCTTGATCTGGTGGCACGGACACCGAAAGAAACCTCAAGGCATTGTCCCCGAATGTCAGCCGGGGATCATGCGGGCCCTCGGGAATGTTGTTGATCAATATGGGCTGAAAGGACTGTTCGTGGTAGGCTACGATAGCGGGTCACAAGGGGCTGTCGGGATGAAGACAAGTCCGATGCTGGTGTCGGAAATTCGAGACATTGCCAAACAATGGGCTGCCGACATTCGCGACCATTGAAGTCCTTGGTGAACCGAGTGATTGAGATCCTGCCGGTCACCTGAGGGCGATTGTCGCGGCGCTCGCGAGTCGGTTATACTGCACGGGTGTGATTGGCAATCCCTCACCCGATCGGATGCTTTCGCGTGAGCCATCCCGAGCAACGAGCCGGCCGTGATCGAAAATCCGGGGAACCCAGTTCGATTTCCACCGGCCTGATCGAGCGGCTGCAGGTTTGTGACGAGGCGGCTTGGCAGCGGCTCCTGGATCTCTATGGTCCGTTGGTCTTCTCCTGGTGCCGCCGCTGCGACGTTCCGCCGCAAGACGCTCCGGACGTTGTCCAGGACGTTTTTCAGGCCGTCAGCCACGGAATCTCCACTTTTCGCCGTACGGAAGAGCACGGCACCTTTCGGGGGTGGTTGCGGACGATTACCCAGAGCAAAATCCACGACTACTTCCGCCGCCGCACCGGCCGGCCGGTGGCGATGGGTGGGACAGACGCCCAACTCTATTTCGCCAATTTGGCGGCGGAGGATTGGAGCGATTCCGGGCAGTCCGGCCCGCTCGCTTGCCTTGCCCGTCGCGCACTGGAGACGATTCGCGATGAATTCGAGAGTTCCACATGGCGGGCATTCTGGCTGACGGCGATCCAACAGCAGGCTTCGCGCGACGTCGCCCAGCAGCTTGGAACCACGTCGGGAGCGGTCCGGCAGGCGAAGTATAAGGTTTTGCGGAGACTGCGGCAGGAACTTGGCGACGCGGACTGACTGCAATACAGATCTTCTTAATCGATAAGCACTTGCAGCGTTTTCGGAAAATGGTATGACACGCCGCCGTTCTTGATTGTTGGATGAGGAATGCCAGGGCCGATCCTCTCAACTTCAGTCCCAGGGAACCTGAACCATGAAAACCGCCACATGCCCATCCCGCGAAATGCTCTTCGGCTATACAGTTGGTACCGTTGCGGAGGATGCCGCCGAGCAAATCGCAAGCCACCTGAGTGGTTGCAGCGAGTGCGACCAGGCGGTTCAAGCTCTGGAAACCTCGGCCGACACGATGATCTCCGCCCTGCGTCAAACTCCCCAAGAGGATCTCCATCTGGCGGAACCCGAGTTTCGCGAAGCGATGCAACGGCTCCGCAAGCTTCGCCTTCAGCCGGCAATCGCCGAGGCCGGGCAACCGTCGCCACGGCCGGCGCCATCTCGCCGAGCGGCGGTGCTGGGCGACTATGAGTTGTTGAAGAAACTCGGCCAGGGGGGGATGGGCGCGGTGTACATGGCGCGCCACAAGAAGCTGAAACGGATTGTCGCCGTGAAGGTTCTGCCCAAGGAACGCCTGCAAAATGCCGAGGCGGTGGCCCGCTTCGAGCGGGAGATGGAAGCGGTGGGGCGGCTGGACCATCCCCATATCATCCGCGCCATGGACGCCCGCGAAATCGACGGGATCCATTTCCTGGTAATGGAGTACGTCGAAGGGCTTGATCTTGCCCAGATCGTCCGCCGCTGCGGCGCGCTAAGCATCGCCGACGCTTGCGAGGTGATTCGGCAAGCGGCCCTCGGCCTGCTTTGCTCGCACGAAAACGGCCTGGTGCATCGCGACATCAAGCCCTCGAATCTGAT
>JAAYEH010000546.1 GCA_012728855.1 Rhodopirellula sp. | reverse complement strand
GGATCGAGCTGACCGGCCCGGCCGGCGTGGGGTACGTCAGGCAGCCGTCGCCCGTCATGTTCGCGACGCACGCCGGCTTCCAGTCCAGGTAAGGATCGCTGCCGTCGATGATCCGGTTCGGGTGCCATAAGTTCACGTGCCAGAACAACAGTCCGTCGGCCTGAAAGCCGTAGGTCATCCAGCCCAGCAGCCGGCCCTCGATCGACGGGTAGTCCAGGGCAGCGAAATTCGCGTACGGGTGCTGCGGGCCGCAGCACACGTACCACCAGACCTGCTTCCCCTGCTGCCGCAAGCGGGCCGACAACTCCGGGTCGTAGACCGATGTCAGCGGACAGTACCAGTCCATGTAGTCCTGGTACTCCGGCGGCGTCGTGCGGCGTTTCTGGTACATGTAGCCGGCGGTCGTGAACGTGCTGACTTCCGGATAACGCTGCTTGAGGAACGCGCAGATTCCTTTGATCAGTTCGTCGTACTCCGGGCCTCGTTCATCGAAGCCGTAGAAGTATGCCAGCTTCGACAACCCGTGCCGGCGCAACTCCTCGACATAGCCGTCCAGCCGTTGAGCGAGGTTCTCGCGGAAATCCGCCGGGTAGTCCTTCAATTCCGCGTAGCACGTCCAGAGCGGTTTGCCCTGGGGACGCGGTACGAGGTTCAGAATGTTGAACGCCGTCAGTCCGCGATCTCGGGCGTACAGCAAAT
This sequence comes from Rhodopirellula sp., assembly GCA_012728855.1. Lineage (GTDB taxonomy): Bacteria > Planctomycetota > Planctomycetia > Pirellulales > Thermoguttaceae > JABWBD01. The sequence goes on along the minus strand of JAAYEH010000546.1, from coordinate 11,724 downwards.
CCGCAACGGCCGGCGGATCCGTGCGCGAGATGTCATCCGGGTTGAGACGATGGGAGAGCATCAGGTCCAGCCACTGGCGACGGAGCGCGGGCGTGATCTCGCCGTAGGCCGCTCGGGTGTACCCGTCCATCATGGCGAAGGCCGTCTTCATCCTGGGTGAGCGCGGCAGCGTCAAACGGCGCACCCGCACGCTGACGGGCAATTTGGTGGCGGGGGCACCCGCGGCAGTGACGACCACCCGACCGCGATACGTCCCGGGAGCCACCGCCTCCGTAGCATGGAAGTTGATCCACACTGTCTGAGTCCGGCCGCCGCTGACCGCGAACGGACGCATCGGCAGCAAGACCTCCGGACACCAGCTGCCCTCGCGCGGGGCCGCCGGATGGCCGGAGGGCGTGTCCACGAAGACGTAGCCGACCAGATGCGCCGTGACTGCGTCGGGAGGAAATACGCCGCCGTGTTCGTTCGTCAGCGAGCCGATACTCACCTGCACGCTGCGGAGCGTCACGCGATCGGCCGGCGTGATCGAGATTTGCAGCCCCTCCGATTCGTTGCGGGCCAGCGAAACCGCCAGATCCAAACGTCTGCCGCTCGGCGGGTACTCGGTGGGATACACCTTGCGCATCGAGTTCTCGCCCCAGACGACATAGCCCTCATGAACCGGGTTCACCGGGCGCTCCGGGGCTGTAACGGGAACCGTCAGGTCGAGCCGGGCTCCATCACCAGCCTGTCCGGTGAGGCGCATCTGAGCAGGCCGCAATTCCGCCGCATCCTGCCAGTCCCAAGCGATCGTCGAGCCCCGTCCCTGGGAAGACGCCATTTCCCGGCCGTTGGAATCCAACAACGCGGCTCGCCAAACGGCCGCCTGGGTCAGCCGCGCGCGGATGCGTTGCCCGTGTGGGCGGCGTGGGAAGTCGGACAGCACGTGGACGTCCGTGGCATAAAGGCCGGCGCGATCCACGAACACGTTGTCGAACCAGGCCTTTCCCGTCGTGCGCCGCAGAAAGACGTACGCCCGGATCTCCCGGACCGGTTTTTCAGGGTAGAACACCTCCGCCGTGTACTGCCAGCCGTGGGTGCCACGCGTCCAAGCGGCCGTCTTGCCCCACCACGGCGTGCCATCGGCGTAGATGATGTCCAGGAACAGGCTGTAATCCCCTCCGGCCCCGACGTGTTCCGCCTTGCTCCATCCGCCGACGATGATTGGCCGCTTGTCGGGCTGATCGTAGCGGATCACTTGCGCGATCCCCATTCCATCCCGTTCGCCCGTCGTTTCACAGCGGAGCGCGAGTTTTCCGGACTGAACCTCGGTCGCGTCCAATGCATACCCTCGGCCATAGGGCGTCCACGCAGTCAAGCGGTCCGCGGCGGTCTGCTCGAACCCCGGGTCGGCCAGTTCGTTGGCCAGGGCGACAGACTCGATGGCCAGTACCAGGGCAATACCAGGTAACATTCGGTAACACTTCATGGCTGTCCCTTCCGCATGTATTCCCATTGACCTTGCTCGAACAAAGCGACACGTTCCTTCTCCTGCGGCGTGCGGGCCGCCGCCTTGGCCTGAGCCATGAGTTGGCCAAATCTCGCCATCCGCTGCTTCGTGCCCAGCGAACCCCAAGCCAGTTCCTTGGTCTGATGTTGGTGGGCGTCGGAACACTGAATCTCGATCGGGTAATTCTTCGGATTGCTGAATGTCTCCTCGATGGCCAGGTACTGGTCCTTCATCGGCCCTGCCGCTGCGCCGTAGTAGCGAGTGAAGAACTCGTCGATGAGCTGGTTGCCATCCAATTCGGGCTGGTCGGCCATCTTCAGCGTGACGTAGAACTCCACTTGATCCATCAGGTAACTCTCGTTGCACTCGCTGGAGTTCTCGATGAACAACTCCATTTTTCCGGCCGCCGCGTCGTATGTCCCGGCGACGTGGTGCCAGCCCTCGGCCAAATCGCCCGACGCCAAGCCATGTCCCGCCTTGCCGTCGTACGTCGTGTAGCTGATGCGGCTGGTGTTCATGTCGCGCTGGAGGATGTGATAGGTCCAGGGAATGACGCCATCGAGCCGCAGGATCGTCCCGTGGCACTCAGGCTGCTTTTCGGCGGGCAGCCAGCCCCATGCCTCCAGGGTTCCGGCTTCGTCACGGAAGCCGGGCTTCTCGATGACGGTCACGTCGCGACGACCGTCGAAGCCCAGGGCCCGGCCGAATTTGCCCTCGGCGCGACGCGGCGGAACGGGTTTCGCGCCTCCGGTTTCGCAGCCCAAGAGCACGAGCGTGTCGGGCAGATAGCGGATGAGGTATTCCTGCGGCTTCAGTGGCTCGCCGGGCAAGTCCAACGCGTCGGTCGCTTGGCTGCGGCCGACGAGCACACGGGAGCCAGGCACCGGCACATTGTCGAGGACGATCGGTAGCGTCGCCCCGGTGATCCTGCGGACGTGATCCTGAAATTCCTCGGCGGCAAAGGCCGCGGCGACCGTGGGCTCCACGGCAACGACGATTGTCGCCAGCGGTTTACCGTCGCGGACCAGCGCAAACTCGCATGTCTGGTCAGCTTGCGCTGCCACAGCCAGAAATGCGATGGCGGAAAGCGAGGGAAGTGCAAACATGGTTCTCCTCCGTCACGCTGGATTCTGCGTCGATGTTTAAGTCCACCTGCTTGGCGATGGGGACCAGCGGACGCGGCGAGTCGTTAAAACTGCTGGAGGCCTTCCCAGGCGATCCGTTGCAGATCGGCACGATCCTGGGCGGAGAAGGTTCGCTTGAGCGGCCCTCCGTCAGGGTCTTGGGGTGGCTTGCCATTCTCCTTTACTGTACTATATTGGCACGTTGCACGGCATACCAGTGGCCCGGCTGGGCCGTGAAAGAAACAGCCCCGTTCTCTGGCTGGAAGCGATCCGAGCCGAGTGGTTTCCCGTCGCACGTCACCACGGGCGCCGCTCCTGGCTTTCCGTCCGGAAAGATCACGTGGAATCGCCGCTCAAACGCCGAGCGAAGTTCGACCACGTCGTCCTCGGGATAGGAGACTTCGAGCTTGCCTAAGCGAAGTCGCCGGCCTTTCGCGCCGGATGGCACGAAGATCGTGCGAAAGTCTTCATGCACGCCGTAGACACTCCGGACCAGCAGGGACCAGGTTGAACACGTCATGGCTACGCCCGGATCGCCGATCGCGCGCCCGGTCAGGGCGTTGTACCGTTCGTTGATGCCGTTCTCGGCAATCAGCCGCCGCGTGCGCTCGGCCAACTTCCGGGCGACGTCGTGATATTGCACGCTTCACGAACCTGTTGGAAGACGCCACCCATGGCACGGTCGATGGCTGCCGTCCCGACGACGCGGGCATGATCCGCCACGCCAAAGTGTTCGTCAAGGACGTGACGCCGTTGCCTGGCAGGGAATCGAGCCCCAGGCGAAGATCATACGTCCGAAAAGATCAGGCGACACCTCAAAGCCCTTCTTATTCGCGGTGTCGCTGATAGCGGCGGCCGTGGGCATTATCTGGCCAGCAACGTCGGGAGCTGCTTCCAAGGGAGTCGGGCCGTTCTCCATCAAGCACGATACGGCCTACTGGGCGTCGGTCGCGGACAAACTGGTAAGTGGCGTCAAACAAGCTCAGCCGCGGCTCGAACCGGCCCGTCTGGGGATCGTTTCCAGCACAGCCGCCGCCGCCAATACGCACCACATTACCGAAGCCGTCCTTCAGTAGACTTTGACCGAATTCCAGCTCCCCTAATCCCCGCCAACCGGAGATTCCCATGAGCCGCATCCCCGCTTCGGAGTTGTACGAATTCCGCAACCGCATCTCGATTGAGCGACTGATTGCCCTCTATCTCCACTGGCCGTGGAAACGACGGGAGGGCATCTTCCGCTTCCTCTGTCCGGTGTGCAACGAATTCCACACGGCGACCAATCCACGCACCAATCTGGGCCGTTGCTTCCGCTGCCAGCGGAACTTCAACCCGATCGACTTCGTCATGGTCGTTCAGAAGTGCGACTTCTTGGAAGCCGTCGCCTATCTCGAACCATATCTGCGCGCCGCTTCCTCTCCCTAGCCAGTTGACCAACTCGACGGATTACCTTGCAAGCAACAAGCCCGGCCGTCTGATGACGGCTGGGCTCTTCTCTTGTAACCACCAGCGGACCTGCTCATCCCACTAAAACCGCTTCATTCATTTCGAGAATCACATGGTCAAAGAATTCGGGAGTCAGCAGAAATCGAAGCTGGATGCCGGATCGTGGTGTACCTTGACCGCCGAAGCCACAACCCCATCCTACGTGAAGCACAGCTCGACAAAGAACACCCAAAGATCCTGTGGCTGGCCAATCATCGCATCGAGTTTGTGTACATGTGATCATACAAAAGTGTCATCGAATGTCCCCCTGCGGAAATCGGCGCTCAATGGAACTACACGATCAGCCCGCGGGGCCGTCCATCAAGCACGGAGTAGTTCTTGGACAGGTTCTAAGGGACATGCGCGGCGGCGGCCTCCGCCCAATAGCCGGCCTCGACCCGCTGGACGAGTTGCGCGAAGTGGGCGTCGGCACTGGCGGCGGCATAGTGCGAGACCGCCGCAAAGCCCAACGGCGCCGCCCGTTCAAAATCCTTGCCAGGCTGCCAGCCCATATAGACACAGTAAGGATCGGCGCCCGCCTGCCGGGCAGCCTGCACGAACTCGCCGAAGCGTGCCGCCGGAAACGCACCGGCGAAGTTCACCGCGAAGGCATAGACCAGCGGGCGGCCCTCGCAGACGGTCTGGTAGCCGGGTTCCTTGAGCAACGCCACGGCGCGGTCGCGCTCGCGCGGCCACTGGTGTTCGGGGACGCCGAAGGCGTTGTGAAGGATCAAACAGAAGTTGATGCGCCGCCGCGACGCGCTACTCAGATACAGACTCAACGAGTCGCTCATCGAGTTGCGTTCCGGGTAGAGCAGGAAGGCCCAGTAGTCCAAGCCGGCGTCGGCAGCAAAGCCGATCTCCCGATCCATGATCTCTTGCCGGCCGCCGTCGATGCGCACGCTGCCGTCGTCAAGCACCTCGGCGAACCACGGCAGACGCGGATGGTACTTCTTGGGTCCGAGCGTCCGTTCGACCTGCGAAGTCACCTCGCCGGCCGTCCACGCATCCCAGCGGATCGCTCCGACCAGCGGCCGCGGCGGTCTGCCATCGGCGGCATGCAGCCCGGCCGCCGGGGCGACCAACAGAGCGGCGAGAAGGGTGAGCGTGTGTTTCATGGTTGTTTCTCCATCATGGGCAACCGGGCACCGAGTCGCCGATTCTGCCCACGCAGGGCGGGCGAGGAGAAGGAGACAGGCACATTTTGCTCTGAAGATTCCGCAAAATGAGTCGATCCCGGGCGATTTCGGACGTCCTCGTTCCCACTGTCTTCAAGGCTGCAGGCCGGGATGCACGAATTGCACGCGACTGACGTGCGGCCCGATGTTCAATCCGGCCTCCTTTGCATTGCTGATCACTTTGCCATTGAACTGCAGGTTGGCGATCGTCACACCCTCGACCGTATGCGCGTCGTCGAACCCGCGGAAGAACGACGGTGGATGGTGCGGGCCAACGACCGTGATGTCTTGATAGACCACGTCCCGCACCGTTCCTCGTTGCTCGTCCTTCGAGTAGTTGTTTTTGCGGATGACGATTTCCAGCAGTGTCGGGCAATACCGGTCCTCCCGGGCCGGCTGGTACTGGTCCTCGCGGCTGCGCTGGATGAGAGGCCGCGGGTTCCACGCGTCGATCTCCACGCGGATGTTCTCGAAGCGGATATTGCGCACGGCGGCCCTGTCGCCGTGCTGAATGTCCATGGCGATGTGCGTCGTGCGGACGATATCGCAGTCGGCGAAGACAACGTCCGCAATTTCCGGTGCGCAGGTCTCCGCCCCGATTTCCATCGCCCGGCCCCAGTCGCACCAGACCACGCATCGGTGGAACTGGACGTTCCGCACCGGCCGCTCATCGGACGTTTGCTGGCGGGACGTGAGCCCCTTGATCACCAGGGCATCGTCGAATGCCCGGATGAAGCAGTTGCGCACCTCCACGTCTTGGCTGTTGCAGACATCGATGCCGTCGGCATTGTAACGCCACAGGCCGACGAGTTTCACGCCGTCGATCGTCACGTCCCGGCAGCCGAACAGGCTGCAGCACCACACGTCCGGATCGCGCATCACGATCCCTTCGATGCTGACCTGGGAGCAGTCCGACAGCCGGACCGCACCGCCGCCCTCGCCGCGGGCAAACGGGCTTTGATCCAGAATGCCGCGGCCAGCGATGCGGAGATTCGACGCGCCCCGCGCCTGGATGCTGCCGTACACTACGGCACCACCCGCGATGTAGACGGACTCGTTGCTCTCGAGTTCAATCTTTCCCGGCCGATGAACCCCCGGGCCAAAATAGCGGACACCCGGCGTGCCGGGTGTGGGTGGGTCTTGCTCCGGGGGACTGGGAAGCAGATGCAGCGCGTGATGCATCCCGTTCACCTCCACCACCAACGGCCCGGGGCGATCGAGCGTCAGTGTGATGCGGTCACCGTCGATCACCGGACGGATCCCGCGCGAAGCGGGCCGCACAATCACGGACTGCACTGCCCGCCGCGAAACCACTTCGACCTTCACCGGCCCAGACATGTTCCAGACAGCGAATCCGGCGAGCTCCGTCTGGTCGATCGGCCGCTGGTATCCCGGCCAGACCTGATTGAAAGGCATCGCCGAGACCCGGCACGAGTAGACGGGCACCATTTGCCCATCGACCTGCAAAACGTAGTCCTCGCACAACGCCTCGCCGCCTGGCGCCGGCCAGGAGGCAACGCCCGCGGAGGTCGTGTCGTCGGCTGTGGCGTTCTGCTCCGCCCCAACAACGACCGGCAGGCAAACAAGGAGGAACGCTAGGAGTATGAGACGGTGTTTCATGGTTGGAATTCCTTTCACTGATGTACGATTCTGCTTAGGTTGCCGCGTCTTCGATCGCTGAAGATCGTAAGATCACGGCTTATGGCTGTCGCGCCGGCATCGGCCAGTGGCGGAGGTTCTGGGGGGATCTGGCGATTCCGCCCGCTTTATTCACCAGCAGCTTCAAGGCGCTGCGGTTCGACACGGGCCCGCCTGCCAGGACGTCCTCTTCCGTAAACCGGGCGAGCAGGATTTCCGGCTGCAGCCAACGCTGTCTTTCGTAGGACACATAGATCGTGCCGTCGTCGCTCTGCGAACCGAACGGGTAGGAGCAACTGCGATCATCGAGCATCAGGCCGCCTTCCCAGGTGTTTCCTTCATCCCGCGAGAGAAATGCCATCAGTTGGACGCGCCCGGTGAGCGTGTCGATCGAGCCGTGTTTCACCAGTAACCAGTTGCCGGATTGGAGTCTCAGGAACACGAACCGAGCCGCTGGGTGCGGGATGGCGTTGGGCTGTTGTTTCGTCCATGTGCGCCCACGGTCCCTCGACTCGCAGACCAGGAATGAACCATTCAGCCGGTTGAAGCTGATCAACCGTCCATCGGAACGCTCGACGACCATGTATTCATCGAAATCGTTCTTGACTTCACTGGTCAGTTCGCCTCCCAACTGGAAGGATCGGCCGTTGTCGGTCGAGATGAATGGCCGCGAGTTGTTCTTCTCGGGCTGCCAGTTGCCCGTTGGCAAGATCCACGAACCATCCGACAGGACCGTCGGCGTGGTCAGCAGGTTTTGTTGATCGGCCAATTTCCGCGGCGCCGACCACTCAGGCTGCGCGGCATCGGCATCGAGCGATGCAATCGCCCACTGGGACGAGTACGGCTCTCTGAGGCCAAGCGGATACTCACTCCACATAATCCACAGCTTCCCGTTCGGGTCCGTCCAAACAGTCACGTGATCGGTTCGGGTTCCTCCCGGTCCGTCCTGGTCCAGAACGATGAAGGGCTCGCTCCAACTCCGGCCGTCGTCATCGCTGTAAACAACAACCCCGAAGTTATCCTGGCTCTCCATTTCTCCTCCGCTCGAAAAGCCGCACCAAAGCCGTCCCTCCGGGGTGCGCGCAATGCTGGAAGCGATCCCGAAGCGGCGGTTGGCATCGGCATACTGCGGACCGGGATTGCGATGGACGATCGGCACGGGATGTTCCCGCCCCGCGACTATGACTGTTTCCCGTCCCGGCTTCGGTTGTGCGTCTTGCGCCGTGGTGCGTGCTGCCTCGAGCATGACCGGTACTGCCCACAGACCGAATTCGATGACTTCACCTGCCGCGCATTCTTTTTGGAACAGCGCGCAGTACGTTTCGGTAGCTCGCTCGAACTGGAACAATTCCACTTCGGGCACAGCCACTCTCGTGAACCCCTGCCGCTGCAACCTGTCCGATTGAGTGCCCCGCCGATTGCGATCGGGAAGCGGCGTCAGGAAGTAGACCATGCCGGGACGAATGACCCGAAGGCTCTTTTCACCGCCGATGGTATCGCGCAAATAGATGGCCGAGCCGAGTTCTGGCGGCCATTGCTTGAGCTGATACCGGCGATCGCGAAACAGAGGCGATCCCACTCGGACCAGTTCTGCTTCGCCGGTCGTCGAGAAGACGACCCCGGGACGGTCGACACGCAGCGGATCCGCTGCGCCGTCCACATTCATCGAAGCGAACACTGTTGCCGTGAGGAGCGCAAGGGTGTGTTTCATGGTCGTCATTCCTTCGCCTTGGCCGCGTCGTTCATCTTCCGCTGACCGGCGGCGATGAAGTCGGTGATGTCAAAACCGAGCGGTTGCCCCTCCGCGATCTTTCGGCGCGCGGAACGGATGGCAACTTCGGCACCGTCGGGAACCTTGTCCTGCCACCAATGCATCCGCTCGCTATAGCACCAGACGTATTCGTCGCTGGTCGCCAGCGCGTAGTAGACGTTGTGCTCAAACCAACGCAGCCGCTCATCCGGCGTGAGGTACGTGCTGAGATATTTCTCGGGCGGCTGGCGCAGCGCGAGCACCTGGTCCATGTAGAGTGCCATTCCGGCCTGGAACTGGACGGCATGCTTTGCACGTAGCTCCGGCGGCACCAGTGCAAGCGAACGTTGCTTCATCAGGTGATACGCGCGGAAGAACGGTTCGCGGGCGGTGTGGTAGTAGGCTAATTCGTAGCCGTCAATGATCCGCACGCCCGGGGCAACGGCTTCCAACACACCGTTCCAGAACGCGGACAGCAGCCCCCAATGCTGCTTGGAGAGTTCAATCTGCCGCTTTTCGATGTCCGGCATGTCGAGTAACGGAGCGAACAGGCTTTGGTGGAAGAAGGTCAAGAGCCTGACCTCGGGCATCTGCGACTGGATGGCGGTGATGAACTGAGCGCCGCGTTTGTGGACCTGCGCCTCGACCTCGGCGAAACTGCGGTCCGCGTTCATTCCAGGATAGGCCCAGGGATTATCGCCGTACGGCTCCGGATCGAAGACAAGTCCGACGCAGCGGGCGATCTTGGCGGCCCTTGCGCTCAACCGCAGGTTGGCTTCGATGTTCTTCCATTGCTCGTCGTTGAACCAGTCCATCTTCCAATTATTAGCTGCGTAAAGGCAGAGGAAATTGTCGGTGAACGCTTTCCACTTGATGGCGGCGAGGTCATCGAATTGAGGCTGAAGTTTTGCCTCGTCCCAAGGACGCGGATCGAAAGCGTGGTTCCATTCCTTCAGGCGGAAAACGATCCCGTCAAAAGGCTTTTTCTCCATGTTGCGAATCTCGTTTCGCACCTGGTCGGGATACGGCACATCCCACCCGTATTCGATCAGCTTCTTGGCTGGCCGGTGGGGAGCCGATGCGTCTGCTGCGTGGAGCGCAACCGGTAGTGAGAGCAGCAGGACTGTGAGGAGGATGGGGTTCATGGTTGTCTCCGTTTCAAGATGGATCTGAACTATCCGGCAGATTTCGACGCACGAGTTGCGTCGTCTTCGAGACGCAAAGCCTTGTAAGGCCCTTCCGGGGCTGCCGCTACCGCGTGGACAATCTGGCCGCCCAAAAGGCATCAAGTGCGGTCTGGCCGATCACTATCCGGCCAGCGAGTGGCAAAGACGTGAATTCGGCCGTCGTCATCGTCAATCGGTAAGCAGTTCCAGACGGTCCAGCCCAGCCGCTTCGGCCGATGCGTTGCGCGACGCACCCGCCACCCGGAATGAGATCATTGTTGCGGTTTCGATGCGTAATGCCAACTACTCTGTTGCCTAACAGAACCCTCAGTCACTCGTAGATACCCGCTGTCAATAGACCCGCCCATATCACTGGAAATTGGGCGCTTTGGCGGCGAGGCTAATCGCTTTGCCGAGGGTTCGGGGGCTCCGCGAATCCCGGAATCGGCGTCGGTTGTACCGGAAAACGGCCGCTCGGGGCCGAAAATCGCCACGGGTGGACAGGAATTGCAGCAGAGGCGCCGGTTTCGAGGGCGGTTTTTTGGTGATTTCGACCGTCAATTTCGGTCCACTTTGGGCTGATTTCCGTCCCGCAGACGCTTTATTTCGGTCGAAGACCCCACATCTCGGCACTGCCCTGTGCATTTGTACTCCCCGTCACCCAGGTTCGGAGCACCCGCTACAGCCCCGCAGCGCAGGATCGGCCCAACGCACAGATGGAGGATCACGCCAGCCGTCGGTATGCGATAGCTTTGAGGCAAAATTGCCGGAAGGCTATTGGGCAGGACGAGATCGGCTTGGCCTTGCCGAGCAGTGGGATGCAAGGCTGGAATCAACGTAGTCGACTATTTCGCGTTGTTGACAGGCGAACCCTGGTAGTCGAGTCGAGTTCCACCGGCCAGTGAGACCGCGACAACCTTGCCTTGGGTGTCGAGCCGGAGAATTACCGCGCGGGCGTCGGTTTCGATTGGCCCGGAGCGTTTGACTCGCCCGGCAGGTGGGCCGATCTCGCCCTGCCGTAGATCGTTGACGTAGTAGTCGATACCCGCGGGGGTAGTGATGCGTAGCGAGCAGACGTCGTCCGCCGAGATCTCGCTGCCCAACTCGTCGGTACACGTCAGACGTTCCACTTGGACATTGGTGGCGTGGCCTGCCGGCAGGGGCAATACCAGGGTGTCGTAGCGGGCATGATCGGTAGCCGACTGTTCGAAGCTCAGTGCGGGAGCCGGCACGATTTTGCCACCGGACGGCGAAAACCAACCTCGCGGCGGATCGTCACGTCCGGCGATCACCTCAACGGCAGCGCCCGGGTCGGCCTGCACGATCGCGACATTGGCGCGGTCGGCATCGACCGTGCCGGCCCGGCCCGGGCCGATTGCTTTGACGGTGCGATCGGGCAGGAAATGAAACAGTTGCGCGTAACGGTGCTGTCCGGGGCAAGCAAGCCGGTCGCTGAGGATCCAGTAGCTGTTTTTAACAAAAGCGATGTCGCGGCGGTGGGTGGCCGGCAGATCGACCGGGTGGCGTCCGCGGTAGTCCATGAAATCGGACCACGGTCCGTCGTAGAATCCCCAGGCCAGGTCCATCACGGCGTCGGAGTGCCAGTCGTCCTGGCGCGGCTGGTCGACGACGAAGGGGCCTTTGCCGCCACGCTTCTGGCTGTAGCCGTCCACGGTCACCACGTTGTGCGACAGCGACGACTTGAAGTACTGGTTCCACTTGCTGTACGTGTAGGAAAACACGCCGACTTCGGCAATTAGATGCTCGCCGTACGCGTAGCACTCGAAGTTGCCGTAATCTTCGTGCCAGTGGTCTTTGCCCATCGGACCGGCGTCCATGCAGAGCCATAGCGCGCCCGGATCCCAACCGGAGCGCATCACGTAGAAGCCGGCCCAGG
>JAAYEH010000545.1 GCA_012728855.1 Rhodopirellula sp. | reverse complement strand
TGATGGTTGCCATCCCTGGCCTCCTCCATTGCGTATCTTCTCAATGAGCCGAATCCCACGGCCCAGACTTACCCCCCTCTTGATAACACAAAGTCCGTCACCGCGCGAAGTGCAAGGTGCGCCCCCGCGTAGAGCGCTCATCGGTTTGCTGTTTGGGTATCGCCGCGGGTGTGCTAGAATTTGAGGCGATCCGCTGGAATCCCAATCAGGCTTGGATGATGCCTGGTTTTTGTCGTTCGTCAAGGAGGGCGCTTCGGTGCGAGTTCCGCTTGTGGTTCTGTGGGCCGCGATGGCAATGCCTGTCGCCGGTCGGGCCGCCGAGATGGCCTATAACGAGAACTTCATCGTGTTGGCCACCGACAAGACGGCGGCCGAAGCCGTGCTGGCCGAGGCGAATCGGTTTCGCGACGAGTTGGCACGTGAGTGGTTCGGCGAGGAATTGCCGGCGAGTGTGGGGCGAACCACAATCAACGTTGAACTGGCCGAGGGGGAGAATCGGGCCTTCACCTGGCCGGCGGGCGGCGAGGGGCGCCGTTACCACAAAATCTGGCTGACAACATCGCGGGCCGAGGCAACCGGCAACACGTTGCGCCATGAAGTCGTCCATGTCGTGCTCCACACCGGCTGCCCCGGCGTTCTGCCGGCCTGGGCCGATGAGGGAATCGCCTCGCTTTACGACGATGCGAATCGAGTGGAGATCCGCCGGAAGATCCTTGCCTGGTACGCCAAGTCCGGCGCTTGGCCGGAATTGGCCCCCATTCTGGCCGCCGAGCAGATTCCCGCCGACGATCAGGCCGGCTACAGCGTTGCCGCATCGCTGGCCCGATATCTTCTGTCGCGGCGAGACAAAGCAACCCTGCTCGACTTTGCCGCCGCCGGCAAACGCGACGGCTGGGATCTCGCCCTGAAGACGCACTACGGCATCGCCGACGTGGCCGAGCTTCAGCGAAACTGGCAACAGTGGGCCGGACAGCAGCAGCCGCTTACCAGCCGCCTCTCCGCGCGACAGTCCGGCTACGGCGTCCAGACCCAGCCCAACAGCGGGTCGTAGCGGTAACTGTAACCGTAGCTCTCGTCGTACACGACCGGCGACGCAACGCGTCGGACCACCTCGCGCTGCTCTGGACGGATGAGGATTTTCAACTCGTAGGTAGGCGGAGCCAAGGCAAGCGTCTTCGGCTGCTCGTACCCGACCAACTCGCTGGTCACGTTTCCCACGGGCACGTCCTCGATCTTCGTCGTTCCACCCGCCGCGATGACGTGCGTCCGGTCGTTGATCCGCATGGTGTAACTTTGGCCCATCTGGTTCTCTACGGTCACCACGCCCGTGCGGCGCAAAACCTGATGTACCGCTTCCTCCAACGCCTCGCGTCCGCGGGCATCGCTCATCACCGCCCGCAGATTGGGGATTGGATTGCCGCCGGCGCCCGTGGTGCTGATTGCCGCCAGCATCTTCCCTTGAAGCACGTTTTGCTCTTGGGCCTGGGCGACGAACTCGCGTGCATCCTGGGCCATGCCGACCAGCTTGTCATCGATCGAGTCGATCAAATCGGTATGCGTTTGGACTTTCGCCTGAAGCGTCTCAAACTCGGCGCGAGTGACCGGGCCCTCGCCTTGCGGCGTTGCCGCAGCAGTCTCTTCGCTGCGAACCGGCAGGGCCTGAGTCGGATGGGCACCTTTCAAATCGACCAGTTCCTTCTGCAATTGCTGCATTTGCGTGGAAATCTGACCGACCTGCTGGGTCAACTGGGACACTGCGGCGGCCAGATCCTTGTCGGACTTGGCGGTCGTGGGTTCCTGGGCTTTGAGGCAGGCTGGATAAGAAACCAAGAGGAACGCCAGAACGCCCAGAGCGTTGTTTCGTGAAGTCATCGTTACATCTCCCGTCGCTGAGGGGGGCATTGAGGGGATAGCGGCTATCGCGTCTTTAGGATACCGACGAGGGTATCCCGCGGCAAGGATTTTCTTCGCCCGGCCCGGATCATCCCAAGAGATCGATGAAAACGCGAAGGGCGCAGAGATCGCCGAGGAAACAGGAAAGGCCATGTCGGCATGCGCACTTCGGGGCATTGACCTCGCAGCCCCCAGACGGGTACCATCGATGGCCACGCGGTGTCGCAAGGCGGCAGATCGGATATACTGGGAACCTTTCTCACTCTTGTTCAAGGCAGGCAAGCCCGCTCATGTCTTCTAACGACTGGCGTTCGCTCTATCCCTTCGATTCTCACTGGTTCACCGTAGGCGGCCACCGGATGCATTACCTCGACGAAGGCGAGGGACCGGTTCTGCTGCTGGTACACGGCAACCCGACCTGGTCCTTCTACTGGCGGGAGGTAGTGAAAGCCCTGCGAGGCGAGTACCGTTTGATCGTGCCGGATCACATCGGCTGCGGACTGTCGGACAAGCCGCCGATCGACCAGTATTCCTACCGGCTCGCTGATCGCATCGATGACCTCAACCGACTGATCGACGAACTGGATCTCCGGCAAGTGACGCTCGTCGCGCACGACTGGGGCGGCGCGATCGGAATGGGGGCGGCCGTGGCCCAGCCGCAACGTTTCACTCGCTTCGCCCTGATGAACACGGCCGCGTTCCGCGCCGAGCGGTGTCCCTGGCGAATCCGGCTCTGCCACGTGCCCGGACTGGGAGCGCTGGGAGTGCAGGGGATGAATCTCTTCATCAAGGCGGCGATCCGCATGGCCGCCGAACGCAAAGAGCGGATGACGCCCGCCGTACGCGCGGGGCTCTCCGCCCCTTACGATTCCTGGGCGAATCGCATTGCCGTGCTGCGATTCGCCTTGGATATTCCGCTCAAGCCAAGCCATCCGACCTTCCAAACGTTGACCGATATCGAGAATGGCCTGGGCCAATTCGCCGACCATCCCGTTCTGTTGCTTTGGGGAATGAAGGACTGGTGCTTCACGCCGCAGTTTCTCGATCGGTTTCTCGAATATCTTCCCAACGCCGAAGTCGAGCGATTGGCCGACGCGGGCCACTATATCGTCGAGGACGCTCACGAACGGGTCGTGCCGCTGTTGGAGGATTTCCTGAAGCGGACGCAATCCTAAATCGCTGCCAACACTCCGCGGACATAGCCGACCGACTCGGCCAAACCGGGCAGCGGATCGTCGGCGTCTTTTTCGTACTCGAACGAGACGACGCGCGAGTAGTTGATCTTCAAGAGGGTCTTGAGGAAGGCCGGGATATCGATCACTCCGCGGCCGATTTCGACGGTCGTGCCGGCAGCCGTGGGCGCGGTGACATCCTTGATATGGACGTCGAGCAAGCGGTCGGCGAATCGCTCGGCGTCGCGAACCGGGTCGGCGCCGATCCGCAGCGTGTGGCCGATGTCGATGCACAGACCGATCCGCTTGTCGAGCTGGCCGACGCGTTCAATGATGCTCTCGGGCGTCGGGTAGACCTTGTCGCCGGGGCCATGATTGTGAATCGCCACGGCGATGTCGTACTGCTCGACCTTCGCATTCACCAGCGGCAACACCTCGGGCAGCGGCGCGCCGACGATCGTCGTCATGCCGGCCGCCTTGGCGTAGTCGAAAGCCTGTTGAACGTCGGCCGCGGTCTTCATGGTAATCACGCCGCCGCCATAGAGAACCATGCCGGCCGCCTTTACCTTCTCAACCGCCTTGGCAATGTCCTCCGGGGAGGCATCCAGCTCAAGGTGGAACGACTTGAGGCAGATCCAGTCGAGCCCGACCCGACGGGCCATCGCCAGAGTCTCGTCCAGGGTGAACTTCCGCGTGGTGTAGGAGGCCAAACCGAGCTTCAAAGGGCACGGTTCTTTCTTGGCAGCCTCCTCGGCGCAAACCGCCGAAAACGTCCCGCCGCCGGCCAACGCAGCCGCCGAAGCCCCGGCCGCCGCGAGAAATCCACGTCTGGTTGGTAACACACTGATCTGCTTGTCCCGGGTCTTCATGGTGCAGCAATCCTTGGTTTGAAAGTCGCGAGCGCCAGGGCAGCCGCGGTCCAGGTCGAGGCTCTGTCGTCGGCGCGATCGGCAATTCCCTTGAGCTTACGCACCGGCGGATCGCCTGTCAAATCGGGCATCTGTACGATTACCGGAGGATGAGGCTCGCCGGTAGACCGGTAACGATCTGGCGTATTGGCGTCGAGCATGTTGCGGACAAAGGCTTCAATATGGATCCGGGGTTGTTTCCGGCGCCCTGAGGATGGTAGGATGGAGGTTTCGCCGGTAGCTGGTACACATCAACACGAAAGGGAGAGCCCATGTCCAAAGTCAATCGTCGCGCATTCCTGAAATCCTCGGCGGCCGCCGGCGCCACCGTATTCCTCTGCGGCGCCGCGGCGCCGCGGGCCCTGGGCGCCAACGATCGCCTGCGGATCGCCGTGGCGGGGGTGAACGGCCGCGGCGGCAGCCACATCAGCGGTTGGCTGGAACAGCCTAACGTGGAGATCGCCTACCTGATCGATCCCGATCAGAAAGTGTTGGATAGCAAAGTCAAGGCGTTGAATCAAAGAGTCGAAGGCAAGTATTCCTGCAAAGGCGTGGCCGACGTGCGGCAGGCGCTGGAAGACCAATCGCTCGACGCCATCTCCATCGCTGCGCCCAACCATTGGCATTCGCTGATGACCATCTGGGCGGCCCAGGCCGGCAAGCACGTCTACGTCGAAAAGCCGATGAGCCACGACATCGCCGAGGGCCGCGTCGCCTGGGAAGCGCAGAAGAAGTACGGCGTGGTCGTGCAGCACGGCACGCAAAGCCGCAGCGACGCGGGCAATGCCGGCCTTCACAAGGCCATTCACGAGGGCAAGTTCGGCAAGCTGAAAATCTCCTACGGCTACGCCTGTAAACCCCGCAACGGCATCGGCTTCAAGGCGCCGTCCGATCCGCCGGCCGAGCTGGACTGGAACCTCTGGCGCGGCCCGGCCGTCATCGATCAGTTCCACGGCAATTTCGTCCATTACAACTGGCATTGGTTCTGGCCCACCGGCAACGGCGATCTCAACAACCAGGGCACCCACCAGCTCGACATGGCCTTCTGGGCGCTCGATCCGAAGGTAACCCATCCCCTTCGCGCCATGGCCATCGGCGGCCGATTCAAGTGGGACGATCAGGGTGAAACGCCCAACACGCTTTTCGGCATTGCCGAGTATCCCAACGGCCAGTACGTCTTCTTCAATGTTCGCAACGTGAACTACAAGGACTACCAGCGCCAGGTCGAAAACGAGTACTACTTCGAGGACGGCGGCAAGATCGTCCGCGGCCAATACTATGCCAAAGGCAGCGACAAGGGGGAAAAGGTCTCGGTGCCGCCGGGCGATATCACCCCGGGCGGCAATTGGGGCGCCTTTATTGCCGCTTGCCGCGCCGGCAAGCCCGAGATGGCCAACGGCACCGCCGCCGTTGCGCATCACAGTTGCACCTTGGGGCACCTGATCAACAACTCCTACCGCCTGGGCAAGAAAGTGCCCTTCAACGAAAAGGCCGGCCGGTTCGGCGACAACGCCGAGGCCCACGAGCACTTCATGAAGCTGCACGCGATCATGCGCGACGGCGTCGGTGTGCCCGAGGACGGCGCCCACTACATCGTCGGCCCCTGGCTGAACTTCGACGCCGAGACCGAACTGTTTACTGGCGAACACGCCGCCGAGGCGAACCGGCTCGTCAAGGATCCGAATCGGCCGGGCTTTGAAGTGCCCGCGGCCGATAAGGTCTAAGGCATCCTCGCGGGGAGCAGGGAGCAGTGTGGCCACCAAAGTCGCGATTTCTCAGTTGCGAGGGCGTTTGGTGGCCACACGCTTCTGAGGCGTCAAGAGAGCCTGGAACAAGGGGAAAGGCGGACGGGGGAGGGTCGGCGCAGACCGGAGCTTGCGGCGGGACGCGACTGCTGCTCAACGCGGTCGCCGCAGGAAAGTTGCCATCGGAATCGAATTGTCAAAGAGCTTCGCAGCGGAAAGGCCGCGAAAGCGGCCGGATCCGCCCTCGCGATATGGAAGTGATCGTTTATCCATATCGCGAATCTCAGCATGGGCGATGCGGCGCGATTTGTCGAGGGAGATTCTTTGGGCCAAGGCTGGCAGTTCTCTCGTGACTCTCGACTCGCGCGGGTTTTGAGGGGAGTTTTTCGACAAGGTAGCTTTTCTGCTTTTTCGGTGGGAGGTGGCGCTCGGCCGGAAAGCGTTGATGAGCTTCGGGTTGCGTTGGAGCGTCGATGCTTAAGTTGGCATGGTTCAAATCTCGACGTTGGCAGGTAACAAAAGGTAGGTCCCGCTTGCCGAGCGGGATCTGGGCGCGGAGTTGGCGTCCTATCGCCCCACCGAGTGGAAACTTCACTTAGCCGCTCAGATCCCGCTCGGCAAGCGGGATCTACTGGCTGCGACCCGCTCTTGAACCAGGCCCTTAAGTTCGCACCGTCCGAAAGCTGGGTGTCGAAAAAGTCGGTCGGCTCGGTCATCGAGACGTCAGATCCGTGCGCTGAAGAGCTGGAGGGCGTCGATGAACTCAAACGGGAAGCGTCACCACCCGGGTCTATCCCGGTGGGGCGATGATTGGCCGCTACAATGAGCGCCGCTGGCGCTGCCGCTGTTGTTCCGCCTCTGCCGTGGTAACGGTTTCTCCGGTATGGGAAATCAAGGGGGCCGTTCTGTTTTGCTGGGGACAGACCAGAATCTCCCTCTTGATACGCCCGAATCATTTCCCTTCGCTGCCCTTACGCCGCTGAGGGGGCACTCCCTTTCTGTTCCGTTTGCCGCCAGATTTCGCGGAACCGCCCGTCTCGGTTGTCCTCTTCTTGTCCCGTTTGCGGCCCGATTCCGCCGTGTCTCTCGATGTCCCCTTTGTCCCTTTTATGTCCCCTTTGCGCGCCAGCACGTAAAATGCCCCGCGTCCCGTTGTGCCTACCCTCTGGACGATGCCCTTCGCCACAATGCCGGCGAGGTCACGAGACGCCGTTTTCTTGGTCGTTCCCGTGATCTGCTGGTATTCTTGATTGCTAATTCGGCCCACGGTTTTGAGAAGCCGCGGCCATAATGGGCAGTCAAGTCAACCGACAGACGCTGGATCAGCGCCTCTCCGTAGCGCGCGTTCCGCGCCGTACTGCTTCCGCTCGACGATCCGCCGCCCGATCTCCCAATAAGTACGCGTCATCAGGGAATTGACTGCGCGGGCCGACGTTCGCCGCGCGGCTTCGACGAGTTCGACCATCCCGTGCGTGGCGTCACAGTACTGCGATACATCTGCTTGGCGAATCGGCGTATCCGAAGGCGGGCATTCGTAGATCACGACGCCTCCTCCCAGTCGATGCCTTGCCTGGATTCGGCCTCGGCGGCTGCGGCTTTGCCGGCTTCGGCTCGATGGAGAATATCGAGAGCCAACTTTCTCCCTTCCAGCGGAGTGATTCGCCGGCGGTTGCTGGTCTGGGATGTGCTGGTCATCGTCAGGTCATCCGTGATGTCGTGGGCGGCATTGAACCAAGCGGTAAATCCATCCGGATTGGCCGGTAAATCGTCGCCTGCCCAGAAAACCTCTAAGCGCTATGCACCTATTGATTTGCGAGATATGAGCGCTCATATCGCCGCTCATATCGCTCATAATTCTACCCTGCCTTGAGTGGTGGGCCTGACCGGTAAAAAGCCCCCCTGCGCTCCCCTTCTAACACTAGAAAGCCTTCTTCGGTAAGCCGCCGCAGATCACGAATGGCGGCGAACCTTGTCACATTGAACAGCTCCCGGTAGTCCGTGTTGGTCAGCCGATCGTGAGTCGTGAAGAATGTCTGCAGGACGGGAATCCGCTTTTCCAACCATCCGCGACTTTGGAGCAGTCCGGGTGCCGGCCGATAGACCGCACCGCGTCCTGCGCTCGGCGGTGGTTGTAGCACGCCCATAGCCACCATCTCCTGAATCTGCTTGTATGCATCATCGCGATCCACGGCATTCAAGGTCCGATAGTCCTCATTCGAGAATCCGTCGGGATGGGCCAAGAGCACCCTTTTCTGAGCCACATTGATCGGCAACTGCGAGACGATCCCGTGCCATTCCGCGCTCGCCCCAGAGAAGATCGGCTGGTTTCGCAGGACAACCGCAACTTGTGCCGCCTCGATTCCAAACTCCGGCTGCCTCAGTAGGGATTCCTGCATTTCCTCGAAAATCCGCGGCACCCCTTCCCCTTCATCTCGCATGATCCCGACGCTGGCCAAGACGCGGACGAGGAGCGGATTCCCGTCCCTTGGGGAACGAACAATACGCAACCCCGCTCAAGTTGCTCGGGATATTCACCCCATCCTCGTGCAACAAGCACACACGCCCTCGGCCGTAGCGGTCTTGGAAATAGCCGATCTCGTGGACCACGTTCTCCCGAGCCCGCACTTCGTCCTCCGCTACGTCGTCGCCGGTCATCACCACCACGGCGTAGGAGCAGTGTCCTGCCTCTTGCTCGAGTTTTTCGATCAGTGTCCGCCCTGCCGAGGCGTCGTCGCCACGTTCGGCTCTTGCCTTTTCCGAACCGATGAATATATTTCATATAGCTGGTGGATGAAATTCGGCTCCAAGCCGTGTGGTCGTCGCGCTTCGGCGCGGCGAGACCCTATATCCGCCGGCTATCTTTCTTGCGCGTGCCTCTTTCGTCAGAGGTTTGTTCTGGGTGTAGTAAATTCCGTACGAAGCCGTGCGCGTGTCGTCTCTGTCGTAAACGATCTTCACGCGCGCACGAACCGTCTCCCAGTAGCGGTCTTCGCTTTGTTCGAAAAGCCGTGGAATTCGTCTGGCTGAGATAATGCCGAAGTACGCCCAAGCGGCTTGCGGGTATGCCGGTATTTGCGTAGAGGCGTCGTTTCATAGCGGTGAGCCCATACCTAATCCAGGCACGTTAACGATTCCTGGAACCTTTCCCTCGCTCCTGGCGTCCAACCACCTTCGGCAGGGCCTGCGGCGAAGTCTCTTGCACCTGAATCTGCTGTTCGTGGACGGCTTCGAGCTTCGGAAGTTCGGTTTCATATCGCTCGACGTACTGCTTCACCAATTCCAATTCCCACTCGCGCTTATTCTCATTCGGATCAAAATCCACAGAGATCCATACCTCAACCACGGGCGGTTTTCGAAACTTGATCACGCTTTCAGATGTCATGCCCGCACCTCCTCCATCCGAATCGGGTTCAACGGTTCCTGGGATCTTCTCCGGTCCTCTTTTTACTCCCGACTTTCGATGCCTAAGTGCCTGCGTCAAAATTACTTGTACAAATTGGTATTGGTCAATTGAGCTGAACGTGCCATCATGGCGAGATGCAGGACGCGCAAGTCATCGCACGGATTCAGCGGAAGTTTCGGCTGTTGCGA
>JAAYEH010000544.1 GCA_012728855.1 Rhodopirellula sp. | reverse complement strand
TTTCGATCAGCGCGATCCGGCCGTTTTCTTCGCCGCAGATCAGGTCCTGATGGCCGTCGCCGTCCCAATCGACGGCCACGGGCGTGATCATCTGCATGTCCATTTCCAGCGCCGCGCCGTCCTCGGTGCAGAGGCGCACTCCGCGCGCGTATTGCGGTGCGACGCGGGTTCCGACGTTCTGGAAGTAGGTGAAGCGGTTCAAGAAGTTGCCGCACACGATGTCAAGGTCGCCATCGCCGTCCCAGTCGGCAACGCAGGGCGACGACCAGCCGTACGTTTCCAGCGGGGCGCCGCCGACCACGGTCAGGCGGTACGGCGTGGCATAGCGCGGCTGTTGGTTCGTGCCCAGGTTGCGGGCGACGTACACCTGGCCGCGCAACGGACCGCGCAGCCATTTGCCGCTGGTGTCGTAGGCGTTGTACCCGGTCCACGGCTCTCCGTAGTCGGTCCAGTCGTCGATGCCGATGACGAGATCCGTCGGGCCGTCGCCGTCGAAGTCGACGTAACGCCACATGTTTCCGCGGACCTTGTTGGGATGCACGTTCGCGGCCAGGGGCAGCGCGACCGGCCGCGAAAGCCCGGAGTGGCCGAAGTCCGGGTATTCCTTGCCCGGCGTCAACACGCGCGGTTTTCCGTCCACGAAGCTCACCTGGGCGTTGATCATGCCGTCGCTGAGCCGGCGGCCCGGCTTGAAGACCGGCATCTTCTCGTTCGAGCCCGGGTTCTCGTAGACATAAACGCCGTTGTACGGCACGTCTTCTTCGTTGATGACCATGTCCGTCCGCCCGTCGCCGTTGACGTCCATCGGCAGCGGCCACGCCCACAGCCCCGCCCCCAGATCGACGACCAGGCCGGGATGGTTGTACTTCAGCCGCTCGAGTTTTGAATCCTGCGCAGCCGCGGCAGTGCGCGAACCGAGAAACGGCAAACCGGCCAGCAGGAGGCCGAGCAAGAGCGTCGCCTGTTGGTGCATGACAAATCCTTTCTCCTGGTTTTTGGCAAGAATACCATCCGGAGGTGTCCTATGCTACCCTCGGCAGCGCACGCATCGGGAGAAGATGTCACCAAATGGGGTGGCATTGTGTAAGGCGATGCGGTGTCTTGGAAGATTTGCCACCGACTTCCTTCCATTGAACTATTTGGGAACCCCCTCTTCATGAGACGCTATCTTCTTGGCATCGTTGCCTGCTTCCTGAGCACCACACTCCTGGCTGCGGATCGGGCCGGCATGTTTTGGCACGATGCCCGGCGAGCCGTGCTGCGAGATCGGTCTGGAGTTCCGCAAGCGGGCTGCCATGCAGCCGGCGGTGCTGGTGGAATGGGCCCACGGCGGCTTTGGCTATATTCCGACCGCTAGGCACTTCGAATGGGGCGGTTACGAGACGTGGCTCGGATCGTGTAACTTCGAGCCGCACGGCTCCGAAAAGCTGCTCGACACGTTGCTGGAAATGGTGGCCGAGGTTCGTGACCCCAAGTGACCGTGCGCCGGGCGTGGCATCGCTAGCCGCTGTTCTATCGAGCATCTACGACGCGACTGTTGCGGGCTGCGGTGGGGGCGGGCGAGCGCCGGGAAATAGACTAATTCCCAGCAGTCGGTGATCTGCATGGGTGCCACGGCGAGCTTCGGCGTCGCCACGAGCACGAACGTCACACCATCCGTGGTGCGGTAGAGGTCGTGAACACGTTCCGATCCGTTCATTCGACGCACTCAGAGGAACATCGCCCCCTTGGAATCCAGCGCCTTCCCAACGGCGACCTCACCGTAGCCCGAAGTGTTGGCGACAACCGTTTCCGGCGTCCACTACAGTCATCTTGTTCATACTCTTGACCCGACATTTCCCATCTACGGTGAGTTTGAAGCCGATGCAGGCTCGTTCGTCCAACCATTTTAGCGCCGTGCCCCCATTATCGAGCCGCCTCACTTGGACTCCGCCCACAGTTCCTTAATCGGGTTCCGGAGTTGGAGGTCTGGCTGGATTGTTTTCGAGTCACCGTTCTTTTCTCATGCATGAATGCGAATGGCGCTGCGCGGTCCGTCGGCGGTAGATCACTCCAGATACGGCCGGATGATCTTGGCGGCGATCTTGTAGGCCTCGGCGTTGAAGTGCAGCCCATCGGTGAACAACTCCGGACGCGGCTTTCCGTCCGAGCCCAGCGTGGACTGGGTGGCGTCGATATACGCCATGTTCTCGCCCGCGGCAATCTGCGCTTTGATGAGTTCGTTGGCCTTTGACTCGCGCTCCCAATTCGCCAATCGCTTGACGGACGGAGTCATCGACCAATACACGATCTTCGTATCGGGGAGTTTGGCATGCACCCTCTCCGCGAAAGCTCTGAAGTCGGCGGCCTCAAAAGCGAGGATCGATTTCTTAAAACGCGCGCTCTTGGGCCAAGGCTTCGTGGCTTGCTCGGCAGCGAACAACGGCAACGCCGACGACGCTACCAGCAGGCTCGCCAGCCAGATGCGGATGGGGACGGGGCGAGAGGAAACTCGACTCATGGCTTCTCCTGTCTTCGACTTCGAAAAAGGGTGTCTGGGGTGGGGATCAACCCATCATGGCAGACAGCCCGCCCGCCGCAACAGATTCGCTGTAATCTGCTGCACGCGCGGATCCGGTCCGTGAGGCCGACTCCAATGGGACCACGGCAGGGTGTGCCCTGGCGGCATGCTCAGACCTTGGCACCAAAAGATCGTCGCGGCATTGAACACGTAGTTGCCCTTGGGACCGGGATAAATGGTCGCCGTCCAGGGCGAGGGATTGACACCTCCTTGAAACGCCGTGCCCTGGGCCACGATCTCCAAGCCGGGCAAGTCGCTGGGCGGGTCGCCGTGATACTCCCAGCCGATCAGCCCTGGCACGCGGTCGCCCTGCTTCATGCCGGTGCCCGCGAAGATCCAATGCTCCGGCTTGACGCAGATCCAATCGCCGCCACCGTTGATCGGGCTCGAATTGCGCGCGCCGATCAGGTAGCCTTCGTCGGGCCCACGTTCGGGGAAGGGGCCGTGCTTTTGCAGGCGCCGTTCGATCCACTGGTTTTGGCCGCCATAGGGCCCGCCGCGGAAGATGACCCGGTTGGGCCGCCCATCACTGCTCGGCTTGAACGGGCTGACCCAGCACACCGCGTTGCCCGACAGAAACAGCAGGTTCACGCCCGCATCACGCATCTTCACCACGCTCTGGTACTGGCGGATGTCCCAGTATTCGTCGTGGCCGACGCTGAGGAACGCTTTGCACTTCAGCGCGCGATCGGGACTAATCATGTCGCTATTGGAGCAATAGCTCACATCGCAGCCCTGCTGCTCCAGCCAGTAGGCCATGGGGAACTCGAACGTTAGCCACGCGCCGGAACCGATCGAAAGTGGATCGTT
>JAAYEH010000543.1 GCA_012728855.1 Rhodopirellula sp. | reverse complement strand
CTAGACAAACCCAAACGTGGAGACTTCATTTATCGCCGATCAGGACAACGCGCAACCCCTTTATCCATAATTAGTTACATCACCCGCGCCAAAACGCGAAACTCTGGAAGTGGAAACGGCACTAGGTGGCAGCGATGGCAGAAGGGCGGCGAGTATCAGCCGTTTTTCTCCTCTACCCCATATGTGATTGATTGGCCGAAGGAAGACGATGGCGCGGTGATACGCTCATTCGGAATCAGCAAAGTTGGCACAGATGCGCAGGTTGCACAAAGCTCCCGGTACTGGTGGCAATCCGGTCTGGTCGGTCCCGCGATGAACACGACGGGGGCTGGGTTCAACATTCGTATTCTGCCGAAAAACCAGATCTTCTCAGCCAAATCCACGGTCATCATCCCAAAGAGCCGCAAGCAGTCACTGGTGCTCCTATGCCTGCTGAACTCCCGGACCTTGAGGTGGTTTCTCTACCAGCAGGGCGCGGCCTTGGCCGGAAACACCGGAAAAATCAAGAAACTGCCTGTCATCTGGCCTACCGAATGCACAGAAGAATCACTAGAATCTTTAGCTCGAGACGCCACGATGCTGATGGCCGAATTAGAATCGTTCAGGGAGACGTCCCCGTGCTTTAAGGACTCGACTCGTCCCCATTCCGATCTTGTCGCACGGTATCGCGAATGTGTCGATCGAATCGATAAGACTGTCTCGGCCCTCTATCAGCAAGATGTCGAGGATGAGGCGGTCAGGCCGACTCTCGATCTTGCGGAGTCGGCACTCGTCGAGGCTACGGATGGACATATCCTTAAACCCAATGGCGATTTGCTTCTGGCTTATTGCCTTGGGATTGTCTTCGGCCGCTGGGATGTGCGAATCGCCTCAGACCCGTCGCTTGCGCCGAAACTGCCCGACCCGTTCGACCCGTTGCCCGTCTGCCCGCCGGGGATGCTCCAAGGGCCGGACGGCCTGCCGGCCAAGCCCGAGGTCGTGCCGCCGGATTACCCCATCAGAATCGACTGGGACGGCATCCTGGTCGATGACCCGGAGCACCCGGACGACATCGTCCGCCGAGTACGTGACGTGCTCGAGGTGATCTGGCAGGATTGCGCTGAGGCCGTCGAAAAGGAAGCCTGCGAAATACTGGGCGTGCGGGAAATCCGCGACTATTTCCGCAAGCCCGCAAGCGGCGGGTTCTGGATCGACCACGTCAGACGCTATTCCAAGAGCCGCCGCAAGGCCCCCATCTACTGGTATCTCCGCTCGGCCAAGGGCAACTACGGCCTCTGGCTCTACTACCACCGCCTGGACAAGGACATCCTGTTCAAGGCGCTGCTGAACTACGTCGAGCCGAAGATCCGCCTTGAAGAGGACCGCCTGCACACGCTGCGCGCCCGGAAGGACGCGGCGGGAAACTCCGGCCGCGAGGCCAAGCAAATCGAGAAGGACATCGACCGCCTGGAGCAGTTCGTGGCGGAACTACAGGACTTCCGCGACAAGCTCCGCCGGGCGGCCGACTTGCACGTCGCGCCGGACCTGAACGACGGCGTCGTGCTCAACATCGCCCCGCTGTGGGAGCTGGTGCCCTGGAAGGAGGCCAAGAAACACTGGGAATCGCTCCAAGAAGGCAAGTACGACTGGTCGCACATCGCTCTGCAACTTTGGCCCGACCGGGTCAAGGAGAAATGCCGGACGGATCGCTCCATCGCCATTGCCCATGGTCTGGAACACCTGTGCGAGGTGCTGCCGCCGAAGATCAGGCGAGCTGCCGAGGCTGACGTGACCGCCGACGAAGAGTTCGAAGTGGTTGAAGAGGAGGAAGTCGATGTCGAATCGTAATCGACGAACCTCCAGGACGGACCCTGATCGGATGAGGGATCAACGCGCGCAGGAAGACAAGACGGTTGTGTTCCTCGGCGCGGGCGCTTCTCGCGCCGACGGCGCCCCGTTGCAGGGAGAGCTGTTCCGCGACTACTTCCGCCATTACAACGATCAACGTCGGGCTAGCATAGACCACAACTGGGACAGAGAACTCGCCACGCTCTTCGACGTGTTCTTCGGGATCAACGTGGATACCCCGGATTCAGTTAACCACGCATTTCCCACGTTTGAGGAAGTACTCGGCGTCATCGAGCTCGCCAACTCGCAGGGTGAGACCTTCCGCGATTGGGGAACGTCCCAGGCGACCAATGCCCAGCAGAAGCCCCGGCTTCAGCATATTCACGATGTCATGATACTGTTGATCGCGGAAATCCTGGATCACAAGCTTCGAGGCAACGCAACTCATCATCCACGGCTGGTGCGTTCGCTTCAGGACGCCGGACAACTGCGCAACACGTCCTTCATAAGCCTGAACTACGACATCCTGATCGATAATGCTCTTCTCGGGGCCCATGGACTTGACCTGGATTACACGGTCGAGTTCGTGAACACGGGTCATGGTTGGAGGAAGCCACGCACTGCCCAGAGCGTTAAGCTGTTCAAGCTCCACGGTAGCCTGAATTGGCTGTACTGCCCGACGTGTCGGGCGATGAGGATCACGCCACAGGAAAAGGGTGTCTGCCGATTGAAATGGAGACCTGACGACTGCGTATGCAGCAAGTGCCAGACACTCGCCGTGCCCATCATCATTCCGCCGACCTATTTCAAGGCGCTGTCCAATCTGTACTTGCGGCAAATCTGGCATGCCGCCGAGCAGGCGCTTCTGGGATGTAGGCGAATCGTATTCTGCGGCTACTCCTTCCCTGACGCCGACGTCCACGTGCGCTATTTGCTCAAGCGTGTGGAGGTAAACGGGGCGCGCACGCCGGATGTGTTCGTCGTCAACGAGCACGCGGACAAGGACGCGACGGCCAGGCAGGCAGAGAAGGGCCGCTACACCAGGTTCTTCCGGGACAAGGCGAAGATTCACTGGACAGAGCGATCGTTCGAGGACTTCTGTGAGAATCCCGCGTCCGTGATGGAGGTTACCGCATGAGCGCGGCGGTCGTCACAGATCATCTTGTGAAGCTCGTTGCTGAACAGGTCAAGCTCCACGGCTTGGTGGTCTGGTACGATCCCGGTAGGGTGTACGAGGAAGCGGCGAAGGTGCTTGAGCTTCCGGATACAACGGTGATGCGATACGAGGACAGTTTCTTCGACCTGCGCTGGCGGATCGATCAACAGGGCCTAATGGAAGGCGAGGAGCCGCCGCGACTCGTGATCTACGTCCCCGTGGCCCAGAACCAGACGTACCACGCCCTCATCGAGTTCGAGGCCGCAGGTGTAGTCATGCAGCCGGGGCAGCAGCCGCCGGCACGCAACACCCGGCTGGCCGTCGTGGCTCGGAACGCCCTGCGTAGCGTGCTGGGCGAGGAGGCCGTGGTCGAGGTGGAGAAGCAGGTCGAGGCGGGCAGACTGACGTTGGCCGACCTCGACGCTTTGGCGGCTCGGGGCGGCGAGGCCTCCAGGGGCGTGCTGACGCTCGCGTTCGGCACCGGCAATTCGCAGGAGATTGCCTTGGCGTTTCTGAGTGACAACGGGCGTGACGGGGAAATCGAGAAGAAAGGTGCAACTGGCGAACTGAGGGAGCTTCTCCGAGAGTTCGATTTCAATGGACCTGAGGATACGGCCTTGGACGATCTCCGTTTGCGCTTGGCCCGGCATGTTCTGCTGACGGATTTGATCGTCGGCCTCGGGCAGGCCGTGCCGTCGCCGCTGGCTTCATCGCCGATCGCGTCCACGGAGGCGGGACGAGAGGCCTGTGCAGCCTTGGCAAAGGCATGGCGCCTGCGTCGAGACATGCGCGAGAGCTACGTGGCGGCTGCCCGGCAGGTGGAGCAGGAGTTCTCGCTTGATTCGATGGCGTTTGAAGAGAAGGCGATTGAGGAGCTTGAGACGTTTCCGGCCATCGAGCGGGCGCTGCTGCGCCATGCGGAGAAGCGCCTCCTGGAGGCGACGGACGGAGATGTATTGACGCTGGCTGAGTCTCGATCGAGGCGGTTTTGGTGTGACGCAGAGCCGCAACTTCAGACGCGATGGGGGCTGGTGGCCTCGGCGGCAGAGGTCCTGCTGGAGGCCCAACGCGTCGAGCAGGTTCTGAAGAAGGCCCCGGCGTCGTTGGCAGGCGTCATACGGGAATACGCCCAGTCGTCCCAGCCGTGGTGTCTTCTGGACACCTACCACCGCAACATGGAAAGTCGGTGGCACAACTTCGAGCCGCACGGCGGAGACGACGAGAATCTAGAAAAGCTGATCATCCGGGCCCGGCAACGATATGTGGCGGTCGGGTCCGAGGTCGCACGCGTGTTCGTCACGCGCTTGCGGGAGAGGTCTCAGGACAAGGGCGTCCTACGCCAGCGCGACGTCTTTCAGAAACATGTGAAGCCAGCATTGGGGAAAGAAAAGATCGCCTACGTATGGGTCGACGCGCTGCGTTTTGAGATGGGCAGGGAACTCGCGCGGTTGCTCGGTGACGATTTCGCAGTCGAAATCCAGACTGTCGTTGCGGCCGCGCCGACCATAACGGAAATCGGCATGGCAGCTTTACTGCCTGGCGCGCACGAGACTGCCAAGGTCGTCTCCGTCGGCGACGGAAAGTTGGCCTTGGAGATCGGTGGAAACACGATCAGGGACCGCAAGGATCGCGTGGCGTTTCTGAAAGAGCGCGCGGGTGTTGCCGTGTTCGACGCCAAGCTGGACGACCTACTGCCGAAGCCGTCGAAAAGAGTACGGGAAGGTATCAGTAGCGCGCAGTTGGCTCTCGTGACCTCGCAAGAAATCGACGAACTCTGTGAGCAGGACAACATCGCACAAGCCAGAAGGCAGATGGACGGTGTGCTCAATGACCTGCGACGCGGGGTCCGCGTGCTCGCAGACCTGGGAGTCGAGCGGATCGTGTTGGCCGCCGACCACGGGCATCTCTTCGCCGAGGAACTGTCGGAGGACATGAAGGTGGAAGCGCCAGGTGGCGAAACGGTAGACCTGCATCGCCGCGTGTGGGTGGGCCGCGGCGGCCAGGCCGACGACGCTTTATTGCGAATGCCGCTAAGTTCGCTGGGAATGGACGGCGAATTCGACTTGGCGGCCCCACTGACGTTCGCGTGCTTCAAGTGCAAGGGCGGGGCAAGGGCCTACTTTCACGGCGGGCTTTCTCCGCAGGAGGCCCTCGTCCCCGTGCTGATCATGAAGCCACTGGCGAAGCCAACCGTAAGGACGCACGCTGAGATCAACTGGCAGCTCTCGCCGGGCAGTCAGAAACTGACAACGCGGTTCTTCTCTGTTCAGGTTGGTGGCGCCAGCGGGGGATTGTTCGACATCGAGCCGCCGAAGGTCCGCGTCGAGCTACGGGCGAAAGGTAAGGTGCTTTCGCGGGCGGTGAGCGCATCGTACGGCTTCGAGGAATCAACCGGTGATGTCGCCCTTCGTAAAGATCAGGCCGATCCCAAGAAGATCGCAGCCGACACCATCACGCTGATGATGATCGAGGAAACGGACCAGAAAACCGTCGCCCTCTTCCTGCTTGACGCGGCAACGGGGGCTGAATTGTCTAGGCTGGAGAGGATCGACGTGGCCATCGCCATGTAGAGGTAAAACGATGCCCGAATTGGATCGCAAGGCTACAAGTGTCTTTGCCGGCAGGGTCGTGAGAAAGGACCTCGTCCGCAAGGTGAAGGTCGGCGCGAATGTGCCGGTCTTCGTTTTGGAATACCTCCTTGGCAAATACTGCGCGACGGATGACTCAACGGCCATCGAGGCGGGGCTTCGCGTCGTGAACTCGACCATTGCATCCAACTTTGTCCGTCCCGACGAGGCCAACAGAGTTCAGTCGACGGTCAAGGACAAGGGCAAGCATTCTCTGATTGACAAGGTGAAGGTTCGGTATCTGTCCGACGATGACAAACACTGGGCTGAACTGGTCAACTTCGGCCATAAGTTCGTGCATGTTCCCGAGCATTTCCTGCGCGAATTTGAGCGGCTGTTGATGGGAGGCGTCTGGGCACAGGTCGAGATAAGGCACCAGTACGACGAAGAAGCAAAGGGCAAGAGAAGTCCGTTCTGGATCGATTCTCTCAAGCCGATTCAGATCGCAACCTTCGACCTTGCGGAATACTGCGACCATCGGCGCGCGTTTTCCACGGACGAATGGTTGGATCTGCTTCTACGCACCGTCGGCCTTGAGCCGGATCATTTCGACCGCCGTCTGAAGATGCTCTTCCTTGTGCGGATGATCCCGCTTTGTGAGCACAACTACAACCTCGTCGAGTTGGGGCCTCGTGGAACGGGCAAGAGCTACGCCTATCAGGAACTGTCGCCGTACACGATTCTCCTCACCGGTCCTACCACCGTCGCCAACCTGTTCTACAACATGGCGACGGGCAAGATGGGTCTCGTGGGCATTTGGGACGCCATCGCCTTCGACGAGGTAGCCGATTTGCAGAAGATGCCCAAGGAGGTGGTCACGACTCTGAAAACCTACTGCGAGTCCGGGACCTTTGCGCGAGGCAAGGACGCCCTGACGGGCATGGCTTCCGTCGCGATGTTCGGTAACACCAATCAGGCGGTGGACGTCATGGTGCGCTCATCCCATCTCTTTCTGCCGATGCCAGACGTTATCCGCGAAGACATGGCCTTCCTAGACCGCCTGCATTTTTACGTTCCTGGATGGGAAGTACCCAAAATGCGGGTGGAATTCTTTACCGATCACTATGGCTTCGTGGTTGACTACTTCGCCGAGGCGCTCCGGGAGCTGCGCAAGCACAACTTCACGGAAGCCATCGACCGGTTCTTCTCTTTGGGCTCGCACCTCAACGCACGCGACGTCAAGGCAGTGCGCAAGACTGTGTCGGGTCTGATTAAGATCATCCATCCACACGGTGAGTTCACGAGAGAAGAGCTGGCCGAGCTATTGGAGCTGGCCATTG
>JAAYEH010000542.1 GCA_012728855.1 Rhodopirellula sp. | reverse complement strand
GCGGCGAACTTGCACCGATGACGTTGAAGCCCGCCGCCTGATCTTTTGGTGATCACGGCGGCTGCGACCATCGTATCCGGCAAGCCCCTTTTCGCCAGGCTTCCTCAACTCTTGACCCTCGACTCTCATTGGCACCATTGGGCGGCGAAATCGGTGAGGACGCAGGCGGCGTTGGTGATGTCGTCCAGGGCGATTTGCTCTTCGTTGCTGTGGGCGTAGCGGAGCGTGCCGGGGCCGTAAACGACAGTGGGAATGCCAAGCTGGTTGTTGTAGAACCAAGAGTCGCAGGAGGCGGTGAGGGCGTCGATTTCGACGGGCAGTTCCCAATCGACGCAACATTGTCTGAGGCCCTCGACCAGCGGATGGTGCGGGTCGAGGACGTGGCTGTCGTGCCGGTACATGAATTCGACGGTGACCCGTTCGCGAAGCCGTTGGTCGCCGCTTTGGTCCAGCACGGCGCGCATCTCGTCCATCACCTCGTGGCGGGTCTTGTTGGGCAACAGCCCCAGAACGCCCTCGACCACCGCCCGCGCCGGCGCGGTGGCGGGCCAGTCGCCGGCGATGCAGCGGCCGAAGGTGATCGGCATGGGGTTTTCGTACTTGTCGAAGAGCGGGATCCCTCGCGAGGCGGCAAGCAGATCGTCGTGGTAGGTCTCGAAAAGATCCATCGCTTTACGGGCCAGCCCCAGCGCGCTCACCGTGTCGCCGGCGCGGCCCGAGTGACCGGCTTTGCCCTGGCAGAGGATCCGGAACCAGACGGCGCCGCGAACGCTCGAGAAGATCTTGTTCGTGGAAGGTTCCAGCACGATGCAGGCATCGGCGGTCTCGCCGGCGCGGACCATCGCCAGCGTGCCGTTGCCGCCGTTTTCCTCCTCATTGACGACATGGGCGATCACGTCGCCCGCCAACGGCGCGTCGAGCGTCCGGAGAGCAGCGAGAACCAGGTAAATCGTGGCCACCTGCCCCTTGGCGTCGCACGCGCCGCGGCCGTAGACAACGCCGTCGCGCTCGATCGCCTGCCAGGGGCTCTGCTGGCCCTGCGAGGGCGGAACAACGTCGACGTGAGAATTCAGCAGCAGCCGTTTGCCGCCGCCGCTTCCCGGCAGACGGAGGCGGAGGTTGAAGCGACCCTCGTAGCGGATATCTGCAACCGGACTGGAGTAATCTTCGTCTTCGCGGAGACTATCGGCCAGCGGCACGCGCTGGACCTCCAGGCCGAGTTGCCGAAACTCCTCCTCCGCCCAGCAAAGCAGGTCATGCTCCTTGCCCGACGTCGATGGAAAGGCGATCAAACGGCGGAGGAATTCCTGGGCCGACGGCATCAACCCGCAAACCGTCTTGCGGATCGTCTCACGGTCGATTGGCATGGGCAACTCCAACGCTCGACAAAGACTCGGCCCGCTTCGGCCGTCGTCAGGCGAACGGCCAAGACAAAGCGATTGATCAGCGGCCGGGCTGCCGGGAAGCGAGTTCCTGCCCCCAGGCTCACCGGGCCCGCCGCCAATCATACCGCGGCTGGCCGCGCTGATCCAGAAGCACCATGCGATCGGCGGTGAGTTGCAGGATCGGCTCGGCGCAGCGGTCGCCGACACGGCGGTTGACGAACTCGACCTTGTCCGCCGGTTCGCCGCCGATGGTGCGGCGAAGCAGCTTGCCGTTCTCGACCGACCAAACCAGGTCGAGCCGCAGCCGCGGCGTGAAGAGACGGGCCTTCCATCCACTTAGCTCAACGAGCATTGTTCCGGTGCCGTCCGGGCGGAGGGTCATCGTTCGCTTGCCTTCATAGAAGTCCTGCCAGGCCCCGACGGCCTGTTCGCGCAGACTCTGGTCGTCCGCGGAGGCGGTGGCCGGCTGCGATTCCGATACCGGCAGTGCGGCTCCCACTGCCAGGGTCGGCACTTCCCGATCGGCTTGCGGCATGGTCCGGATGTGAACCGCCAGCCCACTGACAAGAATAAGGCACAAAAAGACCGCCATGGCCCAGGTTCCCGGCGGCAAGGAAACCGGCTGATTGGGGGATAAAAAGAAATGTCCGTTTCGTGGTTCGGGCATGCGACCATCCCCTGGTTGTGGATAAAGGAACCGATCCGGTGGTCTTCTAGGTCGGCCGCCCGCTGCCTCGGGCTGGAGTGTTCCCTCGATGGAACCGTCCGGAAATCGGGGAACGCGCCCTTCTGCAACCAGTTCACCGATCCTGTGCGAACTTGCGGATTTGCTTGCGACACGGATCGTGACGGTCGCCTTGCATTCGTCCACGGGTTCTGGTTTGAGGGCGGGCAAGACGGTATCATCACTAACATGGCCGATTCACCCTCTCCATCCACAAACGACGATAACGTCACCCCCCAACCTGAGGTGCTCATCATCGACAACGATGAGGCCCACGCGCAGGTCGTGGCCGAGAGTCTGGACCGCGTCGGATTCGCCTGCCATGTGGCCACTTCGGGCATGGAAGGCGCCCGTCAGATCGAGGAGCGGGTGTTCGATGTCATTATCACCGATTTGGTGATGAACGATGTGGACGGGCTGGAGATTCTCGGCCGGGCGAAAAAGGAATTGCCGGATTCGGAGGTGATCCTCATCACCGGCCACGGAACAATCCCCTCGGCGGTGACGGCCATGCAGCAGGGGGCGTTCAATTATCTGTTGAAGCCGTTGGATCTGGCCCAGCTTCGGGCGGTGACGTTGAAGGCGGCTCAGAACGCCCGGCTGCGGCAGACCAACGTGGAGTTGAAGCGGCGGCTGGACGAGCGGTTCGGTTTTGAGGGGGTCATCGGCGAGAGCCCGCAGATGCACGACGTGATCGAACGGCTGAAGCGGATCGCCCCGACCAATGCCAGTGTGCTGATCCAGGGCGCAACGGGCACGGGCAAGGAGTTGGTGGCGCAGGCGATTCATCAGAACAGTCCGCGGAAGAACAAGCCGTTCGTCGCGTTGAACTGCGCGGCTTTGAGCGAGAACATTCTCGAGAGCGAGCTGTTCGGCCACATCCGGGGCGCGTTTACCGACGCCTCCACCGACCGTGTCGGCAAGTTCGAGTACGCCAATGGCGGCACCCTCTTCCTCGACGAGGTCGGCGACATGCCGATGGCCACGCAGATCAAACTGCTCCGCGTCTTGGAGAACGGCGAGATCACCCGCGTCGGGTCGAATGATCCGATCAAGGTCAACGTCCGCATCCTCTCGGCCACCAATCGCAACCTGGAGGACGCCATCGCCGCGGGCACCTTCCGCAGCGATCTCTACCATCGGCTGAAGGTCGTTACCGTTCGTCTGCCGACGCTCCGCGAGCGGAGCGCCGACATCCCGGTGCTGGTCGATCACTTCGTGAAGGCCTTCGCCAAAAAACACGCCAAACAGATCCGGGGTCTCGCGCCGCCGGCCCGCCGCCGGTTGTTGGCGTTCGACTGGCCGGGCAACGTCCGCCAACTCCGCAACGTGGTCGAAAGCATGGTCGTGGTCGACTACGACGGTCTGCTCGACGTGGACGATCTCCCGGAAGAACTGTCCGGTTCGGAGGAACCGGTCCAGGAGACGCCGACGGCGTCGCTGGTGAGCCTGGTGGGCCGACCGTTGGAGGACATCGAGCGGCTCTTCATCGCCGAGACCTTGCGGATTGCCGGCGGCAATCGCGAGGAGGCCGCCCGCATGTTGGGGGTCGGCGAACGGACTCTCTATCGCAAGATCAAGGAATATCAGCTCTAACATGCCCGGCATTCGCCGCCTCTCCCAGAGTCTGGTCAACAAAATTGCTGCCGGTGAAGTGATCGAGCGCCCGGCCAGCGTCGTCAAGGAACTGATGGAGAATTCCGTCGACGCCGGGGCGACGCGGATCGACGTCTCGATCCAGGCCGGCGGCATGGAGATGGTGCGGGTGGTCGACAACGGCGCGGGCATCGCGGCCGATGAGTTGACGCTGGCGGTCGCCGCGCACTCGACCAGCAAGCTGGCCGCGGCCGACGATCTGTTTCGCATCGCCACGCTGGGATTCCGCGGCGAGGCTCTGGCTTCGATCGCGGAGATCAGCCGCCTCTCGATCCGCAGCCGCACGCCCGACTGCGAGAGCGGCGCGGAGATCACCGTGGTCGGCGGCGAGGCGTCGCCAGTGGTTCCCTGCGGCGCTCCCGTCGGCACCGCCATCGAGGTCCGCAACCTTTTCTACAACACGCCGGTCCGCCGCAAGTTTCTCCGCTCGATGCAGACGGAGCTGGGCCACGTCAGCGAGGCCTTCACCCGCATCGCGCTGGCGCAGCCGACGATCCACTTCACGCTCCGCCACAACGATCGGCCGATGCTCGAGCTGCCCGGCACGGAAGACTGGTTGGAACGCATTGCCCTGGTAGCGGGTCGGCCGTTGGCGGAAAAGATGATTTTCGTCCAGAGCCGCAGCGGAGCGGTACGGCTTTCCGGCTACGTGGCCCATCCCAGCCAGAGCCGGGCGAACAACCGCATGCAGTACCTCTTTCTCAACGGCCGCGCGATCCGCGACCGCTCGCTGCAGCACGCCATGAGCGAAGCCTACCGGGGGCTGCTGATGACCGGCCGCTTCCCCATCGTTTTTCTCGCGCTGGAGATGCCGCCCGAACTGGTCGACGTGAACGTGCATCCCACCAAGCTGGAGGTTCGCTTTCAAGACTCCGGCCAGCTTTATAGCCAACTGCTTTCCACGCTCCGCACCAAGTTTCTCAGCACCGACCTCTCCACCCGCGTCGAAACGCCGCCGGACGAAGACCCGACCGGCGCCCACGACAGCGAGCAGGCCGCGCAGTTCCGGCAGCGGGTGGTCGATTGGGCGAAGGGCAAGACGGAGTCGTGGACCGCCGATCGGCCGTCCTCCGAGGGGGGCGACCTCGGTTTCGTCCCTTCGACGCCCCAACCCGGCGAAGCGGTCCGGTCTCCGCTGGAATTGAGGCGGTTGGACCGCGCTTGGGCGACGGGAAGCGAAGACGCTGCCGGTGAGCCGTCACCGCACCACATGGCCAATCCTTCGGCCTCGGTCGCCGGCCCCAACAAGACCAACCACGCCTTGCAGATCCACAATCGCTATCTGGTGGCCGAGAGCGAGGACGGGATCATGGTGATCGATCAGCACGCCCTGCACGAGCGGATTCTCTACGAGCAGTTGAAGGCGCGGGTGGCGTCGGGCCCGGTCGAGAGCCAAGCGTTGCTGGTCCCGGAGCCGGTCGATCTCAACCCCTCGGAAGTCGCCGTTGCCCTGGAAAACCGCGAGACGCTTTCGCGGCTGGGGCTGAAGATCGAACCGTTCGGCGGCGACACTCTTTTGATTTCCAGCTATCCGGCGATGCTGGCCAACATGAACCCGGCCGAAGTGCTCCACGCCCTGTTGGAGCCGTTGATCTCAGGCGGCAAAACCCCGGACCAGCGCGATGCGATGGACGAACTGCTGCATACGATCGCCTGCAAGGCGGCGATCAAGGCCGGCGACCGTCTCGTGCCCGAAGAGATCTCGGCGCTGTTGGAGCAGCGCTGGCTCATCGACGATCCGCATCACTGCCCGCACGGCCGTCCCACGGCGCTGATCTTCAGCCGGGAAGAACTGGACAAGCAGTTCAAGCGGATTTGACGGCCGCCAACACCAGGCGTTCCTTTGTGCGCCGCAGTCAGCCCTTTCGA
Organism: Rhodopirellula sp.; assembly: GCA_012728855.1. Lineage (GTDB taxonomy): Bacteria > Planctomycetota > Planctomycetia > Pirellulales > Thermoguttaceae > JABWBD01. The sequence continues at coordinate 46,093 of JAAYEH010000542.1, read as the reverse complement.
CATCCATGGCCGCATCCGCTCGTTTCGGACCCTGAGGCTCGCTAACACGATCCTAACAATCTGCGCGAGGAGAAATCCAATGGGTTGACAAGAACCAATCTAGCACGCCCGATATTATTAGAGCCTATCCCAAAACCGCCGGGGACTGGCTCATTTTGCGGAGTCTTCGGAGCAAAATGTGCCTGTCCCCCTCTCCGCCAAGGTTTTGGGATAGGCTCTTAGAATACAATGAGCGTGCTGTTAGATTTCCGTTCGTGCAGGGAGAACGTCATGGAAGGAATCGGAACTCACTTCGCCGGCGTCAGCGGGGGAGAAGTGCTGATCGGCTATATCTGGTACGTCCTCTTGCGGATCTTCGTCGACCACGACAAGTTCCGGCTGCGGTAACGGTGGTCTTCGTTCCTGGATCTTAGTTCTTAGAACTCAGGGTGGCCAACAACCTGAGTCTACGTCCTAAGATCTAAGTTCTAAGATCTTCCTCAGTACATGCCCAGTTCGTCCCGCGCTTCTTCGGTCATGCGATCCGGAGTCCAGGGCGGGCTCATGACCACTTCGACGTCAACCTTGCCGACCTCTTCCCCCAGGTCGCCCAGAACGTCCTTCACGTCCTGAACGAGTTGCGGAGCGGCCGGACACGCCGGGCTGGTCATCGTCATCTTCACGACAATGTCCGATTTTTCGCCCGCGTCGGTCACCGTCACCTCGTAGATCAACCCCAGATCGACGACGTTGATGAAGAGTTCCGGATCCTGCACCTGCCGCAAAGCGGCGTAAACGGTATCTTCGGTGATCGGCATCTTTGGCTTCCCAGTCAAGAGTCGAGAGTCGAGAGTCAGGAGCCAAACCGGAGTCAAGAGCCGATCCTTTTGCCTGGCTCTTGACTCTTGACTCTCGACTCTTGACTTTACTTATTCTTCGTTCAGCTTTACCAGCACATCGTCGCCTTCCACCTTGACTTCGTGCGCGACCGTGTCGCGCGTGGCGGGCATGGTCAGAACCTTGCCAGTGCGGATGTCGAATTTCGCCCCGTGGCGAGGGCAGGCGATGATATGGTCCGTCAAGGTGCCGTCGGCCAACGGCCCGCCGTCGTGCGTGCAGACGTCGTCGATGGCCCAAAACGTGCCTGAGACGTGAAAGAGTGCCACGAGCCGGTCCTCGACCTCGACCACCATCTTGCCCGGGTCGGGCAACTCGGAAACCTTCGAGACGGGTACAAATTCAGCCATCTTAGGTGTACTCCCTTACTCTGCGGCGGATTGCGTCGCCCAGCGCATCGCGGACACTCGGGATGGTAATCCGATCGAACACCTGCTGGAAGAACCCCGCCACGATCATGCGGATCGCTTCCTTGCGGGTCAGACCGCGGCTGCAGGCGTAGAAGACCTGCTCGTCGTCCACGCGGCCCGCCGTGGCGCCGTGCGAGCAGCGGACGTCGTCGGCCAGGATCTCCAGCCCCGGAATCGAGTCGACGCGGGCGGTGTCGGAGAGGATGAGATTGTCATCCCGCTGGTAGGCGTCGGTTTTCAGGGCATCCCTGTCGACGTGGATCATCCCGCGCCAGACGAGTTGCGAACGGTCCTGCAGCGCGCCCTTGTAGAGAAGATCGCTGCGGCAATGCGGCACGGCATGGTGCTGTAAGGTGTGATAGGAGAGATGCTGCTTCCCCTCGGTGAACATCACGCCGTTGACCTGGGCTTCGGCGCCCTCGCCCACCAGCGCCACGTGCTGGTTGACCTTCGCCAGCCGGCTGCCCAACGCTCCGATCGTCCACTGCAGGCTGCCGTCGCGGTCGACCAGCGCCTTCTGATGGGCGAAGTGCCAAACGCCCGTGCCCCAATTCTGCAGGTTGACATAGCGCAACCGAGCCCGCGGCGCCATGAGAATCTCAATCGCGCCGGCGTGCAGGCCGGAGGCAGCGGGGTCGAGGCTGGCCGTCTCGGCCAGCAGCGTCGCCTCGGCGCCCTCTTCGAGAACAACCAGCGTGTGACCCAGGTCGGCGCCGTCGGGCGACAGGCCGGAAAGCATGTGCAAAGGCTCATCGATCACAACGCCGCGCGGGACGTAGAGCAAGGTTCCGCCGGACCAGCAGGCCGCGTGCAGCGCCGAAAACTTGTCGGCCAGCGGATCGACGGCCCTGGTGAAGAGGTTCGGGCGGACGACGTCCTCGCGCTCGATCGCCAGATCGTCGAGGCTGCCGAAGAGCACACCCCGCTCGGCCCACTTTGAGCCGAGTTCGCCGTAGAGCGGATGGCTGTCGAGCGTGGCTGTGCGTCCGGCGAGTTCGACGTCCTCGGCCAGAAGCGCCGCCGGCGACGCCGTCCCGGCGGTCGGCGGCGACGGCAAGCCAAAACGGCTGAATCGAAACATACGAATGTCGGTCCGCCGCCACTCTTCCATGCCACCATTGGGCAGGGGAAGCCGCTCGAACGCCTGCCATGCCTCGCGACGCTGCGCGACGAGCCACGGCGGTTCTCGCCGCGAATCGACGAAGGCGTCGAACGCTTCCCGGGTGAATCCTGTCTGGACTGTCGTTCCGATCATGTCGCTACTCGTTGGTTCCGCGTCTGATGCCTGGAAAGATCAACCGCCGTGGGGCGGGTTTGCAGCCTGTCTGCCGATCCTAACCGACCGAGCCTTCCATCTGCAGCTCGATGAGGCGGTTCATCTCAACCGCATACTCCATCGGCAGTTCCTTGACCAGCGGCTCGATGAAGCCGGCCACGATCATCGTGCTGGCCTCCGCCTCAGTCAGTCCGCGGCTGGTGAGGTAGAAGAGCTGCTCTTCGCCGATGCGGGAAACGCTCGCCTCGTGGCCCACCGTCACGTCCTGTTCCTGCAGTTCGATGTAGGGATAGGTGTCGCTGCGGCTCTTGGGATCGAGGATCAGGGCGTCGCAGACGACGCTCGACTTCGACTTCTTCGCTCCCGGCTCGATCTTCACCAGGCCGCGGTAGCTGGCTCGGCCGCCGTTCTTGGAGATCGACTTGGAGATGATGCGGCTGGAGGTATGCGGCGCTAAGTGAACCACCTTGGCCCCGGCGTCCTGGTGTTGCCCCGCCGAAGCAAAGGCCACCGAAAGGATCTCGGCGCGCGCTCCCGGCTCTTTCATGTAGACGGCCGGGTACTTCATCGTCAGCCGGCTTCCCAGGTTGCCGTCGACCCATTCGACCAGCGAATCGCCGTAACCGACGGCCCGCTTGGTGACGAGATTGTAAATGTTGTTCGCCCAGTTCTGGATTGTCGTGTAGCGGACCCTCGCCCCGCGGCGGGCGACCACTTCGACCACCGCCGAATGGAGGCTCTCCGTGCTGTACATCGGCGCGGTGCAGCCCTCGACGTAATGGCAACTCGCCCCTTCATCGACAATGATCAGCGTCCGCTCGAACTGCCCCATGTTGGCGGCGTTGATGCGGAAATAGGCTTGCAGCGGAAAGTCGATATGCACACCGGGCGGCACGTAGATGAACGACCCGCCCGACCAGACGGCTGAATTCAACGCCGCGAACTTATTGTCGGTCGGAGGGATGATCGTGCTGAAGTACTCCCGCACAAGATCGGGGTGATCGCGCACCGCCGAATCCATGTCGGTAAAGACCACGCCGCGGGCGGAAAGATCCTCGCGGAGCGAGCCGTAGACGACCTCGCTCTCGTACTGAGCCTTGACGCCGGCGAGGAATTTTTTTTCCGCTTCGGGGATGCCGAGTTTGTCGAAGGTCCGCTTGATGTCTTCGGGAACGTCGTCCCAGGACTTTTCCTGCCGGTCGGTCGGCCGGATGTAGTAGTAGACGTCCTGAAACTTGATATCGATATTGCCGCCCCAACGGGGAACCGGTTTCGACTCGAAGATCTTGAGGCTTTCCAGCCGGAACTGGCGCATCCACTCCGGCTCCTTCTTCATTTCCGAGATCTCGGCCACAATCCGCTCGTCCAGCCCCTTGCGCGACTTGAAGACGTACCGTTCCTCGTTGCGGAAATCGTATTTATTGATCTCGCCGAACATTTCGGGAGGTTGCTGCGGGGTTTGCAGGTCGGTAGCCATGATGGTTGCACCGATCGTATCTAAGGGTTGTTAGGCTTCGCTCATCGCGACGTTCTGGGCAATGTTCTCCATTGCCTGTTCCTCGGCGGCGGCCTGCGGATAGGAGGCGCGGATGCGATCGTAACCGCGTTTGTGCAACTCCGCCGCCAACTCGGGGCCGCCCGTCTCCACGATCCGCCCCCCGAGCATCACGTGCGTGTAGTCGGGCCGGTTGTGCTCGAGAAGCTGTTCGTGGTGCGTGATGATCAGGATGCCCATGTCGTGGCCGCCGATCTCCGCAATGCTCTGGCTCGCCAGCCGCACGGCGTCGACGTCCAGCCCGCTGTCGGTTTCATCGAGGATCGCAAAGCGAGGGCGGAGCATCGCCAATTGCAGGATCTCGGCCCGTTTCATCTCTCCGCCGGAAAAGCCGTCGTTGACATAACGGCGGGCGAACTCCGGATCCATGCGGAGCTGTTCCATTTTCTCCCGCAGCTCCTTGCGAAACTGCCGCATCGGGATCAATTCCTCTCCCTCCTTGCGATCCGGGTTGCGGACGTTGGTCGTGGCGTGGCGGAGGAAGTCGGCCATTTTAACGCCCGGAATCGCCACCGAACGTTGGAAGGCCATGAACACTCCCCGCCGCGCCCGCTCGTGCGGCCCCATTTCCAGCAGGTTCTCGCCGTCGAGCAACACGCTGCCGCGGGTGACCTGGTAACTGGGATGCCCCATGACCGCCAGCCCGAGCGTGCTCTTGCCGGAGCCATTGGGGCCCATTAAGGCATGCACTTCCCCGCGGCGGATCTCGAGGTCGACCCCCTTGAGGATCGGCTTCTCTTCCACACTAACGCACAGATCGACAATCTGGAGGGTATCGTTCATGAAGGCTTGACTTTCTGGTGGTGGAACAGCGGTTTGACGTCCTCGATCTGGACGAAGCCGCTATGGTGCGGCATCGGCAACTGGTCGTCGACTTTAATTCCGGCCCGGCCGAAATTCGTCCATCGACCGGCGCCGTCGGCAGTGGATCGCTTGGCGATCTTGTGGCCCGCGATTTTCTCTTGCAGCCGCATCAGCCCCTCGATCAACGATTCGGGCCGCGGCGGACAACCGGGTACGTACACGTCGACCGGCACGACGAGGTCGACTCCTTTGACGACGTGATAGCCGTGCTGAAAATACGGCCCGCCGCCGCTGGTACAGGCGCCCATGGCGATCACGTACTTCGGCTCCGGCATCAGGTCGTAGAGACGGCGAACCCGGCTGGCCATCTTATACGTCACCGTACCGGCGACGATCATCAGGTCGGCCTGGCGGGGCGATGGCCGGAAGGCGCCGGCCCCGAACCGGTCCAGGTCGAAGCGGCTCGCCCCGGCCGACATCATCTCGATGGCGCAACAGGCCAGCCCGAAGGTCGCCGGCCAGAGGCTCGACTGGCGAGCCCAGTTGATCGCCTCCTCGATCGTAGTCGTCACGACGCCCTCTTCCAGGCGTCCCTCAATCCAAGGTTGGTTCATGGTAGGGTTTGTCTCTCGTAATAGTCGCCCATTTTCGGCATGGCTCAAAAACGGGGACAGGCACCTCGCCGAACCGTGTTTTTCACCGGCAGAAGCTACTTGGCTCGGAGCCAGTCCCCGTTTTTGAACCACGCCCCATTATCGCGGCACGGAGAGGAGACCACCGCGGGCCCCTCTCGACAAACCACTCAGTATATCGGTGAGTCACTTGGCCTGGAACTGACACGACGCGGCCCCGTCCAGCCGGCACTGCGAAAGCTGAACCTCCAGCCCCAACAACTCCGAAAAGAGAATCTTCTCCAAAACACAGATGCTGCGGTCTTTTTCCGCCAGTTCCGGGTAAGGGCAGGCATGGGCGGTCAGCACGGGAAGCGCGTCGTCGCCGTCCACCGAGAACGGCACCCGGCGCTGCCCGAGCAGCCGACTCAGCGAACGCATCCGCTCACCGGTGGTTTTGCCCTCCATTTCGCGGGCGTAACCGCTGGCCAGCGCCCGCACCACGCGCGTCAAGAGAGTCTTGCGCACCTCCCGATCCTCGATTGCCCCAATCTCCCTCCAGAGAACAAGGGCCAAATCCGTAAAATTCGATCCCGTCAGCCGTATACCCTTTTGAGTTAGATCGTACCTGTGTTTTGGGCGGCCTCGACCAACCCGAATGGCTTGTCTGCCTACCAGACCGTGGGCCATCAGCCGGCTCAGTCGCTGGCGGACGGCGGTCGGCGTCACCTCGAACGCGCCTGCCATGTCAGTCACGCTCATCGGTCCCTGCGACCGGAGCATGTCGAGCAGGTCTGCGTCGGAACTGGATGCCGCTACACTCATTACCGTCGTTCTACCTATAAGCTCTGTTGGCCCGCCACGATGAATTTCCTGCCACTCACCTCAAATGGATCCTACGCGCTGCCCGCATTTTTGACAACCCAGCCTATCAAAAATATCCCTGCCGCCCGGCGACATATTGCCTATATTGCCTAACCGCTATTTCCTGCTTTGTCGGCAACCTCTTGAGAATTCGCCTAATCAACACGCTCTCTTTCGTCCGATGAAGGAGGTAAGCGGCGGGCTACGCATGGCTCGTTGCGCAGTATTCCTCGAATTCGGGCGGATCGTATGCGCAACTTCCGAAACACAACTTTATGGCTTTTGCCGGCCCTGGCGACCCTGTTGGCCTCGGCGGTGCATGGCGAATCGATCGCGGAATTGAAGCCGAGCCAGGTAATCCAACTCGACGGAAAAGTCCTGCTGGACAAAGTGCCGGTTGTCTCCAGCGTTGCCTTACACCCCTCGGGGCAAGTGCTTGCCACCGCCGGCGATGACCACCTGGTGAGGCTGTGGGACACGCGGACCGGCAGTGTGCAGAGGCAGTTGGCCGGTCATGCCGACTGGGTCCGCGCCGCGGCCTTTAGCCCGGACGGCCAAGTGCTTGCCACCGCCGGCGACGACGGCGCCATCCGACTCTGGTCGGTTTCCAGCGGCCAATCCTACCGAACGCTGTCGGCCGCGGAGGCGAGTGTGCAGTCGCTGGTCTTCAGTCCGGACAATCGCTTGCTGGCCGCGGGCGGTTCCGACGAAAAAATTCGCCTCTACGACGGTCGCACCGGTGCGATCGTCCGCACCCTGCAGGCTTCGGCGCCGGATGTCCGGGCGTTGGTGTTCTCGCCCGGCGGCCGACAGATTGCGGCCGCGGGTCGCAACAGCGTGATTCGCATTTGGGATGCGGAATCCGGCAGTCGGCTTCACGAACTCGCAGGCCATACGCGGCGGATCCACGCCTTGGCCTACTCGCCGGACGGCGGACTGCTGGCCAGCGCCGGCGAAGACCGGAGCATTCTCCTTTGGGACACGTCCCACGGGAGCCTGGCCGGAAACCTGCCGTCGCGGCCGGGCAAAATTCTCTGCCTGGTCTTTTGCGGCGAGGGGCGGCTGGCCGCCGGGGCCAGCGACAACCTGATCCGCCTTTGGGATCTCGGCTCGCAAGCGGAACAATTCCGGTTGGTTGGGCATACCGGCTCCGTTTCGGGGCTGGCTTGGGATGCCACGGCCCAGGCCCTGGTGTCGGGCAGCTTCGACACCACGGTCCGACTCTGGCAACTCGGCGCGGGCGGCGCCACGTCCGTCACATCGCTGCGTTAGACATTTGCGGCCGGCCTCGTCGCGCCGGCAAGTGGAGTCTCGAGTCGCTCGGGAGTCCGCGAACCATCCAAGTCAATCGGTGTACATGGAGGTAGCCGTGGGATTGCTACGGAAGTTCCGGGGTTGGCGCCGCACGCGGAGCCAGAAGTCGAATCAGCGATTGTCTCTCTCCAATCGGCTCCTGCGAATCTGCCGATTTGAGGAGGTCGAGCCGCGACAACTTCTCTCGGCTTCGCCGATCCAGATCGGAGCGGTCTACTTCGAGGAGGCGACCGGCGAGGACATCGCGGGCGACGTGATTTCCATTACCTTCACCGGCGGCGCCCCCGGCACCCAGTTGACCGAGTTGGTCATCGATACCGACAAGGCGGGCGACGGCCTCACGATCGGCGACGTCCTCTTCGACACCACCGCCGGAGGCAGCGGAGCCTTCGGTTCCGTACCGATTGCGGTCGTCGATCAGACGGGGATCGACTCAGTGCAGTTTTCCGTCGCCGACGGCGGCACGCAACTGGTGATCCGATTCAGCGGATTCGACCCCGGCGAACGGCTCTTGTTCACCGTCGATGTCGACGAGCAAGGCTACCTCGGGGCCAACGCCGTCGCCGAAGGCAATGAATTCGAGGGTTCTCGGCTGGTGGCCACCTTCGCCGCGCCGCATTTCTACGAAGCCACCGGCACAGATATCTTCTTCGATTTCTACAACGCCAAACTCGACGCCTCCGGGCTCGACCTGCCGCGCGACGAATACACTCCGCCGAGCACCGATCCCCGACCCGTCCACACCGCCGGGGCCGTGTTCGCCGTCGAGCAGACTCCGCTGCCGATCACGATTGCCGGCACGGTCTACGAGGACATCGATCTCGACAACCGCCAGGACGCGGGCGAGGAAGGCATTGCCGGCGTCACGCTTTCACTCTACAAGCTGGAGGGCGGCCAGTACGTCGCCACCGGCCAAACGGCCGTCACCGACGCCGACGGCAACTACCTCTTCAAGGACGTGTTGCCGGGGAGCTACCGTGTGTTGGAAACCCAGCCGACCGGCTACTTCAGCATTGGGGCCGCCGCGGGGAATGTGGCGGGAGCAACGCGCGGCAGTGTCACCGGCGCCGACGAGATCAGCGGGATTGCCTTGCTGGGCGGCGAAGACAGCGTCGACAACGATTTCGCGGAAGCGAGGCCCGCAACCCTCAGCGGCCATGTCTACCACGACGCCAACAACAACGGCGTCTTCGACGCCGGCGAGACAGGCATCGGCGGCGCCGTCGTGCTGGTCAGCTACCTGCCTCCGTCCGGTCCGGCGCCGTCGCCGCTGCAGGTGACGACGGATGCGACAGGCGCCTGGAGTGCCGGGGGGCTGATGCCGGGCGACTACCGGGTGGATGAGATTCAGCCGGGCGGTTATCTCGACGGGATCGACGCGGCCGGCACTGCCGGCGGCGCGGCCGAAAACCCGGGCGATCGCATCGGCGGCATTCGCCTGACGAGCGGGCAGGCGGGGCTTCATTACAACTTCGGGGAACTGGTGCCCAGTTCCATCAGCGGCTTCACGCTGGCGGACCGCAACGGCAACGGTCAGTACGATGCCGGCGACACCGCGATTGCCGGCGTGACCGTTCGCCTGCTGGACGCCCAGGGCAACCAGATCGCCACCACGCTGACCGATGCCAACGGGGCATATCGGTTCACCGGCCTGGCCCCCGGCGTTTATGGCGTGGAGGAGGTTCAGCCCGGTGGCTACTACGACGGCGCCGACAAGGTTGGCTCCGCCGGCGGCAGCCTGCTGGCCCCCGATTCGATCGTCGATATCACGATCGTTTCAGGCACCGAGGCAGTCCGTTACGACTTCCTGGAAATCCTTCCCAGCTCGATCAGCGGCCACGTCGTCGCCGACGCCAATGGCAACGGCCTGATCGACGCGGGTGAGACGAAGCTCGCCGGCGTGACCGTCCATCTGCTTGACGGTCAGGGAAACCGCATTCAAAGCACGGTAACCGATAACGGCGGCCGGTACGAGTTTACCAACCTGGCGCCGGGTAGCTACGGTGTCGAGGAGGTGCAGCCGGGAGGGTACTTCGACGGACGCGACCACGTCGGCACCGCCGGCGGTTCGCTGCTGGCGCCCGATTCGATCACCGGCATCACGCTGGTGTCCGGCACAATGGGGGCCAACTACGACTTCCTGGAAATCCTCCCCAGCTCAATCAGCGGCCACGTCGTCGCCGACGCCAACGGCAACGGTCTGATCGACGCCGGCGAGACGAAGCTCGCCGGGGTGACCGTCCACCTGCTTGACGGTCAGGGAAACCGAATTCAAAGCACGGTGACCGATAACGCCGGCAGGTACGAGTTCACCAATCTTGCGCCAGGTAGCTACGGTGTCGAGGAGGTGCAGCCGGGAGGGTACTTCGACGGACGCGACCACGTCGGCACCGCCGGCGGTTCGCTGCTGGCGCCCGATTCGATCTCCGGCATCACGCTGGTTTCCGGCACGACGGGGGTCAACTACGACTTCCTGGAAATTCTCCCCAGCTCGATCAGCGGTCGCGTGCTGGCCGACGCCAACGGCAATTGCCGGCTCGACCCGGGCGAAACGTTGATTGCCGGGGTAACCGTCCACCTGCTCGATGCCCAGGGCAATCGCATCGCCAGCACCGTCACCGACGAGAACGGCGAGTACGAGTTCATCGGCCTGGCGCCGGGCGTCTACGGCGTCGAGGAAGTGCAGCCGGCCGGCTATTTCGACGGCAGCGATCATCCCGGCTCCGAAGGCGGAACGCGATTGCCACCCGATTCGATCATCGGCATCACGCTTGTCTCGGGAACCGCGGCGGTTCACTACGACTTCTGCGAACTGCTGCCGGTCAGCCTGTCGGGCTTCGTGTACGTCGACGACAACGACAACGGCCAGCGCAATGCAGGGGAAGCAGGCATTGCCGGAGTGACTCTCAAACTGTTGGACGCCGAGGGCAATGCCACCGGTGTTACGACCGTTACCGACGCCGCCGGCTTCTACCGCTTCGACGGACTGCGGCCGGGCAATACCTACGGCGTGGCGGAAGTCCAGCCGGAAGGTTACTACGACGGCACGGATACCCCGGGCACGGCGGGCGGAACTGCGGAAAACCCCGGCGACAAGATCAGCGGAGTCCAACTCGGTTCGGGCATCCACGGCAAGAACTACAACTTCGGCGAACTTCGCCCGGCGAGCATCGGCGGGCGGGTCTTCGTCGACGGCGATGAAGACGACAAGTACGATTCCGGCGAGAAAGTCCTCGGCGGAGTCACGGTTTACCTGCTCGATGCTTCCGGCGAGCGAATCGCTTCGGCGCTCACCGATTCCAGCGGTCAATACGCGTTCACCGATCTGCGGCCCGGCGTCTACGGCGTCGAGGAAGTGCAGCCGGCGGACTACTTCGACGGCAAGGACTATGTCGGCACGGCGGGCGGCTCGTTGGCCAACGACCGCATCACCCAGGTGGTCTTGGCGTCGGGCGCCGCGGCGGTTGAGTACAACTTCTGCGAGCTGCCGCCCGCGAAGATCTCGGGCTACGTCTTCCAGGACGGCCCGGAAATCTCCTACGAAGAAGGCGAGGCGGCGCCGGATCCGGTGGGCCTGCGGGACGGGCAGTTTACTCCCGACGACATTCCCATTGCCGGCGTCACCCTGCACCTTGGCGACGCCAATGGGGCCGCGATTCTCGACGCCGCCGGCCGCCCGATTACGGCAGTGACCAACGCCAACGGCTATTACGAATTCGCCAACCTCAGGCCCGGCGTCTACACGATTCTGGAAGTCCAACCGGAAGGCTACCAGGACAGCTTGGACACGGCCGGCTCGAAGGGCGGTCTGGCGGTCAACACCAATTCGAATATCTCGCCACAGACGCTGCAACAATTGGTGGTCGATCCGAACTTCGATGCGATCATCCGCATTCCGCTGGCGGCGGGCGACCGTGCAGTCTCTTACAATTTCAGCGAGGTCGTGATGGTCGAGGTGCCGGCGCCTCCGCCCATCCTGCCGCCCCCGCGCCAGGATCCGGCTCCGCCACCGGCATCCAACCTGATTCCCATGCCTCCGGAAATGGTCCAGGCCGTCTTTTTCCAGCCGGCGACCGCCCAGCGGGTCATCCAGCCGTTTCGCGGCGGCGGCGGTACTCCGATCACTTGCACCTGGCACCTCAGCGTGCTCAACGCGGGGCAGCCGCGGCGGGAGAACGGCGGCATCGAAATGATGACGATGTACGACAGCCCCATGTTCAATCCGGTCTCCTGGACAGGATCGCCGTTGGACCGGGGCCAATGGACCCTGACCGACGCCAACGGCGCCGTCACGCACCAGTTCATTTTCGGCCTGGAAGGGGCCACACCGTTGACGGGCGACTTCAACGGCGACGGCATCGATGAAGTGGCCGTCTTCTTCGACGGCCTCTGGTTCATCGATCTCAACGGCAACGGCGTTTGGGACCAGGGCGACCTCTGGGCTCGTTTGGGCGAGGCGGGCGATCAGCCCGTCACCGGCGACTGGGACGGCGACGGCAAGACCGACATCGGCATCTTCGGCCGCGTCTGGGCCGGCGACGAACGTGCCATCGAAGCGGAGCCCGGCCTGCCCGATCTGGCCAACGAGCAGATCGGACGTCGGAAGAACGTGCCGCCCGCCGCTGAGGAAGCGACCTCGGGCTGCCGCACGCTCAAGCGGACCTCAGCCGGCGAGTTGCGCAACGACTTGATCGACCATGTCTTCCAGTACGGCGGCGAGGGCGACCGGGCGGTGACGGGCGACTTCAACGGCGACGGAGTAACCAACATCGGGTTGTTCCGCCACGGCACGTGGTATCTGGACATGGACGGCGACGGACGCTGGAGCCGCGGCGACCTGATGCTCCAGATGGGCCAGGAGGGCGACTTGCCGGTCGTCGGCGATTTCAACGGCGACGGCATCGACGACCTGGGGCTCTTCCGCGACGGCCTCTGGCGGCTCGACAGCAACGGCGACCACAAGCTCGACGCCCACGACCGCACGTTCCAACTCGGCGGTCCCCACGACCGGCCCGTCACCGGCGATTTCAACGGCGACGGCATCGACGAGGCGGGCGTCTATCAGGACGGCGTCAGCAAACCCGACGAGCAGGCATGGCGGCCGGCCGATCCCGGCGCCGCCGAGCCGGTCATGCGACGATAGGGGCCAGTAGGTTCCGCTTGCCGAGCGGAACCTGCCCCGCCGAAGCGGACTGCCTTCGGTTTAGAGGCCCTAACAGAACGGGGAGAGGCACCTCGCCCGGACACGTATTCTGCGTGTTTTATAGATGCTTCGTTCGGAGCCAGTCCCCATTTTGTTAGGGCCTCTACCTCCAAACGGAGCAGTCTGATTGACCTGCGGCCAGAGCCTGCTTACCATGAAAAGGGGGATAGCACTACCAGCACCATTTCCCCAACTGAGGAGCGCGGGCGAGTCGCATCCCAATGACAAATGACAAATGACCAATGACACATGACAAATGCCTGCTTCCGGGCCTCAACGCCGCTATTCCCACGGATTTCGTTTGCCGGCTGTCCGTCGAGCACTATCACGAAATGGCCCGCGTCGGAATTCTCGCGGAAGATGCTCCCGTAGAACTTCTCGATGGCTGGGTGGCGCCGAAGATGATCAAGAAACCCGCTCACAGCATAGCGACTGAACTGGTACGGAAAGCGATTGAGGGGATTTTGCCGGCCGGATGGTTCGTCAGGTCTCAAGAACCGATCACACTCTCGGCAAGTGAGCCCGAACCGGATGCGGCCGTGGTGCGAGGACAAGTTCGCGATTACCGGGAGCGCCATCCGTACTCACAAGACGTGGGCATGGTTTTGGAGGTCGCGGACGTGAGTCTCCGACGCGATCAAACGACCAAGAAGCGTATCTACGCCGAGGCCGGGATCGCGGTGTACTGGATCGTGAATCTCGTGGATCGCCGCGTCGAAGTCTACAGCGATCCGTACGGTTCCGCCGAGTCGTGTGATTATGGCGCACGTCGCGATTTTGGCTCCACCGAAGCGATTCCGCTTGTTGTGCAGGGGCGCCAGGTGGGGGAGATTTCCGCGGCGACGATCTTGCCATAAGCCGCTGCGGGTGGCTGCCTTGCCCTATTAAGGTGGCGCGACGATTCGCCCCTGCAAAGCCGGTTACGGCTCGGACGTCGGTGGCCATTCGTAGGTTCCGCTTGCGGAGCGGAACCTGCCCCGCCGAAGCGGACTGCCTTCGGTTTAGAGGCCCTAACAGAACGGTATCTCAGAAGAATTCGTGGGTGAATTCCAGGGCCATGCGGATCAAATGCCCTCCTTCAGCATCTCGTCGAGCAACCTCAGTTCACTGGGCAGTGGATCCTGCCAGCACCACTCCGGCCGCAGATAGAAACCGGGCAAAGCCTGGCTGTGCAACACTCCCTTCTCGGGCGATACTTCCCGGTAGCGCCCGCTGGTCTGCAAAAGCAGCAGGGTGACTTTCTCCTCCAGTTCATCGACGATCCAATACTCCTCGACCCCGTATCGCTCGTATTGCTCGCGTTTCTTGCCGTAATCCCGCTCGACACTGTCCGGCGAAACGATCTCCACCGCCAAGTCCGGCGCACCGTCGACACGTCCACGTTTGACCAGATGAAGGCGCTGCTTGCGCACGAAACCGATGTCCGGCTCAGGCCCGTTACTGTCATCCAGCCGAAACGCGACACGGGAAACAAACACCTGCCCCAAGTCCTTCTGACGGGCAAACACGCTCATCAATGTATAGAGCCAGCCGTTCAGCCTATTGGCGTCGGTATTATCGGGCGAGGCCATGTAGATGACTCCGTCAATGAGATCAGCCTTCTGGGCGCCCCTGACCAGCAGACAGAACTCGTCGAAACGAATAAACGACGTCTTGCTTGTCGTGGACATAGCCTTGCCTTTCCACGGGATCGCGATGTTCACATGCCTTAAAACAGCGTAGCAGGAACCACTTTTTCCAGCAAGAATCCCGACGTGCAAGCGGGATCTACCGTCGGTTGCCTGCGGTCTTCTTTGGACAAAGGGTCATGCAGCCTCAGTATGGTATTTAGCCAATTGTTGTGGTGGATTGCTGCCCCAGGCTACGGTGACGATGGCCTTCGGCCAAGAAGAATCCTCGTATTCGCTTCATCCGCCGCTGGAAGCGGTCGTATTCGCGCTGGATCAGAGTCAAGAAGAGGACGACTGTGGCTTTTCCCGCACCCAGGTCAGGTCCAAAATCGGCAGTGAAACCGCAGACGTCGCAGCGACTGCGCGAAAATGTTGACTGGCATAGTTTTCTTTACCATAATGGACGGTAATCTTGGACCAATGAAGTGGTTCCGGAATTGGCAATGCGACATTTTTGCGGGGTGGGAAAACTCGGCTTTGGTCTCGGGCGCGAGCCCGAGTTGACAACCGGTACGTTCATCTTCTTTCTTTGAGGAGGTCGCCCAATGTCAGGCCGGATACAGAGTCGCAGGCGCCGGCGCGGTTTTACGCTGGTGGAATTGTTGGTGGTGATTGCCATCATTGGCATCTTGATCGCGCTGCTGCTGCCTGCCGTGCAGGCGGCGCGTGAGGCCGCGAGGCGGGCGCAGTGCTCGAACAATCTCAAGCAACTCGGCTTGGGCTTGCTTAACTACGAGGACACGTTCAAGACGTTGCCGTTCGGCTTTCTTGTGACGGGAGACTTTAACATCCAATGCTGGGGCACGCGCATTCTGCCCTTCATCGAACAGACGCCGCTATACGATCGCTATGACAGCCGCGTGCCGACGATCAACGAGGGCGCCGGCTTGGGATTTCCCGCCGCCGTTATCGCGTCGAATATGGCCGTCATCAATACAAAGTTGGATGCGTTCATATGCCCCTCGGCTCCCGGCAGTGACCGATACTACACGGCCAACGTTCCCGCCGGTGCCATAAGCACAGGCATGCCGCCATTCAATATCTCCTGGTCGGCAGCGCCCTCGGACTATTGTGTTTCTTCCGGAGTGCGGTCCACTTTCCGGACTCTCGCCTATGCCGGGAAGCCCGCCCCCACGGACGCCGGCGGGTCGATCAGGGTTTATGCGAATGCGCCGCCTCTTTACACCGATACAAACACGAGTCGTCTGTCCGATATACTCGACGGCACGTCCAACACGATCCTTCTGGGGGAACGCGTCGGGGGAAATGCGATCTATCTGAAAGGAGGAAGGCCCGCGACCGATGCGGATCTTACTCCCTACACGGTGGCCATCGCCATTGGGGTCAACGGCGGCGGCTGGGGGGACTTCCTCAATGGCGAACACTGGCACTCGGGTGCGCTCTACGACGGAAGATACGGAACGAGTGGCGGGCCGTGCGGTATCAACTGCAACAATGGCCGTGGCCTGAGCTACTACAGCTTCCATCCCGGCGGAGCGCAGTTTTTGATGTGCGACGGTTCGGTGCAATTCCTCTCCGAGACGATTGCTCAATATGCTTTGGCGGCACGCATTACGCGCGCCGGTGGCGAGGCGAGTCTCGAATAGTCGTTTCGATCGATCCGGAGAAACCGCCGTTTGTATCACGGGAACCCTGTCGAGTTGAGGATGAGACAAGCGATGAGATTGCCTTCCATGCAATTGTGTTTTGCCGCCAGCCTGTGTCTGCTGCTCTGTTCCTGCGCGGAAGAAGGCCCGGTGCGCAAGGAGACCTACCCGGTCACGGGCGAGGTTTATGTGGATGGTCAACCGGCCGCGGACGTGGCCGTGACCTGTAATGACGTCAAGGGATTGGATACGGAAATGCCCACGACTTCGTCCGGCGTGACCGATCAGAACGGAAGATTCCAGATTTCCACTTACGAGTCGAGCGACGGCGTGCCGCCGGGCGAGTACACGCTTACGTTTATGTGGGGCCAACGCAACCTGATGACCATGAGCTATGGCGGGCCGGACAAGCTCAACGGCCGGTACTCGGATCCCAAAGCGTCCGAGGTTCGCTTCACTGTCGAATCGGGGAAGCCCGCCGACTTGGGGCAGATTCAATTGACAACCAAGTAGCAACGCGATCGCGTTTCTCGATTCGTGGAGAAGCTGCCACAATCGCCGCTTCGCGGCCGGCCCTCAGCCGCGAAGCGGCGCGAGGCAATTGCCGGGGGCGTGAGCCCCTGGAGCCTGCGCTCCACAATTCTCCCAGCCCCGGATGGGGCGCGAGTGGAGTGGTTGAGCCGCGATCGTCTGCCGCCCCTCACGGGGCTTGAGAAGGATGCTTCACCTTGCGATCCAGGGGTTCACACCCCTGGCAATTCTCTCTCGCCGCTTCGCGGCTAATCCTCTGTAGTTCTTTGCCGTTGCCTGGCTGGCTTGAACCCCAAAGCAGCGCGCGCCTTGCTGCGATCTATCCACATTCAGATCATCTTCTCGACGCTCTACACCCCAGCCGCGGAGCGGCATCAGTGAATTGCCAGGGGCGCAAGCCCCTGGAAGGCGTTGCCCTAAAACCTCCTCAGCCGCGAAGCGGCGCGAGGCAATTGCCGGGGGCGTGAGCCCCTGGAGCCTGCGCTCCACAATTCTCCCAGCCCCGGATGGGGCGCAAGTGGAGTGGTTGAGCCGCGATCGTCTGCCGCCCCTCACGGGGCTTGAGAAGGATGCTTCACCTTGCGATCCAGGGGTTCACACCCCTGGCAATTCTCTCTCGCCGCTTCGCGGCTAATCCTCTGTGGCTGGTTTCTCAGCGGCCGGCTTGCTTCCGAGCCAGTTCCCGAAACTCCTTCCAGCCGATCACCTCGATCCCCAGCCGCTTCACCTCGGCGGCCACTTCGGGATCGGTAAAGATGCGCCGATCGCCGTCGCGGCGGGCGGCGCTGTTGGTAATGGCGCGGAGTTCCTCGTTGTCGTACCCGCAGTGGACGATCAATTGGGTCACCCCCGGCTGCAAAGTCCGCAGCAACCTGAGGTAGTTCTCCTTCCGCTCGCCGTGGGTGTCGCCGCCGTAAAACTGCGCGAGCCGATCGAGAATCGGAAAGCCGCGGCTCTCCATCAGCGCGAACAGGGCCTTGGCTTTTTCGGCCAAGGCGGGGTACTCTCGGGCCATTTCGCCGGTCGCATCGCGAGGGAAGAGCGGCGGCAGGTCGTACTCCAGACCGAGCTTGACGTAAATCGCCACCAGGTCCGACCGGGCGGCGACCGCGCCCATGTGGGTGTCGATGTGGCTGAGCGGAATGCCGAACTCCTTGGCTCGCTCGATCTGGGCGCGGAGTTCGATCTCCACCTCCTCCGCCTTGGCGTGCTCGGCGACCTGCCGCACGTTGTCCCAGAGATAGCCCCGCGGGTCGACAAGGCTGGGCACTTTCTCACGACCGGCGACCGGGCCCCAGCGATAGTCGTCCCACTCGCAGTTGAGCGTGAGATGAACACCGAAATCCATGCCGGGATGCGCTTTCGCGTAGCGGGCGAATTCAGGGAACCAGGGGCAGGGAACCATGATGCTCGCCGACGAGACGATGCCGCCATCCATCGCGTCGATCGTGCCGGCGTTTTCCGAGTGCGACATGCCGGCGTCGTCGGCATGGATGATCAGGTACTTCGTCCCCTCGACGAGACCGCGCCTTTCCGCGGCCGAAAGCCGCGCGGCGCCGACCCAAAGCAATCCGCACAGTGCAACAAGCGAAATACCGCCTCTTGTCATGCTACTTCTCCTCGATCCGATACAGTGCCGTCTTGGTGCGAAGATAAAGAGATTTTCCCGATACGGCGGGCGAAGCCATGAATCCGTCGTCGAGCCGATTTTCCGCGATCACCTTGTACTCGGCGCCCGCTTCGATGACGGTCGTCTTGCCACCCTCGTCGAAGAAGTAGACACGGCCGCGGCAATGGATCGGCGAGGCGGAATGGTTGCCGCCGACCCGCGCTTTCCAAATCTCATCGCCCGTCTTTGCATCGAGGCATTCGGCCACGCCCGCGGCATCCACGGCGCAGAGTCGTCCGTCGACGAGTAGAAACGACGATCGGCGGGCAGACTTGCGGGGGTACTTCCAGGCCACGTGGCTCTCCGTCACGACGCCGCGACCGTCCGGGCGAACCGCCCAGATTTCCCCGGTGTATCCGGTTGCCGAGAAGACCAGCCCGTGGCCGAACAGCGGACGGCACGACCCCGAATGGGATCCGATCGAATCGACCCGCCATAATTCCTCGCCCGTGCTCGGATCGTAACCGTACAGGGCCATCGATCCCAAGCTGATAAGGACTGGTTTTCCGGCGACGTCGACCACGATGGGCGTCGAAAAGGCTTTCCGATAGTCCCCTTCGCGGTTGGGCAGGTTGGTAGCCGGGTCGAGGTCTTGAAAGTCGACCGTTCGATCGGTTTTCCAGACGGTCTTGCCCGTCTGCTTGTCCAGCGCGATGACGTACTGGCGATCGCTACCGTCGAAGTGGAGGATCAGCAGGTTGCCATAGACCAGCGGCGAGGAGCCGGGCCCGCGGAAATGGTTGCAGACGAGATCGTCGCGTTTCCAGAGGATCTCGCCGGTCTCGGCGTCGAGGCAGGCATTGGACGGCGAGCCGAAACTGACGTAGACGCGGCCCTCATCGACCAGAGGCGAGCACGACGCGTAGGAATTGAACGGGTGGCAATACTGCGGGGCGGCCACCTGGCGGATTTGTTTTCGAAACGTGACTTTTCCGGTTTCTTTGTCCAGGCAGAGCGCGAAGAGGTCGGTTCCGTCCTCGGTGGCGTCGGTGAGCCAGATCCGCGTGCCCACGATCACCGGCGACGACCAGGCCTTGCCGGTGATCGGCTGCTTCCATACCACGTTTTCCGTTTCGCTCCAGCGGAGCGGCAAGTCGGCGGCGTCGGAGTGGCCCTGCTCGGTCGGGCCGCGGTAACTGGTCCAATTCCCGCCGCCTTGTCCGGCGGCGAGCAGGCTGGTCGTGCAAATAAATACTGCCAACGGGGTGATAATAAACCCCTGAAGCATGCATCGCATGGCGATCTCATCTTGGCGATTTAGGTCGAGTGCGGATAGTGTGTCTATTCTGGTTCCCCGATCCACCCCTGTAAAGGTCGTTTAACCGCAGTGCCCAGCGGGCCGCGCGGCGTACTCGAAGCTCTGAAGTCGCCCCAAGCGACTCGCGGCCCGCTGGGCACTGCGGTTAAACAAGGGTCGTGCAACACATTAGCACCTTTACAGGGGCGGTTTGCCAACCCTGGCGATGCAAGCCGTCATCCGGCCCGGGCCGTTGGGGCTCGCTTGCAAACGGTGCGTCAACTCGTACAATGAGCGATTCCAGAGTGATCTGGCAACGTCGATCCCTGTGTGGAGTACGCATCGCTCAACGCCGATGAACCCGATATCGATCGCCGCCTACCTGGCATTATTCGCCACGGTAGGTTTTCTGTTTGTATTGGCTGCGCTGCTGCTGGGCCGGTTGCTGCGAATGCAGGAACCTTCGGCCGAGAAGCTTGAGATCTATGAATGCGGCGAACCGCCGATCGGCCCCGGGTTCGTGCAATTCGATCTTCGCTTTTACGTGGTGGCGCTGGTCTTCGTGATTTTCGACGTCGAAGTGGCGTTTTTCTTTCCTTGGGCAACCGTCTTCGGAAAAGCGGCCGATCTGATGGATCCGGCCCAGCCCGCCGTCGTGCAAGCCGCCGATGGCGCCGCCGTGTTGTCGCCCGTCGCGGCAGAGTCGTTGCGAGGACTTGGCGTGGCCGCGCCGACTATTCCGGCCGGGAGCGATCGTGTTGCCGAGGCGGCGGGCGCAATTGCGGACTCGGCCCGCGGGCTGGCGCTGGTGGCGATGGCCGATATTGCCGTCTTCTTCGCGGTGCTGATGCTCGGTTTCGCTTACGTGTGGAAGCGAGGCGATTTGGACTGGGTGCGGGCGACGCCTGCCGCATCGCGCGAGGCAGTCGGCCCAGGGGTGCGGTTGTCGCTGGCGGGGAATCGAGAGGCGGTTCAAGCCATGCCGCGGAGTGGCGATTGATGGATACAGCGACCGTTTTTCAACTCCTCGAACAACGTTTCGGCGACCGGGTTACGGCCGGCTCACCAGAGGTTGGCGACGCGTGGATCGAGGTCGCTCCGGAATCGCTGGTCGAGGTTTGCCGGTTCTTGCGCGACGAGCCGCAACTGCGGTTCGAGATGCTCAATTGCATCAGCGGGGTCGACTATTTCGAGCCGGACTCGAAGAAAGCCGCCAAGGTTACCTGGGCGCCGCATTGTGAGGTGATCTACCACCTGACGAGCATAACCCATAAGGGCAGGCTGGTGTTGAAAGTGATTCTGCCCCGGTGGAAGAACGTCGAGGAAGGAAGCCTTCCGGAAATCGCCAGCGTGGCCGGAGTGTGGAGCGGGGCGGATTGGCACGAGCGGGAGGTCTACGACCTTTCGGGCGTTGTTTTCACCGGTCATCCGGATTTGAGGAGGATCCTTTGTCCGGAGGACTGGGTAGGGCATCCGTTGCGGAAAGATTACGAGATGCCGCTGGAATACCACGGGATTCGAGGGAAGTAGCTTGATGGTTCTCCAACCGGTCGATCCCGCCCTGGTCGAATTCGACGTCCTCACCGACGAGATGCTGGTCAACATGGGCCCGCAACACCCCAGCACTCACGGCGTGCTGCGGCTGGTGCTGCGGACCGACGGTGAGATCGTCTCGGAGGTTCGACCGCACGTCGGCTATCTACACCGCTGCGCGGAGAAGATCGGCGAGAACGTCTCGCCGCGGCAGTGGATCCCGTACACCGACCGCATGGACTACCTGGCCGGGATGAACATGAACCTGGGCTGGGCGTTGACGGTCGAAAAACTGCTCGGGCAAGACGTCAGCGAGAAGGCTAGCACCATCCGCGTGCTGATGGCCGAACTGGGGCGGATCGCCAGCCATTTGGTGGCCGCTGGAACCTATGGATTGGATCTCGGCAGTTTCACCCCCTTCATGTATTGCTTCCGCGAGCGGGAAAAGATCCTCGACCTCTACGAATGGGTGTGCGGCGCGCGGCTGACCTACAGCTACATTACCGTAGGCGGGGTGATGGCGGATCTGCCGCCCGGTTGGCTGGAGAAGTGCGAGCAGTTTCTCGACGAGTTCGAACCGGTGATTGCGGAGCTGCACGCGGTCTTGACGAACAACGCCATTTTCATCCGCCGCTGTGCGGGGATCGGTGTGCTCACGGCCGCGATGGCGCTCGACTACGGTTGCACCGGTCCGGTGTTGCGGGCCAGCGCCGTCGATTGGGATCTCCGCCGCGACGGCGAGTCGCGATACACCGATCTCTACAAGGATTACCAGTACGACGTTATCGCGCCCACGGCGGAAGGCCGCTATCCGCACGGAGAAAACTACCCGCCGGTGCCGGCGGAGGCGGTGGTGGGAGACTCGTGGCATCGGTTTTTCGTTCGCATGTTGGAGGTGGTCCAGTCGATGCGGATTCTGCGGCAGGCGATCGCGCGGTATCGCCTGCTGAGCGGCCCGGTCGGGGAACCGGTGAAGCTCTTGCAGAAGTTGCCCGTCGGCGAAGCCTACCTGGAGACCGAGGCGCCGAAGGGGCAGATGGGCTTCATGGTGATCGGCAACGGCACGGCAATTCCCTGGCGGGCTCGTGCCCGCAGCAGTTGCTACTGCCATTTGTCGGTCTTGCCGGAACTGTGCCGCGGCTCGATGGTGGCCGACGTGCCGGCGGTTGTTGGATCGCTGGACATTGTGTTGGGAGAAGTGGATCGTTAGCAGTCGGCGGCCGCGGCCGCTCTGCGACGCGCTAGACGAAGGATCGCTTGGAAGTGGCGGAATACCTGGCAAGTTACTTCGATTCCCAATGGCATTGGGTCGCCTACGCGCTGGTGGGCCTGGTCCAAGCGGGGTTGCTCTTGGCGCTGATTCTCACGGGCGCCGCGGTGTTTATCTGGATGGAGCGGAAGATTGCCGGGCGGATACAGGATCGGCTCGGTCCGAGCCGGGTGGGCGGCCGCTTCGGCTGGCTTCAGTCGCTGGCCGACGGCATCAAGCTGATCGCCAAGGAGGACATCGTTCCGGCCGCCGCGGACGGTCTGCTTTTCCGGATTGCGCCGTACATCAGTTTCATGGCGGCCTTCTCCGTTTTCCTGGCGATACCGCTGGCCGACGGCTGGGTGGCGCTGAGAATGAACGTGGCGGTGTTTTTCATCCTCGCCGTCGCCGGCCTGGAGGTTCTGGGCGTGGTGCTGGCCGGATACGCCTCCGGTTCGAAGTGGTCGCTGTTCGGGGCGATGCGGGAGGCGGCGCAGGTGGTCAGCTACGAGGTGCCGCTGGGGCTTTGTGTCGTGGTGCCGGTGATGGTCGTCGGCTCGATGGACCTGGTTGAAATCGGCCGCGCGCAGAGCGGCTGGTTCTGGCAATGGCTGATCTTTCACGACCCGTTTACATTCATCACCTTCTGGGTGTTCTTCACCTGTGCCTTGGCGAGCGTGAACCGCTTGCCATTCGACATGCCGGAGGCCGAGAGCGAGTTGGTGGCCGGCTTTATGACCGAATACTCGGGTTTCCGCTGGAGCGTGTTTTTCATGGCGGAGTACACGTCGATGTTCGCCGTGAGCTGCCTGGCGGCGATTCTCTTCTTTGGCGGGTGGAACGGCCCGATCCCCCTGGCGACCATGATCGGACTGACGCCCGACAACGGCGCGCTGACCGAGTGGCTGGGCAATCTGCTGGGCATGATGAACCTGATCGCCAAGGGATTCTTCGGCGTGACCGTGATGATCTGGACGCGCTGGTCGCTGCCTCGGCTGAGGATCGACCAGGTGCTGACCACCTGCTTGAAATACTGCATTCCGCTGGCGGCCGCCATGTTCCTCGGTGCGATGCTCTGGCTCTACGCCTTCCCCGGGGGGGTCGTATCGCGATTTGTGCAGACGTCGCCCGTTGGGGGAACTCCCACGCCGGTTGCGGTCGTGGACGGCAAGGGAGGCGTGTGACAATGGAAACCGCGGCGATCAACTGGCACTCGTTCTTCTTCCTGCTCTTCGCGTTGGTGGCCTGCACCTTCGCCGTGGCGATGCTGTTGAGCAGCAACATCGTGCGAATGGCCTTCTACCTCGTCATTTCGCTGGGAGCGGTATCCGGGCTGTTCTTCCTGGCCGGCGCCGATTTCGTGGGTGCCTTGCAGTTGATGATTTACGTGGGTGGAACGGTGGTGGTACTGATCTTCGGCGTGATGCTGACCGCGCGGGCTCCGTTTTTGCGGATGCGCACCGGCGTGGCCCAGTGGGCGCTGGCCGCCATTGTGGGCGGCTGCTTGCTGGCCGTACTCCTCCAGGCCGCCCTCAGTGTCGACGAGTGGGCGCCGCCGAGCATGGTCGGCGAGAACCCGCCGGTTTCAAACACCTACACGGCCGCGCCCCTGGGCCTCGGAGTCCTGGGAGTCCGTGTGGATCAACTCGATGAGGAAGATGCGACGCTGCGTAACGGGATGTCGGGCTACCTGTTGCCGTTCGAGATCGTCTCGATCCACTTGCTTGTAGTGTTGATCGGAGCGGCTTACCTGGCCAGAACCAAGCGGCGGCCCAAAGAACCAACCGGTGATCGCCAGGAAACAGTAGAACCCATGATCTCGTCCGGCAAATGACAAATGACAATTGACTTACTCACCCAACCTGTCGGTGTTTCCCATTACCTGGTGGTCGGCGCGGTGCTTTTCGTGTCCGGCGCGGTGGCCATGGCCACCAAGCGGAACGCCATCGGCGTGCTGATGGGCATCGAGTTGGTCTTGAACGGCGCGAATCTCAATTTCGTAGCTTTCGGCAGCAGTTATTTGCGCGGCGGAAGCCAAGGCGGCGTCGGGCTGGACGGGCAATTGATCGCGATGTTCGTGATCGTGCTGGCGGCGGCCGAGGCGGCGGTCGCCTTGGCGATTGCGCTGAATTTCTACAACAACCACGCCACGGTCGACGTGGACCAAGGGGACGAGTTGAAAGGCTGATGGAACTCGCCGTGTCATTGCCGCTGTTGTTGGGGCTGGCCTGGCTGCTGCCGCTGGTCTCGTTCGCGCTGATCGTCGCGCTGGGGCCGCGGATGGGCCGCGGCGGACGCGGCGCCGGCTTCTTGGCCAGTGGTGCGATCATCGCCTCGCTGGTGCTCTCGCTGGCGGCCCTTGCCCTCTGGCTGACCAACCACCCCATCCCGCCGCCGCATCACGGCGAGCACGAGACGGCGGCGCACGCGGCCGCTGCGCCGGTCGACGAAGCCGCGGAACCACCCCTGCCCGCGCCGGCGTCCGCCGCAGCGCCCCTGGCCGGCGACTGGTACACCGTCTGCGAGTTCGGCTCGTTGCGGCTTTCGATCGGCTACTACATCGACGCGCTCACCGTGGCGATGTTCGTCATGGTCACGCTCATCGCAAGCTGTATCCACGTCTACTCCTTCGGCTACATGCACGAAGAGTTGCACGACGTCCACGACGCGGCGGTCCTCGTCGACGGCCGGCCGCTCCGCCGCCGCGGCCGATTCCACCGTTTCTACCAGTACCTCTCGCTCTTCTCGTTCAGCATGTTGGGGCTGGTGGTCGCCGGAAACGTCTTCATGGTCTTCGTCTTCTGGGAACTGGTCGGCATCTGCTCGTATCTGCTGATCGGCTTCTACATCGAGCGACCGAGCGCATCGCGGGCGGGCAATAAGGCGTTCATCGTCAATCGCGTCGGCGACTTCGGCATGTTGATCGGGCTGATGGCGTTGTGGGGAAGCCTGGGTACGTTCGCTTTCGGCGACCGCGCGGATGCCGCGGGGCAGATCCAGCCGGGCATTTTCAGCCAGGTCCGTTCTCAAGACAGCCACTACTCCCTCGTCGTGCCCACCGGCATGGTCCGCTTTGCCGCACGCGACGAGATCGAGACGATTTATCGCACCGCCGCCAACCAAGCCGCCGCCGAAGCGGAGGTCGCCGCCATGCTGCCCCGCTGGCGCGAGTTGGGCTATGGCCACGGGTTGCTGGTGATCGCCGGTCTGGGGATCTTCTGCGGCTGCGTCGGCAAGAGCGCCCAATTCCCGCTGCACGTCTGGCTGCCCGACGCCATGGAAGGCCCCACGCCGGTCAGCGCCCTGATCCACGCCGCCACGATGGTGGCGGCGGGCGTGTACCTGGTGGGTCGGCTTTACCCGGTCTTCACGCCCGACGTGATGCTGGTGATCGCCTATGTCGGTTGCATCACGTTGTTCATCGCCGCCACGATCGCCATCACCGCCACCGATATCAAACGCGTGCTGGCCTACTCGACCGTGAGCCAGTTGGGCTACATGATGCTGGCGTTAGGGGTCGGCGGCTGGCTGGCCGGTCTTTATCATCTGTTCACCCATGCCTTCTTCAAGTCGCTGTTGTTCCTCGGCTCCGGTTCGGTGATTCACGCCACCGGCACCAACGAGATGCCGGAGATGGGCGGCCTGGCGAAAAAGATGCCGTGGACCGCCTGGACCATGCTGGCCGGCTGCCTGGCCATTTCGGGGGCCGGGGTGCCCTTGTTGATCGGGTTGAGCGGTTACTACTCGAAGGACTCCATCCTCGCCCAGGTCTTCTCGTTCAAGGTCCACCACTCGTTCCACGGCTGGATCTTCTATGCCGCGGCCGCCGGTGGCGCGGCAATCACCGCCTTCTATATGTTCCGCTTGTGGTACATGACCTTCGCCGGCAAGCCTCGCGACGAGCACATTTTCGAGCACGCCCACGAATCGCCCCGCACGATGGTCGTTCCGCTGGTGATCCTCGCCTTTTTCGCCGTGACGGTTGCTTGGCAGGTTCCTTTCACGAATATCAGCCTCAGCGGCCTGCTGGAGCAGGCACGGCCGGTCGGCACGGCGACCGGGTCTTCCGGGTTGTCGATGCTGGCAGTCACCATGCCGGCCGAAACCGAATCACACGCAACTGAGATTCACGTGCCGGTTTCCTTGACCGCGTTCATCGCCGCCTTGATCGGTTTCGCCCTGGCGACGGCTTGCTATGGCCTGCGCACGCTCGATCCGGCTGAAGCCTCGCGCGAGTTTCCGCACGTCTACCGCTTTCTGCGAAACAAGTGGTGGTTCGACGAACTCTATCAGCGGCTGTTCATTGGGCCCACGCTACGGATCGCCGATTGGATCGCGGACTTGGACAAGCGGGGCATCGACCGGGCTATCGACGGCCTCGCCCGCGCCGCCCGCATGGTTTCCGGACTGGACGACTGGATCGATCGGTGGCTGGTCGACGGCCTGGTCAATCGGCTTGCCGCCTGGTTTTACGACGCGGGCCTGTGGCTGCGGAGGTTTCAGACGGGCAATCTGCGCCAGTACGTGATGTTCATCGTAGTGGGCACGGTGGGCCTCTTCGTGCTGGTGAGTCTCTATTGGAATTACACGGTCGCCGGGTAGGAGCAGTTCGAGAATGACCAATTCCGCCGTTTTGTTGAGCCTGGTTGTCTTCCTGCCGACGCTGGGGGCGCTGGTGATCGGGCTGGCCATGCTTTTCGTCCCCCGGATGGCCGACACCGTGGTGAAGTGGTTTTCGCTGGCGATCACCGCGGCCGTCTTCGCACTGACGGTGTGGATCGCCCTGCCCGCCGGCGCCGATGCGGCATCATCGACGCGATTCGATATCGGCGCGGCCGCCATGCAGCAAGCCTTCGCCTTGCCGTGGATCCCCTCGTTCGACATCGACTATTTCCTCGGCATCGACGGCATCAGTTTCCCGCTGGTCATCTTGACCTCGTTCGTCGGCCTGTTGTCGATGGCGGCGAGTTGGACGATCCACCGGCACGTGAAAGCCTATTGCATCCTGTTTTTGTTGTTGGAAACGGGCATGTTGGGCGTCTTCATGGCCTTGGATTTCTTTCTCTTCTACGTCCTCTGGGAAGTGATGCTCCTGCCGATGTATTTTCTCATCGGCGTGTGGGGTGGGCCGCGGCGGGAGTACGCGGCGATCAAGTTCTTCCTTTTCACGCTGGTCGGCAGTGTGCTGATGCTCGTCGCCATGTTGATGCTCTATTTCAACAGCGATCTGCGGCTGCTCGACGATCAGCAGTTGGCGACGCACCTTCGTCTGACAGCCGGCGATGAGTCCATCTCTGACCAGGAATTAGTTGCGCGCTTCCGCGAAGCGGCCGGCGATGAGCTGATCCATACCTTCAACCTCCTGGCGATGGCCGAGTTGGGCCAGTTGGAGAATTCCCCTTTCGACCGCGAACTGCTCTGGGGCCGCTCGGTGCAGTGGTGGGCTTTCTTGCTGCTGTTGATTGGCTTTCTCATTAAAGTGCCCGCCGTGCCGCTGCACACCTGGCTTCCCGACGCCCACGTCGAAGCGCCCACGCCGATCTCGATGATCCTGGCCGGAGTGCTCTTGAAGATGGGCGGCTACGGGATCATCCGCATTTGTTACCCGGTCTGCCCCGATGCGGCCTATGAACTGGCGTGGCTGGTCGTCGGTCTGGGGGTGGTGAGCATGGTCTACGGCGCGTTCGCCGCCCTGGCGCAAAAGGATTTCAAGCGACTGGTGGCCTACAGCTCGGTGAGCCACATGGGCTACGTGGTGTTGGGCCTGGGAGTATGGAGCATCGCCGCCGGCAGCGCTTTCGATGCCGATTACTGGAAGATGGGCATGAACGGCGCCATGTTCCAGATGATCGCCCACGGGCTCAGTTCGGCCGGCATGTTCTTTCTGGTGGGCGTGATCTACGAGCGGGTGCATCATCGCAACCTCGACGAGTTCGGCGGGCTGTTCGCGAAAATGCCGGTCTATAGCGGGCTGGCGATGGGCATCTTCTTCGCCGCGCTGGGATTGCCCGGTCTGTGCGGCTTTATCGGCGAAGTGTTGGTGGTGCTGTCGGCCTGGAACTACAGCATGGCCCTGGCGGCGGTGGCGGCCTCGGTGGTGATCCTGACGGCCGCCTACATTCTGTGGACCATCCAACGGGTTTACCTCGGTCCGGAATACAAAGGGCCGCACGCCGAAGGCATTTCTCCGATGACGGCGCGCGAGTTCGCCATCGCCTCGCCGCTGCTGGCGTTTGCGATCGTCCTGGGAGTCTACCCGCAGGCGCTGTTCAGCTACATGGCCCCCAGCGTGAACCGGACCGTCGATGATCTGGCCGTGTGGATGGAAGAGGTGAAAGAGCCTCGGCTCCGCGAGGCGGCGACGGTGACGGGCGTCGAGGAAACGAGGACGGTCGCAGTCGCGACAGCGGAGGAACGACAGCCGTGACGTTTTACCAACTGCTCGCGGAAACATGGCGCGACACGATGGAGGTCTCGCTGCCGGTCTTCGGGCCGGAACTGGCGCTGTGCGCCACGATTCTGATCTTGTTGCTCCTGAAGATGTTCGACGCGGGCGGCAAGAGCAGCGGCTTCTATGTCGCCGTCCTCGGCGCCCTGGCGGCATTGTATTTCGCCGCCCCCTGGCGATATCTCGCCGGCGGCGCGACGATCGATACGCCGATCTTCACCGGCATGTTGATGTTCGATTCCTTCGCCGTCTACATGCGCGGCTTGCTGCTGTTCTTCCTGCTCTTGTTTATCTCGTTGACGCAGATCTCCGGCGTGCCTGCGCGGGAAGAGGGAACCGAGTTCTACGTCCTCATCTTCGGTGCCACCCTCGGCATGTGCCTGATGGTCTCGGCGAACCATATGCTGATCGTCTTCCTGGCCGTGGAGATGGTGAGCGTTCCCTCCTATGTGTTAGCCGGCCTGCTCAAGGGTCGCCGGCGGAGCAGTGAGGCGGCGCTGAAGTTCGCCGTCTTCGGCGCAGGGACGGCCGGCGTGATGCTCTACGGGATCAGCCTGTTGGTCGGCACGTTGGGCTCGGCGCATATTCCGACGATGGCCGCCCGACTGGCCGATCTGATTCAAACCGAGGCGGTGGATGAGCGAACGCTGGTGCTGATTCTCGGTGGGCTGATGGTTGCCGTGGGCGTTTCCTTCAAGCTTTCGGCAGTGCCTTTCCACTTCTGGGCTCCCGATGTGTTCGAAGGGGCGACGGCCGAAGTGGCCGCCTTTTTGTCGATCGCTTCGAAGGCGGCGGCTCTGGGCCTGCTGGTCCGCTTGACGCTCGGCCTGGGGACGGCGAGCGGGGTGGACGCGATGACGGCTCTGGAGCCGGCGCGGCAGTACATGTCCGGACTGGTGGCGCTGTTGGCGGCGGTGACCTGCACGTTCGGCAATCTTGCCGCGTATGGCCAGACGAACATGAAACGGTTGCTGGCTTATTCGACGATCGCGCATGCCGGCTACATGATGATGGCGGTGGCGGCGGCGGTGGCGCTGGCGGGCCATAGTCCGGCCGGCGCGCAAAGGGCGGTCGCCGCGCTGGCCTTTTACGCCGGCATCTACCTGTTCATGAATCTGGGGGCATTTGCCGTCGTCGCCTTCTTGCGAAACGCGTTGGGCAGCGAGGAGATCGCCGACTACGCCGGGCTGATTCGCACCTCGCCCGGATTGGTCGTTTCAATGGGGATCATTCTCTTCAGCCTCGTCGGCCTGCCGCCGCTGGCGGGTTTCGCCGCCAAGTTCACCGTCTTTGCGGCGATGTTCGACGCGGGCCTGCTGTTGTTGCTGGCGATCGGCGCGATCAATACGGTGCTGAGCCTGTTCTACTATCTTCGCGTCATTCGCGTGATGGCGTTGCCTTCGGATAACGACGCGATTCCGGCGGCGGGAATTCGGCTTTCGTCGATCCCGGGCGCGTATTGTTTTCTGGTGATGCTGCCGCTGGTGGTTTTCGGAGTCTGGTGGAACGGGTTGTTCGACTGGGCCAACGCGGCCGCCGCCACTCTGCCCTACTGAGGCTTCTTGATGGACCGCACCGATACGATCGCAGCCTTAAACGGCCTCTTGCAGATCCTCTACCGATCGCTGCCTCTCTACCTGGACGGCAAGCGGCACTGGGCGCCGCGCGGCCGCGAGGAAATCGCCGGGGCCGTCGCCGAGATCGCTCGGGATTACCAGGCGTATATCCAGCGGGTCGCCGATCGCATCTATCGGTGGGACGGTTGCATCGAACCGGGCCAGTTCCCCCTGGAATTCACGGCGATGCATGATCTGGGGCTCGATTATCTGCTGAAGGAACTCGTCGAGCGCCAGCGCCGCGACGTGGTAGCGATCGGGCGGTGCGCGGAAGCGGTGAGCGATTGCCCGGAAGCCCGAGCGCTGGCGGAAGAAATCCTCGGAAACGCCCGCGGTCATCTCGACAACCTCGAGGAACTCGCCGCCAACGGCGAGGCGGTAAGCGCATAACGCCAGCCGGAGCGGGAAGTTTGACCGGCTCCACTTAGCCGTGCCATAATAGGGGCGCGCCCGCGAAGTGGAACAACTGACGGTGCGTGCGACGCAGCAGAGGAGTACTTCCGCGGTGAGCCAGGAACCATTGAATATCGCCTTGCCCGACAGCTTGAAGGATTACTTGTTCGAAAGAGTCTCTCAGGGCGTGTGCAACTCCCCTAGCGAGTACATCGTTCAATTGATCCGTGCCGATCAGAAGCACAAGGTACTGGAGGATCTGGAGACGCTTGCGCTTGAGGGTATCGAGAGCGGCGATGCCGGGGAGATGACCGATGAGGAGTGGACGGCCCTCAACCGCAGCATTACGCAGCCACAGCTTCCTCGGTCCGAGCCGTGAGTAAGCCCCGCTTTACTCGACTGGCAAAGAAGGATCTCAACCACCACGCCAGGCTCATCGCCAGCGACACCCCCGGGCAGCCGCGCGATTCGTGGACGCGGTGCGGGAAGCCGCGACATTGCTGGCTCGCGTGCCGCAATTGGGCACGCAGTTGCAGCTTCAAAACCCGCTCGCCGCTGGCACGCGAATACGGACGATCCAGGGCTTTGAACAATACGTCAATAGAAGGCGCGCCCCGTATAGCTGCACCCGACGGAATACATCCACTTGCCGTCTTTGCGGACGCGGGTGATGTGTGCGATCTGTGCGTGGAGATAGGTCAGGGCGGGAGGCGTTCCCAGGGCGACAACGATCGTGGCTGATTCGGGCGGCCTGGGGGACCAGTAGGAGAATCCGCCCGCGGCAATGTCGTTGCACTGCACCGGGTAGAAGTCGGCGGGATCCGGGAGTTCACCGTGGAGAACAGGAGCGATCGATTGGCGGTACGGGTAGGAACGCCGTTGCTGCCGTCGGCGTTCTTCATGGACAGACCCCGGCGCACCGGCGGGCGCCGGCTTTTTTTGCGGCGCCGGGCCGCCATCGTCGGATCGATCCTGCAACAGGGCCGCCGGGGCAAAGCCTTCGCCTGGTTGTTTCGGCAGCTCGCTGACGTCGGTCCCCGTGGCGAGAATGGATTCGATCTCACCTGCGGCATCGCGAACGGTGTTCAACGACCAGGCGATGCGGCGTTTCTCGGAGGATTCGGTCAGCAGGTTGCCCTCGAATCGGACCGGTCCGATCCCCTGGCAGAGGCCCTCGAAGATTGTCTTGAACAGTTCGAGTTCCTCGGCCACCGGCACCACGTCCCAGACCGGTCTGCGGCGGACGGCGTCCAACGAGCGGCCCGTAATCCGCTGGAATGCCTCGTTGACGTGGAGGATATTGCCTCGCCCGTCGAGCACGAGCACAATCGCCTCGACGGCGTGGAGCATACCGGCCGACAATCGTTGCTCGGCGGCCAGGGCCTGCTCCGCACGGCATCGGGCGATCGCGGTGGTTACCACGTGCGAGACGGTTTCGGCAAACACCTCGTCGGCGGCATCGAAGAATCGAGCGTGCCGACTGCCGACGATCAAGGCGCCGAACGATCGCTGCGGCAAACAGAGC
Source organism: Rhodopirellula sp. (assembly GCA_012728855.1). GTDB lineage: Bacteria > Planctomycetota > Planctomycetia > Pirellulales > Thermoguttaceae > JABWBD01. The sequence goes on along the minus strand of JAAYEH010000542.1, from coordinate 13,702 downwards.
GGAATCGCCAGCGCACTACGGATATCGTGCTTCACAAGAAGACGATCGCGGAATCGCGAATCGTCCACCAGGCCGTCGACGGTGAGCGGATGCCCAACCTGAAGGACGTATCCGGCCAGCGAATCCTGGCCGTTGAAGGCCACGCGGAGTGAGCCAGTCTCGGCGATGCTCCCATCGGGCTGTTTCGCCGAAATCGTCAAGGCCAATTCTTCGCCGCCGGCATCCACTTCCGCCACCATGAAGCAATCCGCAGCGACCATGTCGGCGATCAGCGCGGCAGCATCCTGCAGCAGCAGCGCCGGGGCCGGGGCGGCAACGGCTCGCCGGCCCAAGGCGACCACCGCCTGCTGTTGCTTAAGCAGATCCCGCGGTGGCTCGGCAGACGCCGGAACGTCGTGGGTTGTTGTGGCTTCCATCTAGAGATCGAACGTTTGCGGCTGGAGTGCGAGATTCGGAGGGACGACGGGCGTCGGGTATTTTCCCTCGTGGACGAAAGTCCGATTCCGGCCATATCGTTTGGCTTCCCCGACCGTGGACTCCAAGCGGTCAAGAAGCGATTGAGAGGTGTCTTCCGCGGTCGACTCCGTCAGGCCGCAACTAAGAGTTATGCGAGCCGTCCGGGTCGCTGCCTGAAACTCGGTGGCTTCGATCGTCTGCCTGACCTTTTCCACGATGCTCATCGCTTCGCGGACGCCGCTGTCGGGAAAGAGGATGACAAACTGCTGCCCGCCGTACCGCGACAGGAACGGATTGCCGTGGCTTTCCGCCGAGAGCAATGTGGCCACGGCGCGGAGCATCTGATTGCCGAGATTCGGGCCGCCGTTCTCGTTCAGCCGGGCGAAATGGTCGAGGTCGATCATCGCTGCGCTGAGCCGGCGGACCCGCTGAACGTCTTGGTTCCACCACCGGGCCAACTCGGATTCCAAGCCCACTCGGTCGGCGAGACCGGTGACCGGGTCGGTGCGTTGCGACTCGCCGGCGTCCTCGAGCCACTGGGGTGAGGGCGATGTGGCCGGACTTCGAAGGTCGTCGGCGACTTCGGTCAGAACGTCCTCGTAGTGCCGGCCGGCCGTCGGCAAGGCAACCAGGGAGGATTCGGCGGGGCTTGGCTCGCGATGGGCCGGCTCTCCGGCGATGTCCGGTTCGGACAGAGCGGCCGATGGTTCCTCATCGGCGACGCTCACGGCGGATTCCATCGGCGCATCGCACTGCGCAGCCGCGTCTTCCGTCTCGGTGGCCCCTGCCTCGTTTTCCGGCGCGACGACGAACGGGTCACTCGCCACGGCCGCCGAGGAGCCGGCGGCCGGTTGTGTGCAGACCGGCGCCGTCAGCGCGCGCGCCGCAGGTTGCTGCCTGCTCAGGCAGACGGCCAGTGCAAACCCCAACCCGAGGTTCGCGACGGCGATCAAGAGGATGTAGGTGACCAAGGTAACCCTTTCACGTCGTTAACGACCGTCGGCGAAACGGTGAGCAACCGTCGGCAGCCGCGGCACGCATCCCGATCAAGTTTAGGACACCAGAATCGCGATGCGGCAGGTTGCGGCGCCAACGGAACGAACCGCCCGGGACGTCGCGATGGGAAGACACGAAAAGAAGGGCTACGCTCGTCACACCGGATGCGACGGAATTGCGGACCGAAGGGGTTGTCGGAGCGGTAACGATCGGCGAATGAATGACTGTCGTACCTACCGGTGGTGGCGGGGCCTTCCCACGTCGCCGGTTAGGAGCCTATCCCAAAACCGCTGGGGACTGGCTCATGTTGCGGAGTCTTCGGAGCAAAATGTGCCTGTCCCCTTCTCCCGACGCGGTCTTGGGATAGGGTCTAGGTCTTCTCAGTTCATCTCGGCGGCTTCTTCCCAGTGGGCATAGAGGGTCTGAAGGGTCTGTTGCTCGCTTTCGATATCGGCCATGACGCGTCGCACGCGGTCGCCGTCGCGATGCGTGTCGGGCTTGGCCAGCGCGGCATGAAGTTCCGCAAGGCGCGATTCCCGCTGGACGATCTCCGTTTCGATGTCGCCGGCTTTGCGATAGGGAAATCGGCGTTTTTTCGCGGGCTTGCCCTCAGCCGTCGTGCCGGCGGGCCTGGACGGCTTGGAGTCCTTCGCGTCTTTGCGAGCCGGCTCGGAGGCGGCTTCCCGGCGTTGCTGGACCTGGCGGAGATGCGTGTCGTAGTTGCCTTCCACGATCCTCACGCGGTCGGGCTCCAGAACCAGCACGTGATCGGCCACCTGATTCACAAAGTATCGATCGTGGCTTACGAAGAGCACGGTTCCGTTGAATTCCCGCAACGACCGCTCGAGCGAGTCGCGGGCCCAGAGGTCGAGATGGTTGGTCGGCTCGTCGAGCACGAGAAAGTTGGCGTCGCTGGCGGTGAGTCGAGCCAGGGCGGCACGGCACCGCTCGCCGCCGCTGAGGCTGCCGACTTTCTGCAAGGCCGTATCGCCGACCAGCCCGAATCGCGCCAACAGATCCCGTCGCTGCTGGAGAACAAACTCCTTGTGGGGCGGCCGAACCGCGTCGACCACGTCGGCATCGTCAGGAAGCGAACTGAGCTGCTGGTCGAAATAGCCGACCGCGACGCCCTGGCCGAGTTGGACGCGTCCGGCGTCGGCCTTGGCGTGTCCCAGCAGGCACTTCAACAGCGTGCTCTTGCCCGAGCCGTTCTTCCCCAACAGGGCCCAACGCTCGCCGCGCTGGATATCGAAGCCGACGTTTTCGAAGAGCGTTCGGTCGAACGCCTTCTTCAGCCCCTCGGTCCGCAGCACGATGTCGCCGCTCCGCTCGGCTTGCGGAAAGCCCATCACCGGCGCGGAGATCTCTCGCGGCGGATCGACCCGCTCGATGCGCTCGAGCTTCTTGCGGCGGTCTTCGGCTTGGGCGTGCTTCTGCCCATAGGAGTTGCGGCGGATGAAATCCTCGGTCTTGGCGATCTCGATCTGCTGCTTCTCGTAGGTCCGTTGCTGGACCAGCAGCCGCTCGGCCTTCTGCCGCCAGTAGGCGGAGAAGTTGCCGGTGTAGCTGTCGGTCGTTCCATGGAACAACTCCAGCGTGCGGTTGGTCACCTTGTCGAGAAAGTAGCGGTCGTGGCTGACCACGAGCATGGCCGCGGAACTGGCGGCCAGGAATTCCTCCAGCCACTGGGTCGCTTCGATGTCGAGGTGGTTCGACGGTTCATCCAAGAGCATCAGGTCCGGCTCGGACAGGAGGAGCTTGGCCAGCATCAGCCGGTTTTGCTCGCCGCCGCTGAGCGACTCGACTCCCAACGGAAACGCGGCAGGGCGGAATCCCAGCCCCTGGAGCACCCGCTCGACCTTGTGGTCCAGGTTGTACGCGTCGTGCCGGTGCAACTCCTGCTGGAGATGGTCGAAGCGAGCGGCCAGCCGGCGATGGGCGGCGTCGTCGGATGCCTCGGCCAACGCGTGCGCCACCTCGACCGCCTCGTGCTGCATGGCGACCAATTCGTCCAAGGCGCTGTGCGCCTCGTCCCAGACCGTCCGGCCGGGATCGACCGTCGGCTGCTGTTGGAGATAGCCAACCCGTACCGACGGGTGAACCATTACGACGCCCGCATCCGCCTCATCCTCACGAGTGATGATCCGCATGAGGGTCGTCTTGCCAGCCCCATTCGGGCCGACCAGCCCGATCCGCTCGCCAGAGTGGATGCTGAAGGTCACCCCGTCCAACACCGCCTCCGGGCCGAAATGCTTCCTGACTGCTTCAACCGAGAGGACGATCATTGGGTTCTTCTAAGGAGGGCAACGGGTGCTCCGCGATCACGAACTCGCGGACGATCCGACCCGCGATGAGATGTTCCTGGAGAATACGTTCCAGCACGGGCGGATCGCAATGGCCGTACCAGACGCCTTCGGGGTAGACCACGGCTACCGGGCCGCCGAGACAGATTCTCAAGCAGTTTGCCTTGGTTCGATAGACGCCGCCGCGCCCGCTGAGGTTGAGTTCATCCAGCCGGCGTTTCAGATAATCCCATGCCTCGAGCGAACGCTCGCGGCTGGAGCATTTCGGCTTCGTCTGGTCGCAACAGAGGAAAATGTGCCGCCGGATCGCCGGCACACCGAGCTGCTCCGCGACCCGGCGCTGACCGGCGATCGCGTCCGCGAGGTTCGCTGATTCATCCATGGTCCGTTTACAAAGGCCGCTTCCCGGCCAGCAGCAACGCCACTTCCGCGACGCGCTGGCCCTGGCAGTTGATGGTCTTCTGGTTCTGTTCGTCGGCGAGAAAATCGTCGCCCATGTTCCAGACGGCCGCCCCGGCGTGACAGGACGGCTTGGCCTCGCCCACGACGATCATGTTCTGCGAGTTGAGGGCGATTTGCACGGAGCGGATCGCCAGCTCCTGGCCACCGTCGCGAGCGCCGCCGATCGCCAACACGCCGGCAACCTTGTTGCTCAAGCGGAAATCATCCTTGCGGAAAGTCATGCACCGTTCGAGGAACGCCTTGCAGAGGGAACTCATGTTGCTGAAATAGACGGGCGTGCCCACAATAATTCCCCGCACCGCCGCATCGGCAAGCTTGGGCACCAGCGTCGGAAAATCGTCCGCATGACCCGGCTTGAGCGGAATCCCCGCCGCCGGTTCCGCCGGGATGCTCATCGTGGCCAGATCGATCAGTTCGGTCTCGATCGCATCGGCGTCGACAGCCTTGGCAGCGTCGAGGCAGGCCTTCACGGCCGCCACCGTCGACTTGCCCTCCCGCAGGCTGCAGGCGATTCCCACGATCCTGATCTTGCCGGTTTGAGGGTCCGCCGCCTTCGCGCCGGCCGCCAGAGCGCCGGTTGCCGCGGCTGCCCCCGCCGTTGCCAAAAAGTCTCGTCGCGTCCAATCGTGGTTCATGTTGTACCTCACGGTTGAAGGATACCCACTCGACGGCCGCAGTATAACACGCGACGGGGTAAAAATCGAGGCTGCCGGGTCAATCGAGTCGCCTCGCGAGAACCGCCGCAACCCGCCCGCCGATCGGTGTCAACAACAGCACGGCCGCCTTGTCCCCGCGCAAGCGGAGCCGGCGACGGATTTGCTCCGGAGTGTCGCCAACGCCCCGTTTCTTGATCTCCAATTGGCCGATCCCCCGGCTGTCGAAGACCTGATTGAGACGCCTCCGATCGAAGGGCAAGACGTCGGTCACTTCAAAACACGCCACACCCTCCGTAGCGACCGGTTCGTCGCCCGTCAGGTAGACGCTCTGCGTATCGACGGCCGCCAAGGTGTGCCGTTCGGCCAGGACCGGCAGCAGGCGTGCCGCCAGTACCGCCGGATCCGGGTCGAAGAGGTAACGGCCGATGCGGGGTGCAACCGGCAGCGATTCGGACGGTTGGCCGAAGATCGTCCACGGGGTTCGCAAACCGGCGCGGCCACTGGCCGACAGTACGGTCGCGCGACGATAGCCCGGCTGCCGGGCGAGGCTGCCGAACCAGGCCACCAACTGCCGGCATTCACCTCCGCGGCTGATCCACTCCAGTTCCGCCTGCAAAGCCCACTGCCGGGGAGGGTCCGTGGCCGGCGCCAACTTCATCGCAGCCTGGGGATCGCTGTGGAGCAAGCGGTTCAGAATCGACGCCGCGGGCTCGTGTAGCTCTACTTGAGTAGTTCTGCGACCCTGAGGGCGGCGATCGGGATCGACATGCCATGCCGCATAGTCCTCCAAGGATATGGCGGCCGCATCCGCCAGAAGGATCCGCGGCTGAAATCCGCTCGTGCGGAGACAGAGCACATTGAGATTCGCCTCGGCCAGCAGGGTCACGACCGGGTCGCGGTCGACGCCGGATACCGGGCCGCGCCGGGCCAGCGCGAGCAGATCCCCGCCAATCCCACAACAGAGGTCCGCCAGCGGCGCCGCCAGCGGAAAGCGGTCGGCTTTGTAGGAAGCCAAAACTTCGTCGGTCGCCTGTTCCAGCCCGACCGGAGTGAAGAACATCCGGTCGGCTTCGGAGAACTTCACCCGGGCGCGGCGACGAAGCTCCGCTTGCTCGAGCACGAGGTGAGTCCGCTTTGCGGAGATCTCCCTGCGAAGCGCCGCGGCCTGCCGGACCAGCGGCAACGGATCCTCGGCGACGCGACGGAGCCATCTGCGGGCATCGTCGCCAAGCAGCCAGCGGTAATCGTCGAGCAATTCAGGAGACATCGGCGCGGCGGTGTTCGGGAAAAGGGGGTCTATACCGATTGTATCAAAGCGATCCCGGGCGACTGTCTCAGTTTTCGCGCGGATCCGTGTTCCCCGTTCGGCTCTAGGGATCGTAACCTTGCCGCGCGTCAGGAAGACTGCGCGATGCGGCGTCGTGAGAGTGGCAGTGCGGCAGCAGGTGAGCCGATGGATCCCTGGGGTTGTGTCCGTGCGCACGTACGAGAGGGGATCGGGCCATCGGAGTGGCCCGCGTGAGGAAGGGGGACATGATATTGGAGATAGACCTATGCAGCGACTCCTGCTGATGGCGGCCGCATTGGGCTTCACCACGCTTGGTCCCATGGCCGCGTTCCGCGCCCCGGATTGGCTCAGCGGCGGCACAAAAACAAGCTCCCCGGCGCCGGTTGCGACGGCGCCGCCCGCGGCACAAGCGACGTTACCGCCCAGCGAGAGGTTGCCGGGAGCCGCGGCCCCGTCGCCGCCGATGGCGTTAACGCCCTCTCTGGAGGGTTTCCCGACATTCGATTTCGCCGAAGTCTTCCGGTTCGACGTCTCGCCCGGCTGGATCATGAGCCGATGGTCGCGGGTTTCTGCGGCTCTGGGGACGCTTCAGCTTCAGGGGTACCGGGTTCCCCTGGTGACGGGAACCGCCGAAGATGATCTTGCTGGCTCCCTGACCTATTACTTCAACTCCGCTCAGCAGGTCCAACGGATCACGTTTTCCGGCACAACCGGCGACAGCAGGAAACTGGTCCACTTCATCACCGGCCGCTACGGTTTCGCCCGGCGAGTGGCGAACAATCCCGGCTTGTTTCTCTACGAAATCCCGGAGACTCAGGGGCCGCCCAGGAGTCTGCTCGAGGTCCGGCCGGCGCGGCTTCTTCGGGCCGACCTGCCCTATCAGCGTTTCGAGGTGGAACTGTCGATCGAGCGACCTCAGGCGGGATAGTCGCGAGGCCCTTAGCCGTCTTTTCCTCCCTTGCCGGCCTCGGCCTTAGCTTTTGGCCGGGATTCCGTGGCGGGCGGTTCGTATTCGAAATCCTTCCAGACCATCGGCCGGCGATGGATCGGCTCGATCCGGAGCATCACTTCGCCGTTTTGGAAAATGCGGACCGTGCCGTTCGATTCGCTCACCGTAACCGCGACGGCGTTGGTGGCGCGGCTGATGGCCGCGGCGGCCCAGTGGCGAGCGCCCAACCCCTTGGAGAGAGTGATCGCCGAGGCGGACGAATCGACGTAGCGGCAAGCGGCCTCGACGATTCCATCGGCCGACACGATAATCGCTCCGTCCATCTGGGCGATTTCCTTGATTCCTTCCCGCACCCGGGCGTCGGCCAGTCGTCGATCCTTACGATTGTAGCCGCGCACTGGGTCGAAACCGACCGGGTGGCTTTTGGTCAAAACCTTTCGTGTGTCCCCGACGACAAACATGGTGCCCACCGGCTTGCCCTCGCGACCCTCGCGCCCGATCTCGATCGACAGATCGACGACCGTCTTCAGTGTGTCCAAGGGCACCCGCGTTTCCAACTGACGAAGGTCGCGCCCGGTAAGCCGATCGAGATGCTCGCCCAGATTGATGATGCTCACCGAGTCCACGGTCTCGGCCTCGAAGCCGCTGTACAGCGCCACGACGCAGGAACCGGGAGCGAGGATGTCGTCGGCTACGGCTTCGAGCACCGCCTGGGTCAGCCGATCGTAGACGGGGCCGGCGGGCATGTCGAGGACGACCGATTCCAGGCCTGCTTCCTTCGAGCCCTCGAGTTGCCGATCCGTGTCGGCGGCCACGATGATCTTTTCGTCGCCGGCAAGATTCTTCAGGCGGACCCAATCTGCCGGCCCGTCCAAGAGCAACAAGACCGCATCCGCCTCGGCCGATTCCGACAGTCGGATAGCCAGATTGTAGAGGGTCTTGAAGCGGTCGGTGAAACGTAAGGGCTTCATGCCTGACACGGATGCCTGCTGCCGATCTGTTCTCGAGGTGGGAAGCGTCTATTTGAGGCAAGCGGCAAAGAGACGCCGCTGCCGAACTGAAACCTCGCTGAGAACCGATCGCCCGCACCCCGAAGCCACGCCCGACCGGCGGCCGGCAATCAGCGAACCAAGCTTGCGCGTTTCAGTGGCTTTATGGTACGGGTTTTTGCGTCCGCTGACAACTACTTTCGGATTGCTACCGGGCGGTGTCCAACCACTGAGCCAACTCCTCCAGGGTCTGACACTGCGGCAGATACCGCAGCAGACGTTCCGCTTCGCCGGCCGTCAAACTCGTGATTTTCTCCTCGATCGACGCTGGGATCGTTCCATGGCGAGCGGACAGAAAGACGAAGATCGCCTTCTCCAACCCCTTCTCCAACCCCTTCTCCAACCCTTGCTCTAATCCCTTCTCTAAACCTTGCTCCAATCCTCGTTGTTCTCCGATGCGGATCAGATCTTTCCCGGATTGGGTTTCTTCCAAATTTGGCAGTTCTCCCAGCAACATGGCTTCGATCTCCTGCTTTCCCTTGTCCTTCAGCCTCTGCTCCAGCCAACTAACGAAGACTTCCAACAGGGTCGCCTTGCAGGCAGGCGATAGCCCACTCGACTTAATCGCCCGAAAATGGTCCGCCGCCTCGCGCTGGAGCGTTTGTTCGCTTTCTGCCAACAGCGGCTTGAATACTGACACCAGGGGGTGGCCAGGCCTCTCTTTCTCAAGCCCTTCCAGCAGGTGGGGCAACACGTAAGTCTGTACGACCCGGTTCCACGGCACGGTCTGCGGATCTAAACCATTATAACCGAAGAAGACTACCCCCTGCACTGCGCGCATCTTGTATGCATCCTGAACGGCCACCATCTCCATCACCGTCCGCGCATAGACGGTGGGATCCTTCTGGAATTGGAACTCGACGACGGTCAGCGGTTGCTGGGGCGCATCGGGGACGACGACCCCATCGGCGCGTCGCTCCAACGCCTTGACCGTGAAGCATCGCAGGGTGCTTTTTCCCGGCGATGGCAGCCCGGTGAGTTCGAAAACCCACTCGGGAGCGGCCTCGAAGATCTTGAAAAGCTGCTTGTCCGTTTTCATTTGGGCTGCGATACAACCCGCTGATGCCTAGAACACTCCGCGGACACGGTCGGCAATCGAGACAGGCTTTGGCGGCAGGGGCGCTTCGCCCTTAACGTATTGCCGCCAGCGCTCCACATCTCCGCCGAAGCTCTTGCCGGTCACCTGCCGAAGCGATTGGACGGCACGAACCTGCATCGCGGGGTCTGGATCGTCCAGGGCGGTGCCCAGCAATGAAATGGCCGCCGAATCGCCGGTGGCGCCCAAGGCGCGAGCGGCGGCGAGTCGGACGTCGACGTCGCTGTCGCGGCTGAAGGTTTCCTTCAGCACGGCGACCGCATCCGGTCCACCCCAGTCTCCCCACAGGCCGCAGGCGACGATGCGAATATCGGTATCGGCGTCGTCGACCGCCGTTCGCAGAACCTTGGCCGCCGATTCCGTTCGGAAGTGGGCCAAGGTTCGAAGCATTTCCAGGCGGATGAGCGGGTCGCCCTCTTGCTGGTATTCAGCCGCGAGCTGCGAGGAAAGCTGCTGCTTCTGTTCGCCCGGCATTCGATCCGATTTATCGGCCAGATCTCGCAGCCGCTGGATCCTTTCGAAGGGGGGAGTGATGCCGGGGAACGTGTCGCTCACCTGATCCGCGGGCGGCCACAAGGTCGTATCGCCGATCATGAACGTCTCGGAGCAGCCGCAGAGGCTCACCAGAACGAAAACAACCGAAAACACCACAAATGGTTTACTCAGGTAGATATTCATCCGTTGCGGTGGTCTTGCGGGTTAGGATTTGGGCGTACAACCCCCCAGGACGAGAGCGGGACTATAGCAGAAGCCGCCGCTTGCCGCCAAGATGAGTCGGCTGGCGATCACCCGGTCCAACAGCGATTTCTTTCAAGATTGGACCACTTTCTCAAGAATCCCAAGCTTCGACTACTGATGGCGGACCGCTTTCACCCCTTTTGTGCGGCGTCCGGCGCGGTATTATAGTGGCGGGTTGTCATTTGTCATTGATGATTGGTCGGAAGGCATCTCGATCAGTGGGGATAACTACCCCACTCAAGTGCTAACCGCCAATCACTACCCAATGACAAGTGACAAGTGACAAGTGACGAATGACAAATGACGAATGACAAAAAGCCATGTCCATTGACCCGAGCCAACACGCCGAGAATCGCAACCCGTTGGAGACCATGCTCCGCACGCTCCCCGGGTTTCGCGGTTACCTGGAAAGAGAATATCGACGCGAGAGCGACGCCTTGCAGCGGCAATGGCTAGCGGACCGGATCGAGCGTGCGAAGCGCCGGCTCGACGGGGCGACTCGCCCGTTGGCCGACGCCGGCCAGATCGACGTGCTTCCGCAAGTGGACCGACTGCGGGGGCGGCTGGATAAGCTCATTGCTCGCATCCGCGGAGCGATGCAAGGCTATAGCGGTTTCTTCGACCTCGTCCAAATCAACGAAGACGTGCTCGACCGCGTGTATGATTTCGACGTGGATCTGATGGACCAGGTGGAACGCTTGGCCGAAGCGGTCGAGAAACTTCCCAGCGAGGCGGCCACCATCACCGCGGCCGTTGCGGACCTGTATCACCAGGCCGATGCGATCGAGAAGTCATGGGACCAGCGGGAGGACATTCTTGCTGGACTGGACTGATCGAAGATGTGAAGCACCAACCGGCAGAACCAGCCAGGAGCATTTCCATGGGTATTCGTTTGGAGGTCATCCAGTATTTCGACGAATCGAACCGGTCTCTCGTCCAGCGAATTCCGCCGGATGGGTCGGCCGACATCAAGCTCGGGGCCCAGTTGATCGTGCAGGAGAACCAGGAGGCGATCTTCTTTCGCGACGGCAAAGCGCTGGACCTTTTCGGCCCGGGACGCCACACACTCACCACGGCCAACCTGCCGCTGATCACACGGCTGTTGACGATTCCGTGGGAGAAGTCCCCCTTCCAGTGCCTGGTCTATTTCATCGGCAAGCAGACGTTTCTCGACCAGAAGTGGGGAACTCGCCAGCCGATCACCTTCCGCGACGCCGACTTCGGAATGGTGCGACTGCGGAGTTTCGGCAAGTTCTCCTTCCGCGTCGCCGATGCGGCGGTGCTGGTCAACACCCTCGTCGGTACGCAGGGAAAGTACTCGACCGACCAGGCCACGGCGTTTCTCAAGGATCTGATCGTGGCGCGGATGACCGACCTGTTGGGAACGCTCGGCCTGAGCCTGCTCGATCTCCCTTCGCGGTACGATGAGATCGCCTCCGGGACGCGAGCCAAGGTGAGCGAGGAGTTCAGCAAATACGGGCTGGAACTGGTCGACTTCTTCATCAACGCCATCACGCCGCCCGAAGAGGTCCAAAAGGCGATCGACGCGCGGAGTTCGATGGGCGCGGTCGGCGATTTGAACGCCTTCATGAAGTTCCAGGCGGCCAACAGCATGTCGAAGCTGGCCGAGCAGCAAGCGGGAGGCGGTGGCGCCATGGGGATGGGCCTCGGCGCCGGCTTCGGCATGATGATGCCCGGGATGATCCAACAGGCGATGGCGGGCGCTGCGCCGGCGCCGCCGCCACCGCCCGCCGCCACCGGCCAGCGACCCGCGCCGCCTGCCGCCGCCGGCAGCGGACCGGCCGGCTTCCGTTTCGACGATTTGGCCCCGGTCACCTCGGACCCGAAAGCCATGGTCCGCTCCGTCGCCCAAGCCGCCGGCTATCCGCTGAGCGAGTCGCGCGACCATTGGGAAATCACGATCCCCGTCGGCCCGACCCGCAAGCAGAAAGTCCACGTCGATTTCGGCCAGTCGGATGGCGAGCGGCACGGCATGGTCAGCTTCTGGTCCGTTTGTGGTCCGGCCGCCGAGAACAACGCCCTGGCGCTACTGCGCTACAACGCCTCGATGCTGCACGGTGCGTTCGCCGTGAAAACGGTCGACGCCGCGCCGCTCGCCGTGCTCCAGGCCAATCACCTCGCTGAAACGCTCGATCCGTTGGAGATCAGCCGCACCCTTTCCGCGATCGCCTGGCAAGCCGACGCCGTTGAGGAGAAACTCCTCGGCGGAGACGAATATTGAGGCGGCTCCGATGCGAATCACCCTGGCAAGCGGGGTCTACTGGCTGCGATCCGCTCTTGAACCATGCTCAATATTCTCCCGAAATTGTCACTTGCGCGAGCGGCCCCTTGATCCGCGAGCCGCAGGGACTGACCAGGCTGGCGTAGACCGATCCCTCGATGCCCTCGGACAAAAACGCCACGTGCCCGTCGGCGTACACCACGTTCACTCCGCCGCTATGATACGACGACGGCCAGAGGCTGCTCAGCACCGACCAGCAGAGAACAGCGGCGACCCCCGCGCGGACGGCCGCGCCGCCGGATTGCAGCCGGCTCCCGGCTTTGCCGGTGAGAATCACCAGAAACGGCAGCAGCGGCAGCGCGTAGCGATCCGCCTGCGGCGCATCCGACGCGCTGACGAAACCCAAGACCGCCAGTGCCGATAGCCCCAGCAGCACCTCCGTCCTCCAGGTCGAGCGGAAAACCGGGACCGGCTCCGCAACATCTCGCATCGCTTCCTGAGCCGAACCACCGTGCGTTGCGGCGCCTCTCCCCGTTTTCAGCAGCCGTCTGGCGCCGCACACGAACATAACGCCGGCGATGGCAAGCAGCCCCAAGGCGCCAGCATCCCACTTGCCTGATGATAGCTCTGCAGCGCCAGGCCGATCTGCCGCAGATTCTCCTGGCACTGCGACCTCCGCGCCCGCTCTCTCGCCGCCGGCAGCCCCGCGACCACGAGAATCAACGCGATCGCAACCACGATCATCGCGACCACCGCGTCTCTCAGCGTCCACCGCGCGCCCAAGTTCACCGCCACAGCTCCCACTCTCGTACTCCGGTCTCGCCGCATCTTTTAACGGTCATGTTTTAACTACTCCCTTCCCGATGACGCGCCGACCTTCAACTCCAACGATTCCGCCACCCGATCCCACGACTGTTTCGGAAAGAGCGGATAGCCCGCGCCGCCGACCCCCGCGGGCTCGCCGCCGGTTTCCGGTCGTTGGCCCCGCTTGTCTTCGCCATCACCTTCTGGCATGATAGACGAAATTTGCTCCGGGGGGGGGGCGCTAGGCTTGCGGGATGGCAGGCGCTTGGGCTTGGCGGTTTCTCTTCGGTTGCGGTTCAACAACGGGCTCAGACGCCTCCACGGCCGGGAAAGGGCAGGTCACGGAGTACACCGCCTACACTGCCGAGTCTCGGCTTGAACGACGTTGCTGGTCCATTTCGTGCCCCTCACCCCGTATGTGGTTCTTTTTGACAAAGAATCAAAAAAACCATTCCAACTGTTCGTTGTGGGAAAAGTGTTCACTTTTCTTCCCCGCAACAGGAGACCGTTGGAATGGCTACAAAACGCAAGTCTCACAAATCCCGTAAACCCTGTCCAGCCGTCTTGGGGAAACCCAATGGCGTGATCCAGCCACGCGTTCAGGCCGTGGGCCCCGAACGGTTCGGCGTCGTCGCGGTCGATTGCGCCAAGGCGCGATCGAAG
>JAAYEH010000541.1 GCA_012728855.1 Rhodopirellula sp. | reverse complement strand
TGTGGTCCCCGCCGCCGGCGAATGGCAGGACCGGGGCTCCGGCGTCCATTTCGCGGAGGATCGTGTAACAGGACTGGATCTTGGCGGCCACCAAGTTGGCGAACTGCAGGTCGTCCCAGTGGTCGGCCGTGTCCGCCATCGGGGCGAAGGCCGTCACACCGCGAGTCTGGCTGCGGCGGTCCGGCAGGTAATGATGGAACACCTGGCGGTGGCCGGCTTCGTCGCGGGCGGAGATCTGCGTGGTGTCGTTCACGCGGGTCACCGAGCGCCAGGGCTCGATGTCTTCCTTCGTGAACCAGTAGGCCAGCCGCCGGCGTCTCTCGTCCTGCTGGACGCCATGCACGACGTTCTTCGTGGTGTTGCGAGGCGTCTTCAGCCGGTGTCCCTCTTGCGATTCAATCCCGCCGTCCCGATTCGGCAGCGAGCAGAGGTCGCCGTCGATGATGACGTGCTGGAGGGTCAGCTTTTCCAGGCCGTGAAAGTCGAGTTCCTGCTGGTCGTCGCAGGCTTCCGGCGTCCGGGACCATTCGGCCCAGCGGTAGCCGTTCACGTCGTCGATGCTCTTGTCGCCGCTGTCGCTGTCCAGCACGAAGCCGCGGCCCACGACGTTGGCGACCAGGCGGCGGACGCCCTGCATGACCAGCGGGTTGTTGCGGGTCATTTCGCGGGCCATCTCCATCGCGCCGAAGTACGCGGCTTCGGTGCGGTAGTGGTAGTCCGCGTGGGAGCCCAGCGTCATGATCCCGGTCTTGGCCCGTTTGTACCGCGAGGCTTTCCCGATCTCGTAGTCGGACTTCAACTCGGCGAACTGCTCCAGGATGCTGCCCGCCATGCCCTGCCGTCGGCGTTTGGTCATCCTCGGAAGTTCTCCATCGACAGGTAACGGACCCGCCCGCTGCCGCTGCCGGCGTTTGCCGGGTGGGCGTCTTTCCACCGCTGGGCCGCTTCGATTTCGGCCTGCAGGGACTCGCGGGTGAACGTCTGCGAGCCACGTCCGGCGGACAGGGGCAGCCGGTTTCGCAGGATGCGACAGGCCGTAATGAACGCATCGGCCTTCGCGCGGCTGTTGTCCTCCTCATACGAAGCGTTGTCGTCGTATGCGGCGAGGACCTGGGCGTCGGTCGAATTGCTGCTCAGCGTGGCCATGAACCGAGCATGAAGAAATTCGGACGGAAGGTAAAGGCAAACGGGGCGTATACCGGAGGTATATTCGTTGGCCACGGACGCAGCACGGGCGAACGTGGGGTCAAATGTTGCCGTCCCGCTACAGAGGGGTAAAAATCTTTCGATAACTTGCATCTGCGAGGAAATCGGCTATTCTGACCCGATAAGCGGCCTTGCTCCTGGGCCGGCATGGCTGGCGTTGGATCGCTTCCGAGAAGAGTATTTCGACAAGCGGTCAACGGGTGTGCAGAACGTTCTCTCGCGAAGGCTGGAGCAAGATCACCTGTGCAGGCGGAGGGAAAGGAATGTCGGATAAATGACGAATGCATGCAAGGCGGCGGTCGCGTTCGGGATGAAGTCAGAGTCACTCGCGCCGCCCGCGTGATTCGTTCGGCCGGAGAATTGGGAGGGGTGTAGATGTCGCCGCGACTTTCGTTATTCGCCGTTTCACTCATGTCGATGTTGTTCGTTTGCGGGTGTGGTCGCTCAGAGACCAATACGGCGACGAACCTGAAGAAAGGGAACGTTTCCCAAGTCGGTCAGTCTGCAAGTGATCAAGATGTAGACAAGGTAGCTCTATACCACTTCGGGGTTTGGAGTTTCGGAGGCGGTCAAACCGAAGAAGGCAAGGAATGGCTGAAATCAAAGAACCATCCGCTATACCACTTTGGGGTTTGGAGTTTCGGGGGTGGTCAAAGTGGAGAAGGCAAGGAATGGCTGAAATCAAAGAACCATCCGCTATACCACTTTGGGGTTTGGAGTTTCGGGGGTGGTCAAAGTGGAGAAGGCAAGGAATGGCTCGAATCAAAGAACGATCCGCTATACCACTTCGGGGTTTGGAGTTTCGGAGGTGGTCAAACCGGAGAAGGCAAGGAGTGGCTCGAATCAAAGAACGATCCGCTATACCACTTCGGGGTTTGGAGTTTCGGGGGTGGTCAAACCGGAAAAGGCAAGGAGTGGCTGAAGAAGTGAGTTACACCCTGAACGCCGTGTACATGTTCCGTACCGTAATCCACAACGTCTCAACGAATCCCACAAAATGAGGAGGCCCATCATGCTTGGTCACGCGAACTACCGTGTCGTGTTCCCCGTCCTCGTCATCCTCTCGTTCACGCTGAGCGGCTGCGGCAAAGGTTCGTCGACTTCACCGCCACGACCGCAGGTGCAAGATGCCATCGCGGCTGCCTTGCCGCCGTTCCTTTCCATTGAGACCGTCGACATAGAGCCGATAGCGACTGGTTCGGAGTCAGCCAAGGTCAATTTCAAGGCCATAGTCTCCCCCAAAGAGGATCTGTGCCGAGTCGTTCGTGAAGTCGAAGGCAATCCGAGCATTACGCTCCTCAAGGTAGCTCAGGCGGCCGGAACGAAGCTGTCCCTGTACGGTTCCGTCGAGGGGCGCCGCACGATGGACTTGTGGACGCTGGAATCGCCACACATTCAGACGGGGCTTGACCAACTCGGAAAACCCAAGGGCGACTTCCAAGGCGAGGCATACGTTACCGGCACAAATGAGGCGGCGACAGCGCTTAAGCAGCAAGCAGCCAACGCAGAGGCTGAGAGACAGGCCAAGGAAGCGGCTTTGCGGGAAAAAGCTGCCGAAGAAAAAGCAGAAGCCGAACGCCGTGAAATCGCACGGAAGGCGGAAGCCGAACGCCTTGAAATGGAAGAAAAGGCCCAAGCTGAGCGAGACGAGAAACAACGCCGCGAAATGGAAGAGCAACGGGCCGCCATAGCAGAAGAGAATCGCAAGTCGGAGGAGAAAAGAAAGGCAGAGAAGGAAGCCGCTCGCCAAAACGTTCTTCTCGCAACCATGGCGGGCTCGCATTATTCCGGCACAGTCAGGACAGAGAAGGACGATTTCATGCGGATGACCTTAGTCTTTGGCGAACAGAACGAAAAGGAGCGAGTGGTCCGCGCCAGAATCGTTAACCCTGAAAACCCAAAGTGGTGGCGGAATCTCGCCGGTGAGCTGCACTTTGAAGAGGGTGCGGAACATCCAATTATCATGCTCCCGGCCGATGCCGCCGAAGAAACAGAACTGCGGAGTAAGATTGTCAATATAAACTGTGATTCCCTCGAAGGAGTCTACGTAGCGCAGTGGGGAGGTGGAATGGCGATGAGACTCCGGTTGAGCGACGACGGGCTGGAGGGTGAAATTCGAGTCCCGGCAGGTATCCTTGGTAGTTACGGCTCTGGACGGCGTTTGGCGGTCAGCCTAATTCGCGGCGAAGGACCGCCGCCAAAGGTACAGACCGACGCGCCGAAGACCCCGTCAAAGACGAGGCGATAATACGAGAGTGTATCAAACGGATGAAGGCGAGCGGGGGGTAAGGTCGGTTGCCGGTGGTTGCGTCGTCCTGTTCCGCCGCCTGATCCTGGTCGTTCGTGGCGGCTACGCTTGTCCTTCCAGCTGCTCGATAAGCCACACCACGGCGTCGTTACGGTTGAACACCTTGCGACCGTTGCCGAGCTTGGCCCCCGTCTCCTTCAGGCCCCACCACAGCCGATGCAAGAGGTTGCGCCCCGTGGGGCTCCGACTCTTGATGAGCTGCAGGTTGACGTGGGCCTTGCAGAACGACGGCGTGCCGTCCAGGCCGGGCGGGTTGTCGCACAGCGGGACCTCGATCAGGACGGTTTTGATCTGGCGGACGATTTGCTGGATCGGCGGAGCTGGCGGGACCGGCTTGACGGGCGGCGGTGCGTCAGCTTGCCGGTCGGTCGGCGGGGCTTCGGGCAGGGGCTCGAACTGCGCTGATTCCGGGGCGGCCGGGGGCGTGGGGCTGGGCAGGGGCGTGGGGCTGGGCAGGGGCGTAACGGCTAACGAGTCTTTGTTCACGGTCACTCTGGGCATACTGCGATCTCCTTATCTGGTTTGAATCCACGAACTGCCGGACGGCGTGTCTCGGTTTCGGCTGGGCGGTTTTCGCGCGGGTTTGGCTGGCGGTCCCTGCTTGGGCCGGATGGTCCACAGGCCCCAGATGGTGCGAGCGGCGATGGCGTAGGCGGTGGCGTCGAGGTAGTGGTTCGCCTTCTGGCTGCGTAGGTGACCCGGCCGAGAGCCTTCGGGCACCCAGCGGTACGTGCCGTTGGGCTGCTTCTGCCACTCTTCGCTGAGGATGTGGCCAGCGTAGTTTTGGTGCCGCTGCCATTTCTCGCGGCCCGCCTCGTCCCGCGGGGGCGTGAAGAGCGCGAGGCTGCCGACGGTGCCGAACGGCTGCAGAAACCCGTGATGGACCTTCAGCTTCCAGGCGTCGGCGTCCAGGTCGGCCAGCCAGATGCCGTTGGCGTAGGACAGGTTGCACTCCGGCAGGGGCACCACGGTTTGGCTCGCGTTCCGCTACTGCCACGGCGAGCGGCCTTTGCAGGGGAGGATGCCGCGGAAGCCGGCCTGGGCGGCGAGGATG
>JAAYEH010000540.1 GCA_012728855.1 Rhodopirellula sp. | reverse complement strand
GGATCATGGCATTCACCCAACCCGGCTCGCCCACCTCGATGGCAACCCAGTCCCCGGTGTCCGAAGGCGATTCCGGAACCCAAGTGACCCTGGCGTAACGTCCCCGCTCAAGATCGTCGTCGATCACCTCCAGGTCCATCCCTGCGGGATACTGTCCCTCGACCAGCCGATACTCCAGCAGATTGCTATCGCCGTCCGGGTCGGTCGCCTGCACTTCGTAGGTCCACGTCCGGTTCACCATCGCCGGTCCGTAGGGGAGGGTCGTGAACCGCGGTTCTTCGGACGACACCTGCGCGACCACCGGCAGATCGAAGCCTTGGACGACCCAGGCCCCACTCTCGTCGGTGAGCTTGATCTCGAAGTGCGCCGCGCCTTCGTCGCCGCTTTGGGGCGTCCACTCGAGCGTATCGCCCGTCCGCACGCAACCCGTGGGTGCCTCCAGCACTTCGAACTCCAGCAGTCCATCGTTCCCATCCGGATCGTGACCCTCCATGAGGTAACTCCACGGGGGATCCATTTCCACAACTGCCGGGCCGCTCGGTTTCGACGTGAACTCCGGCGGCTGCGTGGGATTCACCCGAGCCACTACTTGCAGGTCGACCTGCACCGTGCCGGATGCCCCTGCATCGTTGGTAGCCGTAAGCAGCACCGCGAATGTGCCGACGTTGTTGGGCGTCCAGCTCAACGTGTAAACGTACTCGTAGTGGTCGCCGACCTGCGTGCCGCTCGACGGCGGAGTAAGGCTCAACTCTCGCGCGATCGAGTCGGCGTCGAGCCGGACGTCCGTCGCGGGATCGTCGATCGGCGCCGCAGTGATGACCGTGAACTGGGCCTGCTTCGACTTGCCGACGATCCAGATTGCCGGAATTTCGCCGATAAACTGCGGCGGCGAGTGCTGGGCCACTTCGAGGGTGAAACCTTGAACGTCTTCGCCCCCGCGGCCGTCCTCCGCCAGGATCTCCACCTCGTGCTGGCCGGCAACCGGATTGGCCCAAACCACGCAATCCCGCGCGACGCCGTCGATGACGCGCTCTTCGATGGCCATCCCCGCCGGCCCCTTCGACAGCCTGAAGCTGACCACGTCGCCGTTGGCGTCGCTGGCCGCCAACGGATAGACGAACTCCATGTCCGTCCCGGCGTTGTTCGGCGTGCAAGTGATCACCGGCGGTTGGTTCGACGGCAACACCATCAGCCAAAAGGCCGCGGTATCGTAGCCCCGATGGCCATCGTCGGCGCGCACGACCACCGTGTACTCCCCGGCGTCCTCCTCCGCGGGCAACCACAACAACGTGCTCGACTCCTCATGATAACCCAGTCCTGCCGGCCCCTGGACCGTGACCGTGCATGCGTCCTTGTCCGGGTCCGTGACGGTCACCGGCAGGCCGAGCACGCTGCCGGCAACGGCCACCACGATCTCCGGCAAGGGATCGATCTGGGGCGAATGGTTGAAGACAATGTCTTGAGCCGCCACATCGACCTGGAACGCGTACTGGTCGATTCCGCCGCGCCCGTCGAAGACCTTGACGGCAATGTCGCTTCCCCACAGCCCGACCTGGTCCGTTGCCGGCGTCCAACTGATGCGCCCCGTGTTGCGATCGATCCGCATCTGGGCATCGCCTTCCCCGGCGGGAAACGTTCCGCCCACCAGGTAATACTGAAGCTGGTCCCCCGCGTCGGGATCATCGGCCCGCACGTCCAACGTGAACTTCCGGCCCACCTGCGCTGCCAGCGGCGCCGGTCCCGGCTTCTCCGATTCGCGGAATACCGGCGGAGCGTTGCTGTGATCGGCGCGGACGTCGACGATCCAATCCTTCACGGTCTTGCTGCCGTTGCCATCGGTGACGACTACGCGAAAGTCGTACAATCCTTCGGCGGTCGGATGCCAGAAGACCTCGCCCGTCCACTCATCGACCCAGGCCGTTTCGTCCGGTTTGACTTCCAGCGCGTAGCGAATCGAGGCGTCGTCGCCGTCCGGGTCGTAGGCGTCGATATCCCAGTAGTAGTAGGTATTCATCCAGACGGGAATCGTCCCCAGAATCTCACCGCTGCCGCCCGGAGAAACGTCGACGAACTGCAGATCGAAGGCGTGCGGTTGGCCGTCGCCCGTGAACTTGACGTCGAAGGCGGCCTGCTCGCCCGAGGCCACGTCCAGGACGTCGGGCGAGATCTGCTCGAAGAACCCGCCGGGATCGAGAATGCCGATATCGATCAGGTCCGGCCTGCCGCCGCCCAGGTTGGAGATGTAGACCGTCGTGTCATAAACCTGGTCGGACGTATCCGCGAGAATGAACGTCAGACGGTACGTGCCGCCCGCCTCAACGCCGGCCGAAATTTCGACAACCGGAGTCACGGCGCCGTATGGGACCAAAACGCCGTTCAATTCCGTCCCGGCCAGCGCGGTCATCTGAGGGTGATTGATGTTGATCGGGTGCGGCCCTTCAGGCAGTTCCCGGTAGACATCCACCAGCGCCAAGTTCTGTGGCGTGCCGATCGGATCGCCCCCCGCGTCCAGCTCTTGCAGGAAGAGCCCAAAGCCGTCCACGTATTGGCTGCCAACCCATTCCGGGTACTCTTCCGATCCGAACACCACCTCGAAGAACAACTCCTCGTGCCCCGCCTCGACAACGAAATCCACTTCCAGCACCGTGGCGTCCCAGTGAATATAATCCCCGGTTACCGAGTCCAACAGAGCCTCATGCTCCGGCGAGACCTGCACGGGATTCGGATATCCCTGGCTATACATCGCACTCGTATTGGGGCCGGAACCGTAGTCGGCGGCGTTTCCCGTGCTCAAGGCCACGCCCACGCTTCCCAGCCCATACGTCTCGTTGCGATTGACGAAAACTCCCGTCGTTGAAACATTGCGTGCAGGCTGTCCGGATAGCTCGTCTTCCGGTATCTCGTTCTCCTGGGAGATGAGATTGACCGCCGTAACTTGGATGCCGGAGGCTCCCCCGTGGAGCAAGGCGTTGACCAGATCCTCCGCTGCGGAATTGGCCGTGTTGTACACGACGAGCTTGTCCGGCTCGCCGGCGGGCGGCGTGTAGATCCCGCCGAAGCTGCCTGAACCGTGCCGCGTCACCGCCACGCTCATCAACTCCTCTCCTGCCAGCAGATTCAAGTGGATGCCTTCCGGCGACACGTCGCCCGTGGGAGGATTGCCCGTTCCGGCGAAATCGTGCTCCGTCTTCGGATCATTGAGGATGATCGGATCGTGCTTCTGCGGCGCCGGATGAACCAGGATGTCAATCCGGCGCGACACCTCATTCCCCGCCGCATCCGTGACGACTTCGTAGATCGTCACGATTTCTCCGACCAGTTCGCTCGGCGGGTTCCACGTGACGATGCCGCGCTCGTCCCATCCGCCGGCAATCGGCGCTTCATGATCGACAAAGCCGAACTGTTGCTCTGCCAGCGGCGAGAACTCGTCCGGCCAGATGATCTGACCCGGCGGAAGGGAGAAGGTCAGCCGATCGTTCTCCGGATCGCTGGCAGTCGACTCGTAATGGTACGTCGTGCCGACGTAAGCGTCGACGATCCGTGGCGAGGTGAACACCGGCGCGTGGTTGGGCGCCCAGGTCACGCTCACCTGGAATGTCTCGCTCTCCGACTCGCCGCCGTCGTCGTCGATCACCTTCGCGGTAACGGTGAACTCTCCTACGCTCTGGTAGGTGTGGCTCGCGTCGAAAGACCCTTGCGTCGGCGCGCCGGCCGAACCCGCCGCGTCCACGCCGGCCAGGCCGGTGCTCGGCGGTGTGCCGTCGCCCCAGTCGATCCAGTAGCTGACGGTCTCTGCCTCCCCGAAACCGACGTCGGTGAACGTGCCGAGATCCACCAAGTCGAGCGGCTGGTACAGCGCGGCCTGCTGATTCCCAATCACCGTCAACGTCGGAGCGACATTGTCCACGTCGACCACCAGCCCTCCCAAGCCGCAGTCGTACTGGGCGACTGCGAAGTCGGCATCCTCCGTTACGTACGAAGTGCCGGCCACGACCAGGTGGCCCGCGGCCGACAGCGCGGTGGCGCGAACGGCCGACTCCATCCCGCCGATCCACGACGTGACCTTCCCGCCCGTTCCGAATTCCAGGTCCAGTGCCCCGGTCGTCAAGTACCTCGCTAAGCCGAACTGCCCTCCTGCGCTCTCGTTGGCAGCCCCCGCGGCGACGATCCTTCCATCCGGCTGGATCAACACCGCGTAGGCAGCGTCGTACCCGGCCCCAAAGTCCGTCCTGACCTTCCCGCCGATTCCGAACGTCGTATCCAGCGTCCCGTCAGCCCGGTAGCTGACCAGCGCGAAATCCGTATTGGAGTACGACGTCGCCTCGCCCGCCGCCAGGATGCGTCCGTCCCCTGTATCCGTCCATTTTGAAAACTGGTCTTTGCGGCAAATCGGGAATCGGATAGCTTTTCCGGTATGACGATTCCCGAACTCGAAGAACGACTCCGGCAGAGCGAGGCGCGAAACCGTGAACAGGCTG
>JAAYEH010000539.1 GCA_012728855.1 Rhodopirellula sp. | reverse complement strand
CAGCCTGTTCACGGTTTCGCGCCTCGCTCTGCCGGAGTCGTTCTTCGAGTTCGGGAATCGTCATACCGGAAAAGCTATCCGATTCCCGATTTGCCGCAAAGACCAGTTTTCAAAATGGACGGATACCGTGGGCTGTGGCAACGGCCACACGTCGCTCGAATTGGCCCGGCATTGTCGGTACGCCAGGTAGCGGGTCGTTGTTCGTTATGCGGGCACAGGAATCTCGCTTGAAGTTTCGCGCCGCAACCGTCATGCTACCGGATACTCGATAGCCCCAACCGCGATCGGCACGAATCCCTGGGAGGCAACGCCATGAGAGCATCGCAGCTTCTTTTCGTCATCCTTGGATTGACTTTCGGCCGTACGGCCCCCTGCCGTGCAGACTTGCCGTTTTTGGTTCTGGGCGGTGCTCAACCGGCCTGCACGATGGTCCGGGGGCAAACCGACGACTTCGCCGCCGAAAGGCTGCAATCGTGGTTGACCGACCGGTGCGGCGCGAACGTCGCCGTCGTCGTCGCGGGCGAGCAGCCTTTGCCGGACGGCGGCTGTCTGATCCTGCTGGGCACCGCCGAGTCGAATCCCGCTTTGCGACGGATCGCCGCGGAGGCAAAGCTCGACATAACCACCGCCGCCCTTACCGATCAGGGATACCTGGCCAAGACACTCCGGCACGACGGCCGCGACTGCCTGGTTCTCGCCGGCGGCGGCCGCGACGGAGTGCTCTATGCCGTGACGGATCTGATCAACTGGCGTCTAGCGTGCGACGAAGACGGCATCCGCATCCCGCCGCTCGACGTCCGCGAGATACCGCGCTTCAAGTACCGCTGGTTCTGGAATTGGGACCATCGCATGGACTGGGGCGGCGCGGGACGCGTCGGCAGCGCGATGGGAGGCGGCGGCACGTTCAGTAAAGAGCCCGAGGCGTTTCTCGTCGACGGCAAGAACTGCGTCGATTACATGGCCGACCACAAGTTCAACGGTCTGATACTCTGGGGGTTTCTCCGCGACACGCACGGCGGCATTGAGGCGACCCAGGAATTATGCCGCTACGCCAACCTCCGCGGCGTGCGGATCTTGCCCGGCGTCGGCACCAGTGGCTATGCCGGCTATTATTTCGAAGGCGACCATCCCTACAACGCCGACACCTGGATCAAAGCCCATCCCGAACTCCGCGCGGTGGATCGCAACGGCAAGCCGCACAACGCCCCTTGCCCGTCGAAGAAAGCGAATCAGGACTGGCTCGACGAAGGCGCCAAGTGGATTTTCAAGACGTTTGAGATCGGCGGCGTCAATCTGGAGATGGGCGATTTCTTCGTCTGCTACTGCAACGACTGCACGCATGCCCGCGCGGCGATCCGGTCCGACGAGCCCGACTACTACAAAGACATGGCCGTCTCCCACATGGTCACGCTTAAAACCATGCGGAGCCTCGCCCCCGATGCCTGGCTCAGCTATGCAACCTATACCGGCTACACGGCCGAGATGATGGCCGATCCGCCGCAGTTTCTCTCCATGATTCCCGACGACGCCATCTGCCAGTGGACGCTGACCGGCATGGCCCCGCGCTGGCCGGCCGAGGTCCGCCCGATGGCCCGGCACAACATCGGTTATCTCCACTGGTGCAACAGTTCGACGCACACGGAGGACGATTTCTACCTGCAGCGGGTCCGCAATATCTGCCGCGACGCGGCCTCGGTCGGCATCGAGGGGCTCGACACCTACGGCGAGTTGTCGGCCGAAAAGCCGAACGCGGAGTTGTTTTATCTGGCCTGGGAGGCGTTTCTCTGGAATCCGGAGATGACCATCGAGGAGTTCGCCGATGAGCGACTGTCTCAGCTCTACGGCGGCAAAGGCCCGGCGCGGACGCTGCTGGAGATCATCCCCCTCGTCCGCACGGCCAAAGACCGCGAGCAGATCGAGAACCTCGTCGCGGCGCGCAAGCTTGCCGATTCCGCTCGCCAGGCTGCTGCGGCCGAAGGCCACGCCCGCTGGTCCCGGCTCATCTCCTATCTCGACCGGCAGGAGCAGGCCGAGCGGGAAAAACTTGCGGAACTCAAGCGCCGAGAAGTCGAAGCCAGGCGTGGTCGGCAGGTCGAGATCGCGAAAGTCGCCGGCAGCGACGAAGACCCGGGCCGCGGCTGGTCGGCCGCCAAAGCCGTCGACGGCAGCGTGAAGGAGCCTGAGGGTTACTGGCTGACGCAGAGAAACGCCCCCCAGCAAGCCTGGCTGGAACTCACACTGTCCGGACCGGCGCGGATCGACCGTGTCGCCCTTTTCCATCAGCTCAATCCGGGGCACTATCGCAGCCTGGACTACACCGTGAGCATCCGAACCGCCGGCGGATGGGAGCAAGTCGTCACGGTGAAGGACAATCAGCAGGCGGGCTGGGTAGGTCACACGTTCGAGCCCGTTGTCACCGACGCGGTTCGCCTCCAGATCACACGATCCGCCTACGGCGATCGGATGGGCGTCGGCGAGATTGAACTGCGGATGCTCGAGGAATGATCCTCGTCTTTTCGAAGATCCCCTTTGACCTTACGATCCACCCCGGTTCCGGGCGAAGCCTCACGCTGGAGTTGATCACGGCGTTGCGTCCTCCGCAATGGCAAGGAGCACATGGAATGTCGGCATTATATCCTCAGCAAGTACCTCTCCGCGAAACGGTTCGCCCAGGCAATGCGCAATCATTGGTCGATCGAAAACCGCTTGCACTGGCAATTGGACGTCAGCTTCCAAGAGGACCAATGTCGTATCCGAAAGGGCAACGCCGATGCCAACTTCAGCGCCCTGCGTCGCACAGCCTTGAGCTTGCTCAAGAACAATCACAGCAAGGACTCTGCGTCGTCATTCAGTTTCCGGACGGAAATCCGTATCGCCGCAATCAGGCATACGACCGGGAATCGGCGACTCATCGGTGGCTCTTCGGGCTCTCCGTCATTTCACGTATTCGATCACGAGTTCGGCCGGTTTGCCCCCCTCGCGCGATAGATAGTTGACGCCGTCGCAACCGGTGGGGTCAATCGCCAGGCTCAACTCCTTGACCCCTTCCAAGGAGAGCTTGAGCGGAATCTCCACGACCTGCTTTTCCGTGACCGGGCCGATCTTGGCCAGCACGTCTCCCAGCGCGGGACGCGCGTTGTAACTGACGCCCTTCTCGCTCCACGGTTCCGTTACGAGGCGAACCTGTCCGGAGTCGCCCGTGGGGTTGCCGGCGTTGTAAAGCCGTAGCATGGCCGAGACCAGCTTGCCGTCGATCTCGAGCGGGAACTTCAAATAGGCAATGCTGTGATGGCGATCGCCCAGTTTCCCGTCGCCGCCATCGACGTTCACCGCCGTGGCGACGGCAAAGTTTTCCGCCGGCGATGCCTGGATGGCGTGAGCATCCTCGGCCGCGGTGACGACCGTGCGTCGGAGGTCGCCGAGATACTCAAGTGCCGCCTGCTTTTGGCATTCCACCGTGCCGTCGGCAAGGACGAGACTGACTCCGACGGCGTGTTTCGCCGCCGGCCCTTTTCTGGTCACAGCGGCCTTCAGCGCGATCGTCGTCTTCTGCCCGGAGGGGACGTTGACCGCGGTTTCGACGGGCGTGATGCGGAAGTCGTCCGGCGCGTCGATGCGGAGCGTGCCGTTGAAATCGGAGTCTTTATTGTTCACGATCACCAGTTCGCCCGTCTGCTCCGGCTTGGCGTCGTTCAGCAGGAAGGACGGCACGGCAAAGCCGAGCGTGAGCACCTCCTCCCGCTCGACCTCGACTGCTTGAAGGAGCGGCATCTGATCCGTGGTCGGTTTGGACGACTTGGGCACGAGTTCTACGATGAGTTCGTTGTCGGCGACGATCCCTTCGAACTCG
Organism: Rhodopirellula sp.; assembly: GCA_012728855.1. Taxonomy (GTDB): domain Bacteria; phylum Planctomycetota; class Planctomycetia; order Pirellulales; family Thermoguttaceae; genus JABWBD01. The sequence continues at coordinate 9,346 of JAAYEH010000539.1, read as the reverse complement.
GCGACCATCGCCCGGTTCTTGCCGCCGGCTTCCTTGAAAACGTCGAGGCCCTCGGCGACAACCTTGCCTTGGAGCTTGACGTCGAACACGCGTTTGCCCGCCGCAGTGTGGTCCAATTCGGCGAATCCCAACCGCACGGTGTAACGGGCCGTGCCGTCGACCGGTTCGGCCACCGTCAGCTTGCACTGGCCGAGTCCACGAGCCCCAGAGCAAAACAGCCACGGCCTGTCGGTGCCTTCGATCGGGCGGAGGGCAGGGTCGTGGTTGAAATAGCTCCCTCCGGGCAACAGCGAGATTCCGGCGTCCATCTGCAGCACCAGCGAACCGCCGGGCCGCGGATAACCGAACCACAGATCACCGGCGCCGTCCTTGCGGTCGCCCGGCGCGCCGAGGTTCAATGCCAGGCGTCGAACCGGCGTCATCGGGCCGGGCTGGCTGAAATAGGACCACTGCCGATTCTCTTCTTTGGTCTTGAAGACCACCGTGGTCATGTTCGGGAACGGGCACATGCATCCCGAACTGGCCTCGGGAACCAGCAGCAGGCCGTTGGCCGGCACGAAGTTGATCCAGCAGCCGGGCCGTTGCGCGCCAAAGTGCTGGGTGCCGTCGTCGCTGTCCAGGTCGTACCAGCCCAGGGTGCTGGAGCGGAAGAGGAGCGTATGAGGCGATGCGGCCGGGGTTCCGCAGTGATGGCCCGGTCGCGCGAACTGCCAAGGCTCCTCTCGCCCGGTCACCGGATGGATGCGGGTTTTCTGCTCGCCGGTTCGCAGGTCGTAAGCCCACGGCTCGGCGTGCAGGGTGTCGCCGATGACGACGGGACGCACGCGGTAGCCGATCGGCTTCGACCAGAGCAGGTTGCCGTCGCCTCCCGAGAGGGCGACGACGCGCCGCGATTCGAACTGGCCGGCGAAGAATTGCTGCCAGTAGTGGCCGTCGAGAAAGACGCCGAACAGCAAGAGGACATCGCGGTCGTACATCGCGCCCAACGAGCACCAATAGGAGCCGCCCACGGCGCCGGTGACTTCGACGGGCTTCTCCCACAGTTGGCGTCCGGTGACGGCGTCGAGCGCGACGACGCGATGGACCGATGTTTCCAGCTTGTTGCCGCCGGCCGGCTCCGAGCGGCGGCGCTGCTTGATCTGCTCGGCCAGCGCCTGGCGTCGCTGCTGGTCGTTGACGTTGCCGTCGGCGAAGAAGACCTTTCCGTCGCCGATGGCGATGGTTCCCTGCGAAATATTCTGCCCATCATATTTCCAGCGAAGCTTTCCGCCGGCCAGGTCGAGCGCGAAGACACAGTCGGCGGTTCGGCTCTTCGGTGTGCGGGAGCCGTAGAGCAGGTCGCCGGCCACCGCCACATATCCCCAGGACCGAGGTTTCGCATCGGGAGCCGGGGGCATCTCGTAGGTCATCTTCGTCTCGCCGGTGGCGGCGTCGAGCCGCAGGCACTGAGCGCCAACGGCGATGAAGAGGCTGTCGGCATTGGCCGCCGAGTTGCCGGCGTCGTGAGTCACGCTGACGCGGAGCGCCCCGCGAATCTTCCGTTCCCACAGCTTCACCCCGTTGTAGGCGTCGTAGGCCATCACGGTGTTGTCACCCGCGCCGGCCCGGTTTGCCGAGCCCTCGCCCTGAACGAACACACGTCCGCCGACGGCCAGGGGAGCGGCGGCACGGGTATGGCGCTCGGCCATCTGGGTTGGACCGGGCTCTCCGAACCAGAGCAGACCGAGAGGACAGCGGACGAGCTGATCGTCGCTGCACGTGGTGTTGCCGGCATTGGCGTATTGGTGGCTCCAGCTTCCCGCCCCGGGCAGGGCCCCGCGGCGGAAGTCGAGCCATGTGCCGCCTTTCTCGGTGACTTCTCCGCCATCGATTTCCCCTTCGGCGAGCCACTGACGCATCGCCGCAGGCTCCAGCGGCTTGACCTTGCCGCCGGCTGTCGCCGGCTGGCCGATCGAGATCACGCCGCCCAGCGGCTTGGTCATGCGGAACGCCTCCCGGGCGCTGCCGGGCATCCGGCCCGAGACGAGCGCGTCCTCCGAAACGACGAGATTGGCGAAATAATCGGCAAAAGGCGCTTGCGACAACTCGGCTTGCTCGACGACTACGCGGGCGCCATAAAGCCCCGCCGCATCGAGTGCCTTGCGAGCCGCTTCGATCTTCAGGGGATCGGGCTCGACGCCGTAGATTTTCAATTCCGTCCGTTTGGCCAACTCGAAAGCCAGCCGCCCCGAGCCGCAGCCGAGCATCAGGCAGTAGCCGCGATCGATTCCCGTGGTGCGGACGATGCGCTCGGCGGCCGCCTCGAAGACGGCAGTCAGCTCGTCGCGGGGAAAGGGCGAGCCGTTGACGGGCTGCTTGATCTCGCCGAGCTTCGGCGATCCCGCCGGTCCGAAGCACAAGATCGCCCCGGTATCGGAGCTGACGAAGAGCCGGTTGTCCGCCACCGCCAATCCGCGGGCATTGCCGTCGATCTTCCCGGTCCACGGCGACTGGCCCGACGCGGCGTCGAAGGCCACGACTTTCCCCGCGCCGCCCGCGAAGAGGGCGTTGCCGGCCAGGACGAGCGACTCGTCGCAGTCGCAGGCCACCCGCCACATCTCGCCTGCCGCCATGTCGGCCTCGGCCTTGTCGAGTTGCTCGTTCAAGGCGTCCATGTCGCCCTGAAGCTTTTTGCGTCGTTCTTCCGGTCCTTTCTTTGCTGCCTGGAGGTCGCCGGAGAGGTTGCGTTTCTGATCGAGCAGGCCCTTGCGACGGAGGCTGGCGGCCCCGTAGGTCGCGCGACGGACGGCGAACAGTTCCTGCCCGTTGGCCACGTAAAACGCCTCGGGGGTTACCACGAGCCGATGGCCCCAGAACCAGGCGGAGCGCGAACGGTGCGACGCTTCGTCGTAGCCGATCAATTCCTCCGTGCCGGTGAACAGTTGATTGCCGGCGAGCGTGGCATCCGTACCGCCGATGATGTGCTCCACGTAGGCCTCGTAGAGCAGGCGGCCATCCTTGCGGTCGAAGGCGGCCGGTGACACCCGGCCCAACGGAGTGAAGAGGCGGGTCTTCGAGGCGAGCAGATAACCCTGCGGCGAGATGCGGCTCTGCGGAGCGGAGGCACACGAGTCGTTTCGCCAAATGAGTTTTCCGTCTTCGGCGTCGACCGCGTACACCGCGACCCCTTCGGCCGGGAAAATGCCCGCGCCGAAGTAGGCGATACCGTCGTCGACGAGCACCCCGGTTCGGACCGGCCAGAGCGAGATCATCTTTCCGCTGCCCAACAGTTTGTTCGGGCTCGGCGCCCCCTGAAACTTCCAAAGCTCTTTTCCGTCCGCAGCTCGCAGGCAGTAGACGAAGCCGTCGTCGGAGCTGACGTACACCTTGTCGCGCCAGACGGTGGGGGCCAGGCGGACCGGCCCGCCGGTCAGCACATTCCACCGCATTTTTCCGGTGGCGGCATCGAGTGCATAGACCTTGCCGTCGGCCGATGAGCCGAAATAGAGCGTGCCACCGACGACCGCAACGTGAAAGGCATCGTCGAAGTGAACGCGACGCAACTCGTTGTGCCCGTACCAGCCACCGACTGGGCGAGGATTCGGTTCGCTCCAAGCCGGCTGCGGCGGATGGAGAGGTCGATAGGTCCAGCAGTCCGTCAGCGGCGGCTTGACTTGCTCGTCGGTCACGCCGCTGCGGGCCACGTCGCGACGATAGGTGGGCCAGTCGCCGGCGCGGGCGACTGCCGCTGCGGCAACGACCGCGACGATCGCAATCCCCAGCCGTCGGACACCGATTGCCGACACTCCTTTGTCCTTCACTTCGACGTGGTACGTTTTCTCACGGTTCATGGTCGAGTCCTCCAGCGCGGATGGTGATCGGGGGCGAATCGTTTCGCCAAGGCCCATGGTACCGTATCCCGTGGCGGATTGCCAGCAGGGTTTGGAGTGCGCGTGACTCGTCACCGCTTTCTTTCTATCTATCTTCCTTTCGATTCATCTTCCTTTCTTTCTCTACAGGCGCCGCAAAGAACTGAGAGGGAGGCGTTTGCGGAACGGGGCGATGGGAAAAAGGGAAAGTGGAAAAGGGGGAATAACGAAAGAAAGCGGTGACAAGTCACGCGCACTCCAAACAGAATAAACCCCGGCGGCACATCATTCGCCGATCTCTAGCTGAATCAAGTCTCCTGCCGCCACGGTAGCCTGCACCCGCAGAGTCCCGCCCTGGTTTTTTGTCGACACGATCTTCCCCGCAACCGGCGATATCTCGCGATAGGCCGGGGCACCGTCGAGTTCGACGACGACGGTCTGCTCGTGCCCCGTCCAGTTGGAGAGCGCGAGGATGTCGGCTTGGGGCGAGCGAATCCAATTCGCCTCGACGCGATAGTCGTCCGTGCGGAGACGGGGCCGGATGTCGCCCGCGGCCAAGACCTTTCGCATCCAGTCGCGATGTGTCGCGTCGAATTCCAGCGTCGAATGGTCAGCGCCAGCGGCCCGTTCGGAGGTCGCAATATAGCTGATCGCCGGAAAGAACCCGACGACGATCACCTTGCCGCTGCCGACCGCAACGGTTTGCCAGGCCGGCTTCTGCGTCGCGCAGAAGAGCTTGATTCCCTCGAAAACATCCAATGCCTTCAAGCCGCGCATCTCGTATTCCGACCGGCCGGGATCCGCCTGCACATCGAGCGGCTCCCGCTTTAGCTTCAACGCTTCGTCGAGACCAAGGGGATCGTCCCGTTCGTCGCGAGCCAGCGCCCCGGCGCTTAAGTACAACACCCCGCCATCGTGGACCCAATCGACAAGCGATGGCAAGACGGACCTCCGCAGATTCGCGTCGGTCGCGAAGAGCATCTTGTAGTCCGACAATTGGGTTGCCAGATCATCTTCGGACAAGACGTCGCAGCGTACGTTGCAGTGGCGCAAGAGGAGATTGAGCCAAGCCCGCTCTTTGCCGAAAACATTGTCGCGCGTGGCGTACCAGATGTCGCCGGTAACGCTGAGCAACTGGGCAACGTCGCCCGGCGCCGTTTCTCCGGCCATCAGATGCGTTTCGACGGCCCCGGTGGGAAAGGTGATCCGCTTGATCGCCTCGTAGATCTCCGGCCGGTGGCTGTTCGTATCGCTGGTGATCGCATAGTACGGCCCGTAGTTGAAGAAGCTGATGGCCTTGACACCGTGCCCGATCTCCAGGAAGCCGCGGGCCTGGATTTCCCAACTCGGTCGGCAGAGAACATTGTAGATGCCGAAATCCAAGCCGGGCTGCCGGCAGGCGGATCGCATCACGTCGACATAATAGCCATTGACCTGTCTCGTTCGTGCCCAGCCACCCCAGTCCTCGTTCCAGCCATAGGTCAACGCCCCGGTCGCGAAGATTTCATACCAGTCGACGCAGCGGGAAACGAGGTTGCCAGAGATGAGTTCGCAAGCGAAATTGGCGGTGGTCGGCGTGCCGGGCATCCGGGCTGCGGCACACTGCGACCCGACGCGAAACATTTCGGTCATCAGGTGATTCATATAGCGGCGCGTGTAGTAGTACGACGCCTTCTCGTCGCCGCTGGTCCCATCGGGATCGTTACGGATCTTGAGCCTGGCGATCTCGGAATCCGCCAGGCCCAGATGCTTCAGGTAAGACGGGAAACCTGCCTGACAAGCCGCACAACTTGCGACATGGTCGAATCCGAAGCCGGGCTCATCCATCAAGTTGAGCATCGTCCAGCCGGTGCGGTCCGGGTTCTCGCCGGCAAACCTCTTCATGCTTTCGTCGATCCGCTCCCTGTCCGGTTGGCTCAGGCAACCGAGCGACTTCGTCAAGTGGAAAAAGAAGTTGGAAGCCCGTTTGTTATCGTCGCCGATCCCGATCCGCCGCAGTGCTTCGCGCTCGCGGGCCACCGCCTGGACCGTCGAGCGCTTGGGGCTGAGTGCCATTCCGGTAAAAAACGGAAAGACGGTGGGGAGCTTGCCGGCAACGGCGGGCGTCGCCTTGGCCATCTCCAGCGACGCCTCGCTCCCTTCAGTCTCCGTGACGAGCCGGTAATCGACCAGATCGACCGCAAAGACGAACCCGTCGCCCGTCCCCTTTCGCTCGGCCTTTTGGATCAGACCGGCCTCGGAGGCGGTTTTGGAAAACGAGACCTCGAAATAGGCTTCCGGCTCGGGGTGATGATACGACCGCATGGCGTAGAGGCTGAGTCGGTTCAAGCCGCCGTAAGCCAAATAGGGGGACACATCGACCCAGGGGCTTTCCTCTCCGGCCGCCATACGGACGCCGGTCTTATCTTCCGATCCGGTGCTGACGCCGAGGAAGATTCCGTTGCGGTTGATGTTGGCGTGCGGAGTGTACCAGGGCGAAAAGGGCCGCCGGCCCCAAAAATGAACGACGGCCGGCTCCTTTTGCTCGGCGAACATGCGGACCTTGACATACAGAGGCGCCAGGTCGGTAACGGCCGGCTCGTAAGCCAAATCGCCGGTCAGTAGAACGAGATCCAGCGTTCGCGTGCAACCATGCACGGAGGCCAAATGGATTTTTTCCACTGCCACGTGCAATTCGCCTGCCGCCGCGTCGAATTCGACGAAATCCCAAATCCAGCGGGCGAAACCATCTCCCCATCGCTTCGCCCCTTCCGGCGTTGACCGCGGCGAGGCATCCGAATTGTCGAACTCCTTTCGAGCAACCGGTTTGTCCTTCTGCGTTCCCAAGAGGAGAAATCCGGACTTGCTGCGATGGTTGACCATATCGAGGTAGCGGACCCAGATGCGGTGCTTGCCCGCCGCCGGGATGGAGAACGTCGCGACGGCGACGCCGGGCCTGTTGTTCTGCCCGCCGAGCATTTGGGCAAAGGGCCGGCCGTAGTACCAGGCATCGGAGGAATGTTCCCGAATGGTCCAGCCTTCACCGGTGAGCGTCATTGCCTCCGCCTGGACGACTTGCGTCTGTTCCGGCAAGGCCGCCAACGGTGCAGAAACCGGAACAAGGGAGGCGAGCACGGCGAACAGCAGCGAGTGGTTGGTCTTCATGGTTGACACCTTTCTTGGCTGAAGGCCAGGTAGGGCTGTTGCACACACGCCTTGGACCCCCGCGGGCTCGTCCCGCGGATCAACGAGGTTCAGTGGCTAGCCACCTGGCTGAGAACCTTTCGCTCCTGCCACGCGAGGTGGCAGGGAGCGGAACTTCGAGGCGTTTGGCCCGCCTAGCTGTTCAACCTCATTCACCCGCGGGACGAGCCCGCGGGGTCTCAAGAAACATGTGCGTAACCGCGAGGGTGATACCCCAGGTCACTGTTTCGCGTCTGACCACAAAGCTCGGATCGCCTCGACTGTCCGATCGACGAGCACTTGGGCGCCTTCCGGACGAATAAGGTTGTGGGTGACTTCGGCGCTGTAGCCGCCCGCCTCGACGGCGCGGGGCGTCGGCACGTAGTAGGCGAAGTCCAACGGAGCGGCCAGTTGAATCAAGAAGGTCTGTTCGGCCGGGCTGCGAGCCTGGATCTGCACGCCGTAGTCGACGTAGAGTTCAAAGGGATTGGTGGCAATCGCCACGTCGCCCAGCCGCAGCACGTGCATCTCCATCGCGTAGATCGGGTCCGCCTTCTGCTGCGCTTCATAGCGATCGACCACATAGCCGAAGAAATGCCGGTTCCACCAATCGGGTCCGGCCATAGCTGGCTTGGCGTCCAAATCGTCGCAGATGCCTTTGGCATGGGCGTACTCGGCGTCGCCAACTTTACAGCCGGGTAGTTCGACGCGCCGGACGACGTGTTGAAAGGGGACGTCGCTGCGAATGTCCTGGGCGATGACGCCCAAAACGTCGTCCAACGCGGCGGCAATACGCCGCCCCAGTTCCTCGGTTCGCGTCAGCCCGCGGAGCCGATCCATCCGCGCTTCGCTTTTCTTGCGGAACAGCAGGTTAGGAGCCTGATCGCCGGCCGGGGCGCAGAAGCCCACGACGCAGACGTTGTCTCCGTGCCGTTGGTGGACGAGCTTTCGTACGTCGTGCCAGAAGTCGGCGCTGAGCAGGGCGCCGCCCACCGACTGCGAGGGGCAGGCGAGTGAGACGGCGATTGCCTTGAGTTCCTTCTGCCGATCGTAGAAGGCAAGAATATCGACGGCGTGATCCTCGTAGCCTTCGATGTGGCGAAACGCCGGCGTGTTGGTGTCGCCATACATCTTCGCCGTCCCGTCGCTGTAGACGGCGCGGCGATTGCAGCCGACCGCCGCGTGGCCCAGCCCCCATGCCACGGCGCCCGGCTGGCGGCTTTCCCAGGCGCCGACGACCGCCTCGGCCATCCGCGCGTACAGAAGCGGCACGTAATCCTTGGGCTGCATGGCGTCGCCGTAGTCCTCTTCGTTGTAGCGATCCTGCAACAGCACGGGGGCCGCATGCGTGTGGGTGGCGGCCAGGAAGAGTTTCTGGATATCGAAACCGGGGAGCCGGCCGACGACGTGCTTGCGAAAGCCCTCCTGGATTCCAGGGCGGATCACGCAGAGATCGCACGAGACGAGAATCGCCTGATCGAGGATCTTGTCCCCTTCGCGGCTTTCCAGAGCCAACACGTTGGCCGTGCAGCGGCTCAGGATCCCTTTCGACACCCGCACGGTCTTCATGCCGGTCAGCGGAACAGGGCAGTCGGGGGTGATGTCGGCGGTCGCCGAACCGATGAGCAGCTCAGCGGCGAGGGCTTGCGTGGTAATGGACAACAGCAGCGGCAGAGAGAAGGCTAGCAGCAGAAGCTGTCTTTTCATAGCTCACAGTCTTTCCATGTCGATGGGGTGCAAGGGGGCTCGATTCCAACGGACGCACGCGACATGAGCAATCTCGGTCGGTAAAGGATGGCCTGTTTCCGATTGTAATCCAGTGACGCCCAGCTTTGCCAGTAGCGCGATCAGGATGGTGCGGATCGGTTGTGGGCACCGGCGACGGCTGCGGCGGATTCGTTGATAGGTCTGCTTCAGAGTCTATGCGGAAAAGGGGCGGTCGGATTGCGCGGTGGACTTCTCGGGGCTGCCGGGCCGGACATGGGTCTGTTTTGACTGCGGCACGGTTCTCTCCTTGTTCATGGGTGATGCTTGGAAAGGTTCATTTCTGAACACGCTTTGGTCGTGTTCAGATTCGCTGCGGCGGGCGGCGCGGCGGCAAGTCCCGGCAGTTTCAGCATTTGCGCCAGTGGCTCCGAGTACACGTTTGCACCGTCTGAAAGAGCGTCTGAAAGAGCGGGTGTTGAGAAATGGGCTATTACTGGATCGAGTTCTTGGAGGATCTTGGCTTGCCAATCCGGTGGCAAGAGATCGACGATCAGGTTCATCCGACTGACGCGTACCTGCGAGGATGGAAAGTCGCGAACCCGGGGAGTACCGGTGCCTCTTCTCTGATT
>JAAYEH010000538.1 GCA_012728855.1 Rhodopirellula sp. | reverse complement strand
TGGCTTTAGCCCCACATTCGCAAAGAGTCGGCTTGCGGTTTGCGGCGGTGCGCTTCGGGCAGTTGGACTCGAAAGACGCCGGCCGGCCAGGCGGAGCGGAGCACGTTGAGATGGCCGAAGAACAGGTCGCCGTTTCGATCGATCGCGCCGCGCGAGACGTACTGGGCGGCTTGGCCGTCGGGCCGTCGAAGGATTGCGACCAATTCCCGCTCCAACGTTTGCGTGTTCATCCGCCAGACCAGGCCTTCCATCGGGTCTTCATAGGGGTTGGCGCCCATCGGCTTCGGCCAGCGCGAGGCGACGTAGTAGAGGAAGCCGTCCGGTGCGACGACGAGGCCGCCGCAGTGGTCGATGTAGGTGTTGACCGGCTGGGTGCGATCGTATTCCTGGGTCACCGGGCCGAGGTCCTCGACGCGGCCGAAGGGACCGTCCAGCGGCCAGATCCGAAACAGCCGCGGAAAGCCGCACCAGGGAACGGCGTAGATGCATCCGTCGGCTGGGTCGGCGGCGGCGTCGTAGAGCACGCTGTGCCATCCGGTCTGCGGGCCGGCCAGGTGCGGCAGGACGTACGGCGAGACGTCCATGCGGTCGAGCTGCGGATCATAGCGGACCAGATGGCCGTAGTCGTCGGAGGTCCAGACGCGATGCCGGGCATCGAGGAACAGGACCTGCGCGTTGATCGAGCCGATCCGGCCGAGGTCGCGGGCCTCTCGCTTCTTGAGATCGTAGACGAACAGGTGGTCGCGCGGGTAGCTGAGGGCGTAGAGGAGGCCGGCGTCCTCGTCGTGCAGGAGGCAGCGGCAGCCTTCTTTGGGGAACAAGGTGTCCCACCAGAGTACCTCGTCGGTTTTTATGTCATAGGCGAGCAGGGCGCTGCCGCGAAAGCAGCGCTTGCGATCGTGCCAACTCAGCCACGGGTTGTAAAAGCTTTCGCCCGCGGGCGGCCCGGAGAGATGCGTGGCCATATAGAGCCGGTGGTCCGAGAGGGACGGGACGAAGCTGTAATGGATTTTGCACTGGGTGGCCCGGCCGGAGTCTCGCGGATCGTCCACCGCGGTGTCCATATCGAACAGGCGTTCCAGCGAATCGCTCCGGTCGTCGTACCGGTAGATCACCACCCGCTCGCCCGGTACCATCTCCGAACAAGCCGCGGCGTAGATTCTCCCCTCAGGACCGGCGGACAGCGACCAGCACGTGTCGCTGTTCGGATGACCGCTAAAGGGATAGAAGTGAACGGTGAATTCACGTCTGGAGTTCAATGGAATTGTGTCTCCCGAGTATGATCTCAGATGTCCAGGGCGAGAGCGGCAAAGCTACGAATATTGACCGGGTCGGCGAACGATCGCCTGCAAGTGAACCGCATCGCATCAGCCCTGATCGCTGGAAAACGGTCGATCCGCTTGTGTCCGACACTCTGACCGCTCGCCACCTCGACCCACGCGCCGTCTTCCCGTCGCGCCTCGATCGTATAGGATGCAATCTTCTGACCTTCGCGAAGATCTTCCATCGTCACAACATGGTCCACCGCGCGCACAGAAGGCAATTTCAGTTCAAGCGACGGCCGGGTTCCAGCTGTTTCGGCAATCGCATTGTTGATGTTGAAGCTTCGCACCCGATCACCAAAGGCCCGAGCATGGGCAAGGACGTTTTCCGTCATCAGGCCGCGCCGGTCGGGAGCAAAATTGGGAAGGAACGTCGACCCTCGGCCGACGGTAGCGTAATAGTGTTCAATCATCTCATCCACCGGTTTCACGTGGGGACCATTCCAGAACCATCCCCCACTGAAGATCATGTTGGATTCCCAGACGATGAATTGGTCTCCTCCCTCGGGATCGGGAATGGGGTCGCCTTGGCCTATCGCCGTGTCTTGCCTCC
>JAAYEH010000537.1 GCA_012728855.1 Rhodopirellula sp. | reverse complement strand
TCCGTACGATAGGGCTTCCGTGCCTCAGTCCTCATCAGCGTGCTCCTGTTTCGGGTTATCCGGTCTCGAGCACACAATGTCCCATGAAATCAAGGTTTACAGCAACAGCACTTTCCGGATAGACTCTCACATTCCGAATCGCCCTGACTCGCACCGATTCCACGCCGACGAGCGGTGAGGGCGCATACTGCGTACACGCGCGGCCCCAGATTCCACCGCCAGGGGCGGCTTGCTTCCACACTAGCTACCTCGCGCTCGAGCAAAGGATCGCTGCGAAAGAGAGACAGCAGGACGGCGGGATTGACGCCGTGAAAGAAGTTGCGATCGGCGATCAGTTGGGCGACGACGTCAAACAGCGTCTCCTCGGCAACGGACCGCAAAGGCGGATGCGAGTCCGACGAGACGATGTCGGTGGTCAGTACTGAGATACCGCCCGGCGAGACCAGTTGAACGAGCAAGTGGAGATGGCCGGCCCGAATTGCCTGCACCACTTCGAGAAAACGGGGATGCCCCTGGCCGAGCGTATCGGAAACCGCACCGATCAACTGGCTGAGCAAGCAGGTCGATGCGACCACGTCGAAAGGCCCCGGCAATGCCGAACCAACCTGCCGAAAGGGCTCCGCGATAAAGGCATCCACATCCGCAGGCCGTATCTCGCACTGTGGCGACTTCGCCGCCAGGGTGTCCAACATGCCGGTTACATCGATGCCCCCGTGGCACTTCACCGCCGGGTTTTCCGCGAATCCCTGCCGGGCGACGCCGCGCACCAAAGCGTCGGCGTCGAGGTCCACCAGATGGATCTCGCGGTGCGACCGCAGCAGATGCGCGAGATCCACGTCGTTCGAGTTGCCGGCGCCGAGGATGCACAGTCGCGAGTTCCCCGGCCTGGCGCCGACGGAGAGAAGTTCCGTGACTATCTCGCGATGGCTGGCGAATGCCTGCCAACCATCACGGCTTGCCAGGTTGTAATCGATTTGGCGTTTCGAGAGTGGGTTCACCATTGCACGGCACCCTTCACTTCAACTCAAGATCGTCCACGCAGAACGCCGCCGCCTTCGTGTCAACGCCCACAAACCCTACCCACGAGCAACACTTGAAGTCATCGCTCTGGAAAGGCAAGTCGTCCCTCGCGACCACCTCGCCTCCAGATCCGGTGAGACGCAAACTGAAGGTCTTCGGCTTACCGGCCCCGTCGTCGAACCGCACTTCGACGCGCGTCCACTCGCCAATCGCGACCTTGCCGACTTCGTTCCAACGGTTGCCCCGCGCGGCTTCGACCGTGCCGTTGGGAAGGAAGCGGAGATGCGGGCCCGATCGATACGTCGCGCCCTGCGGCCAATCGCGAAACTCCAACTGGAAGGTCGCGGGCTGTGACGGGTCGTTCCTCACCGAGCATTGCATCCGCACGACACCGTCGCGAGGTTCGAACCAGGTACACCAGTGTGGTTTCCAGGCGGTCGCGCCCGCGGCGTCCTCGAAACGAGCGCATTGCCGACCGGACGCCGGCGCCTCGTCGGTCACGACAACTCGCGCCCCGCCTTCCGCCGCCAGGGCGCCGGTTGGAACCTCTCCGGCGTCGTAGTCCTCAAAATCTTCGCGAACCCGCCACTCGCTGATTTCGGCGGGCGGAGCCGCCTCGAACGCGCGGTGCGTGATCTGCCGTGGCAACTCTCTCCATTCTGCCGGCCCAGAGAGCCCGACCGTGCTCAGATCAATCTCCTCAAAACCGATCCGCCGGGCCGGCGAATCGGCCTTCAGGCGGAAATCGCGCCCGTCGGCATCCACAAAGCCGGGGTCCGCCACGATGGAGTTTGCGTCTCTGCCGGTCGCCTGCCAGGCGGCGAACGTCCCGCCGTTGAACTGCGGGGGCCCCGCCGTGCTCCAGTAGCAGTTGCGGTCGCTGGTGAAGCGGCTCTCGCTACGCCAGTTGTTGCCGCCTAACATTGCGGTTCCCTCGGAGTAGACGATGTTGTGCTGAAGGTGAGCGTGGTTGCCGTCGGGCTCGTGGTTCGCGTTGCGAATCAGTTCCGCGTCGTCGGAGAAGGCGAAAATGTTGTTGGAAATCACGTCGCCGTAGGGATAGCCGTAGTTGTGCAGATGGAGCCCGCCGTCGCGGGTGTCGTAGACCACGTTGCTCTCGACGCGGATCTCCGAGCTTCCGGCATCCAGATAGATGCCCCAGCCGCCGTATCCTTCACGGCCTCGCTCGAAGCGCGTGATGTCGTGAATGCGGTTGTGGTGGAGCACCGTTCCCGGCGAGACTCCCAAGGTGTAGATGCCGCCGATGTCGCAGAGCACTCCGTTGCCGATGTGATGGATGTGATTCCATGCCACCTCGTTGTGATGGGTATAGGCGGGTTGGCGCCCGGTCCAACTCCATCCCAGGTGGACGCCCATCCAGCTTAGATCGCAGATCTCGTTGTGAGTGATGCGGTTGTAGCTGGCGCTGCCGCCCAGAAACACGCCGCAGCCGGCGCGGAACAGGTGGCCGCCGTCGTGGATGAAGTTGTTGTCGATCGTATTCCGCGCCGTCAAATAGCTATCGTCGGTTCGCGGCGGAGCCCCTTCGGACAGGTAAATCCCTCCACCGCCGACGTCGAACACATGGCAACGGCGGATCGTGTTGTCCGCGCACCCTTCACGCAGCGAGACGGCGTGTTCGCCCAGATGGGCAAACTCGCAGTCTTCAATCGTCGTACTGCGCAGTCCCACGGCGAAGATCGCTCCCCGCTGGGTATGCGCTCCTTGGACGCTGTGAGCGTAGTCCGGCGAAAGGTCTGCTTCGGAGTGCTGGAACGACAAACCTCGCAACACGAGATGCTCGACGTACATTCCCAAGGCCGGGTCGCCCTTGATGGCGACCAGTGTCTGCCGGATCCGGGGTGCGATGACCTCGGCTCGGTGAAGGTTCTCCTCGGGAAGCGGATAGTAGTAGAGTCGCCCCTCCGCCTGATCGAGATACCACTCGCCCGGCGCATCGAGGGCCGCGAAGACATTGTCGACGTAGTAGCGGATGTTCGGCCCTAGAAAGTCGGCGCCGGCAGGCCGGGCAAACAAGATCCGCCTTCTCGGCCAATCGATGGAGCCAAGGCAATTGAACGAATTGACCCAATTATGAAACAGCACGATGCGGCCCTGTTCTTCCAGTCCGGGCCACGGCTGGATATCGCCTTCTTCGAAGCTTATGCCCAGGCAGGTCGGATGGGGATCGCCGGTTAGCTTGAGCCGCCTCGTGTAGAGATAGCTGCCCGGGTCGGGCGTCCGGGCGCGGACGCGGCGTCGGCCATTAACGAAAAGCTGCGTGAAAGGCGCGTCGCTCTTTGCCGCCCAGGGAACGTCCGCCACCCAAAGACGCTCGTCGTGCTTTCGCCAGCCGGTCACTGGCCGCCCCCCGCTGATCACCGGCTTTTCGTCGGCATAGGCGCAATACGTGACGGGCTCACTTTCGCTACCGGAATCCGCGGGCGTGAGTTCCAGCGGTTCTTCCAGCGCATACTGCCCGCCGCGAAGATAGATCGTGGCCGGCGCCGCCGACTTGGACTTGCGGAGTTCGTCGCGGGCCCGCTCGAGCGTGGCGAACGGGCCGTCGGTTTTCGCCGGGTTCGCAGCGGCCAGCTTGCCCGACCAGCCGTCGTTGCCTTCGGTCGAGACGAACCACTCCGCTCCTCGCCCCATGCCGGCGAAGGCAAACAGAAGGATCGTGATTTCCGCGAAACGGGTGATCGGCCGAGTCTTGCTCATCGTTATCCTTTCCTCGCTGATTCCGGTAGTCGTTCACGGAGCGGGCGGGGACTGGTCCATTTTTCGGCGACTCGACGTATTTTGGCGCCAGAGACGCGGGCCGAAAACATGGACCTGTCCCCTTCCCGCCCGCCCCGCGATTGCCGGCATTGTCGTCGATCAACCGGTTCGCACACAAGGGTAGGCGGGACACTCCGTGCCCCGCCATGCCCGGCCTCGGAGTCAAGATGAGCCGAAGAAGTACCAGAGGATCAAACCGATCAGGGCTCCCCCGCCGGCAATCACCCCGATCTCGGCGCCGTCCAGTACGGCAAACCAGCAGACATCCAATGGCATAGATTCAGGTTCCTTGGGATCGGCGAATGAACAATTGTCGCGACATTGACGTGGGAAGGGGTCGGGAGTCTTTTTTTCGTGTCGGCCGGAAAAATCGCCTGTCCATACACGAAAGCGTCGCCCGGCCGACACGAAAAAAAGACTCCCGACCCCCTCGACCCCGCCACCACCGGTAAGTACGACAGTTATTCATTCGCCGATCCTTAATCCGCGACGAGCGGCCGGAAGTTGCGTAGTCGGAGGCTGTTGGTGACCACCGACACGCTGGAGAAGCTCATCGCCGCGCTGGCGAGAACCGGAGAGAGCAACCAGCCGAAGAGCGGATAAAACAACCCGGCTGCCACCGGAATGCCGATCACGTTATAAACAAAAGCCCAAAACAGGTTCTGACGGATGGTGCGGATCGTCGCCCGCGACAGGGCAATGGCGGTGACCACTCCGCCCAGGTCGCCGCGAATCAGGGTGATGTCCGACGCTTCCATGGCTACGTCCGTGCCCGTGCCGATGGCGATTCCGACGTCGGCTTGGGCCAGGGCCGGGGCGTCGTTGATCCCGTCGCCGACCATGCCGACGATCTTCCCCTCCTGCTGGAGGCGTTTGATTTGCTCGACTTTGCCCTCGGGCAGGATCTCGGCATGGAACCGGTCGATGCCGACCTGCTTCGCAACGGCTTCCGCGGTGCGGCGGTTGTCGCCGGTAATCATCACCACCTCCAAACCCATGCGGCGCATCGCGGCGATGGCCCCTTTCGACTCGGGCTTGATTGGGTCGGCGACGGCCACCACGCCCGCCGGCCGGCCCTCGGCGGCGACGAACATCGGCGTCTTTCCCGCCGAGGCGAGTTCTGCGGCGAGCCTCAAGACCGAGTCGGTCAGCGGGACGCCTCGATCCTGCATCAAGCGGGCATTGCCAAGTACGATCTGCTTGCCGTCAATGCTTACTTCGATGCCGCTGCCGGCGATTGCCTTGAACCCGGTCGGCTCTGCCAGTGCGACGCCCCGATCCGCTGCCGCACGGAGAATGGCCTCGCCCAGCGGATGTTCGCTGCCGCGCTCGGCCGAGGCGGCCAGCCGGAGCAACTCCCTTTCGTCCATGCCTTCCACGGCCACGAGGTCGGTCAGCACCGGCTCGCCCCGAGTAATCGTGCCGGTTTTGTCGAGCACGATGGCCCGCAGCTTGTAGGCTGTCTCCAGCGCCTCGCCCCCCTTGATGAGCACTCCGTTCTCCGCGCCTCGCCCGGTCCCCACCATGATTGCCGTCGGGGTCGCCAGCCCCAGCGCACACGGGCAAGCGATGATCAGAACCGAGACGAAATTGACCAGCGCCATCGCAAACCTCACCTCCGGCGCGGCAGCGACAAACCAGACCACGAACGTGGCCACGGCAATGCATAAGACCACCGGTGTGAAGATCCCGCTAATCACGTCGGCCAGCCGTGCGATCGGCGCTTTGGCGCCTTGGGCCTCCCGGACAAGGCGGACAATCTGTTGCAGCGCCGTGTCGCGGCCGATCTTCGTGGCACGGAAACGGAATGACCCGATCCGATTCATCGTCGCCCCGAAAACCCCCTGCCCGGGCCGTTTTTCGACCGGCAGACTCTCGCCGGTCAGCATCGATTCGTCGACGGCCGAACTTCCCTCCTCCACCACGCCGTCTACCGGAATCTTCTCGCCCGGGCGTACAACCACCAGGTCGCCGGCCGCGACCTCCTCAACCGGAATGTCGACTTCGGCCCCCTCCCGCACGACCCTCGCGGTCTTTGCCTGCAGTCCGATGAGGCGGCGGATCGCCTCGCCCGTGCGACCCTTGGCCCGCGACTCGAGCATCCGTCCCAAGAGGATCAGCGCAATGATTGCCCCGGCGGCCTCGAAATAGACCGGCGCCGTCATCGTTGCGGCGGCGTGGCCGGCGCCGCCCACGGCCCCGGCCAAAAAACTCGGGGCGATGGTGGCCGCCACGGAGTAAACGTAGGCGGTTCCCGTGCCGACGGCGATCAGCGTGTTCATGTCCGCCGCGCGGTGGCGGAAGGCGGCCCATGCGCCGCGGTAGAACTGCGCGCCGCAGTAGACCACCACGGGCGTGATGAGCACAAGTTGAAGCCAATTCACGCCCGGGAAGTTCAGCCAGGCGATGCGGCCGTGCGACATGGCGATCACCAGCACGGGCAAAGATAAGACGGTGGCGATCCAGAACTTGCGGCGGAGGTTTCGATACTCGGCGGCGCCGGCCGCTTGCTCCATGTCCTCCGCGCCGGCGTCGGCAGACGCCTCCGCGATGTGGTAGCCGAACGACTCAATCTGCCGTCGAAGGCCGCCGGCGTCGGTCATCCCGGGCAGGTATTCGACCCGGACTTCCATCGCTCCCGGGTTGAAAGCCGCGTCGACCACGCCCTGGGTCGACCGTAAAGAACTCTCCAGCGGTAACGACGATCTCGACGAGCGCGACGAATCGTTGACCACGAAGTCGGCCCGGGCCGTGGGGGCCGTTTCGTAGCCGACCTCTCTCACCCGGTCCATGAGGCTTCGAATGCCGGCGGACTTCGGATCGTACTCGACCGTGGCCGTGCCCGTGGCAAAGTTGACGCGAGCGTGCCGCACGCCCGGGGTGCCGGACAAACCCTCTTCGACCCGGCGAGCGCAGGCAGCGCAGCTCATTCCGCGGATGGGCAGATCCACGCGTTGGCCATCCTGCTCGGATGACGTCTGGGCTGAATCGGCCGGGTGGAGATCAGCGGAATTCGACGGTATCTTCATCTGCGGTGTATTGCGCGGTGGCGGAGGGCCGAATGGTCAAGGATCGGCAATTGGCTGTCGGACTTTGCATAGCAGGCACGCTCCGTCGCACTGCAGCGGACGGCACGACGGAGCGTGCCTGCTACCTTTTCTGCGGTACTTAGGCGAGAGCTTACCGGTTCATCTTCCCGCTGCTCACATGCAGCCGGGAAGATGAGAATCCTGATGGGACAATGCCATCTGCCGCTCGCCTTATTTGGCTGCCGACCCCAAAGGGAAGGCTCTCCTTCATTATATCCGCATGAAGGGCAATACTACTTCGGAACGCCGCAACACCACCACCGGTTTCCGGCAGAATTCGGGGCGACGAAACGTCGCGACCGCCCCGCCCGAGCGGATTCTACCAACGCGTGAACAAGAACACCCGACAGATTCCGCTCGGAAAACGGAAGCAGCCGGGTGTGCCCGAATCGGACCGAGATCAGAACCTTTGGGCGAAACCTCGCTACGTGACAGTTTTTCCAAGCTGTCACGACGTTTTAGAATAGGCTCTGAGAATCTCGCCGTCGCACTATTCGCCGGTCAATTCGAAATCGAACGTATTCGCTCCGGCAGAGTCAGTAACCTCGGCCGAAAGGGTTGTTTTATCATTGTACCGGTCCGGCAGGTATTGTTCGACGACGGGAACCTTCTCGCCGGGATTCGATTCGTCGAACTTACCGGGCACTTCCCCAACCGCCTTGATGATCACGTCCTTCTTGCCCGCGGTAGACTCGAACGCATACTTGCCGTCTGTGATGCGACCGGCGGCGCTCGGCGATTGGCCGGCGGGATCACGGAAAATAATGTCTCCCTCGGGCAGAGGTTTCCCGTCGAAAGTTACCGTGCCGGAGACTCCATACGTGGACGGTCCTCCGCTTCCGCCACAGCCCGCCAGAACGAGGGAACCGACGAGCAACAGAATCAACCCGAAGCCTGTCTTCATGCTTAGCACTTTCTTCATTGTTGGAAGACGGAGTCGTTCACCGCTGTTCGTGTCGCGGAGGTAGAAGTCCGATCAGAATTCCCCGATGGTGTCGCCGCCGGCTCGCGTCGCCAGGGCGTGGTAGGTGGCGAGGTTGATGGTTTCGGAAAGGAATCGTACCGAACCATCGCCCAGCGACATATTCACACCGCCCGGGTGAAAACTGCGAGCGAAATTGTACCTCACGGTCTGATTGGTCGTGCAGGGGGCCTGCGGGGTGGTTGTCGACTTGCAGAGATAATTCTGGTCGGGCACCTTGGTATTCGGTGCCTCGAGTGCGGTATACGTGACTTCGCCGTGCGCGCCCCCGATCCAGTAGCAGCCCGCACATCCCCAGGAGAACCCAGAGGGGACTGCTACGCGTTGAACCGCTTCGCTGAGCATCATCGTGTTGGAGGTTCCATCGATCAGGCTGGCCATTCTTATCTTTTGCGTCTCATAGCCGAACATGCCGTTGCCCGTGCCGGTCGACAGCGTACCGTTACCGATGCATCCCAGGTAATTGCCGCCCCAACGATCGCTGGCTGGTTCGGCAAAAGCCGGACTCGCCGGATCCGAGGGGCACATGAACGTGGCGAGGGGAATTCGAATGAACGGTTGGCTGGCCGAGATGTTGTGGACATGATTGCTGGTGCTCGCCGAGACGTTGGCACAGTCGCCCTCGTACTGCTCATAAATTGCGCCCTGCTCGACATAAGGCAGGATACGGTGGAACCATGTGTCGCGGTTGTGGCAATAGAAGGGGTAGGGGGCGCCGCCACCGCCACGGTGACCGTAAGGAAAGATCAGGTGCGTATCGTGGTAGTTGTGCATCGCCAATGCAACCTGCTTGAGATTGTTGACGCACTGGGACCGCCGCGCCGCTTCCCGCGCGGCTTGGACCGCGGGCAGCAGCAAGGCGATCAAGATCCCGATGATCGCGATGACCACCAACAACTCAACGAGCGTAAAACCGGATTCTACTCGCCGTTTCATCAGAACACCTCCCCGAAAAAAAGAACAGAGACAAGTCCAAATCTAACCCCGTGGGTAGTGTGGCCCAAACCAAGAACGGCGTCAAGGCATTTGCGACGGAGGCGGAACATTCGGGCAGCTTTTTGTCCCTGAGACCGCACAGTCACCACCTGTTCGTGGCCAGCAAATAGAGGGGCTTGCCTTTTCGGCTTGGTGATGTGGCCGGGTCAATCTTGAACCAAGCGACGATATCCGTGGCCGACTATTGACGTTCTGGGTGCCGTCGTGCAATCTGGTACTTGTAGCGCTCGCCCGTTACGGCGGTTAGCCCCCACCGACATATGGTAATGGCAACTGCCAAGAGGAAGTCGCGAGCCAATGAGTGATGGGCCGGTGGTGGCGAAGCGTGCAAGACCGATGAAACCACCTAAAAGGGTGCGCAACCCACGGGGACGAAGTCTGCGCCGGCCCAGCTTTCCAGCTTCTACACGCCCCTTATTGTGCCAAGCGATTTAGCGGATAGTCCTGCAAGCCGACCGGGTCCGTTCGCCGGACGATCGGTGACGGCCGCGTTATGGGCGGGCGTGGCCATCGCGCTCGCCTGGTCATACGCCGCCGTGTTGCTCGGACTGGTTGGGCATTGGTGGACGACTCCGGACTACCAGCATTGTTTCCTCGTGCCCGTTGTGGCGGGCTACCTGCTCTGGCATCGCCGCGACCTGTTGCCGGCGGCACCGCGGGCGGCCTCCTCGTGGGGCTTGGCGTTGCTTGCAGTTTCGGCCGCCATGCGCTGGGCGTCGGAGTACTTCTACTACAATACCCTCGATCCGCTTTCGCTCCTGCCGTGCGCGGCGGGCCTTGCCTTGCTGTGGGCTGGCTGGGGCGGCCTGCGTTGGGCGTGGCCCTCGATCGTTTTCCTGGTTTTCATGATCCCCATCCCGGGAACCGTCGCCGGATGGATGAGTCAGCCACTCCAGCGGATCGGCACAACCCTCAGCACGTATCTGATCCAGACGCTGGGCATTCCCGCGGTCGCCCAGGGGAACGTCATCGCGCTATCCGCCGGCAGTATCGGCGTGGTCGAGGCGTGCAGCGGGCTGAGGATGCTCATGCTGTTCATCGCCGTCTGCGTCTGTGCCGTGTTGGTTCTGCCACTTCGACCGATCGACAAGATCATCGTCCTGCTCAGCGCCCCGCCCATTGCCGTCGTCGCCAACGTATTCCGGATCACGGTGACCGCGGTCTTGCACGATACGGTGAGCCAGGAACTGGCCGACCGGGTATTCCACGACCTGGCCGGTCTGTTGATGATGCCGCTTGCCCTGGCCCTGGTGCTCCTGGAAACGATCCTCTTAAAGCACCTACTCATCGACCCATCCGCCACCGGCCCCATGACCGTTGTTCAACCGAGAGTTGAGAGTTAAGAGTTGAGAGTGGAAGACCCGACAGGTGCTCCGAACTCCGTGCTCCCTGCTCCCTGCTCCCTGCTTTCTGCCTAGGAGAGACGATCCATGAAGGAAACTTTGCCGATCCCTCGTACGGTTAATGCCGAGGCAGCGGCGTATCCGGCGATGCCCTTTGCGCCGCCCGCGCCGCCCGCGGCCTCGCAAGCGTATCTCAGCGCGTTTCGCCGCCACTGGTTGCTGGTGATTGTGTTGGGGATCCTGTGCGGGGGCGCCGCCGCCACGGCCGTTTGGCGGCTGCGGGGCCCGGGCTACACAGCCCGGGCGTTGCTCCGGGTGGCGACCAGCGAGCAACAACTCGTTTTCGACACCGCCGAACGCGCGTCTGCCGAGACGTTCATGATCTACAAGAGCACGCAGCAGCAACTCATCAGGAGCGACTTTGTTCTGCTGGCGGCGCTGCGGAACCGGGAGGTGGCCGCTCTGCCGGTCGTGCAGGCTCAATCCGACCCGGTCGCCTGGCTGGCCAACCAACTCGAGGTGGAGTTTCCCGGCGATGCCGAGGTGATGCAGATCGAATTGACCGGCGATGATCCCGAGGCGGCCGCCGCCCTGGTCACCGCCGTCGTCGACGCCTACATGAACGAAGTCGTCAACGTGGAACGCGACGACCGCCGCTCCCGCCTCGACGAACTCGACCGTATCTATGCCGACAAGGAGGTGGAGATGCGCAACAAGCGCATCGACTTGAAGCACCTTGCCGAACAGCTCGGCAGCGGCGATACCGAGGCTCTCTCGGTCAAACAGCAGATCACGTTGCAACAGTTCGCGGAACTCCGCCGAGAAACGACGCGACTCGAACTTGAGTTGAGGCGTCTTCAGACCCAACTCTCGATCAAGCAGGCGGCCTTCGAGTCGCCCGAGCGGCTTACGCCGACTCCGCTGGAGATCAACATGCTCGCGGATAAAGACCACGCGACAACGCAGTTGACCGCCATGCGCGACACGGCCGGCTTTCTCGTCTCCGAAACCGACCAGCGGGTGCAACCGGGCCGTGGCGCCGATCACGCCGGCGCCTATCAATCCCAGCTTGAGTACTTCGATCAGCAGATCGCGGACCGCCGCGAACAGCTCCGCCAGGAGTTGGAACATGGAAAACGGATCGAGGTGAAGCAAGAGCTTGCCGAGTTGAAGGCGGAATTGGAAATCGTCACCCAGCAGCACGCCGCGGCCATGGAGGATCTCAACGCCGCCCGCAAGCAGGCGGAAGAGGTGGGCGGTTCGTCGATCGAGGTTGAAATGATGCGGGCGGAGATCGCCCATCTCGAGAATGTGCTCACCCCCATCGCCGAGGAACGCGAGCACGTGCGGGTCGAACTTCGTTCGGCGCCGCGCATCTCCGTGCTGCAACGCGCCGAAGTGCCCCGGGCGCCGCAGCAGGCGGTGCGTCTGCAATTGTCGGCCTTCGCCGGGATGCTGGCCTTCGGGCTGCCCGCCTTCGGCATCCTCCTGCTCGACGTGCGGTCGAGACGGATCAGCCGCAGCGACGAGGTCTCCGAAGGGCTCGGATTGGCCGTCTTGGGGACGGTGCCGCGGATCCCGTACCGCGCAATCCGGCAGTCGCGGACCGCGCGGCAGCAGCATTGGCGGGCGTTGATGAACGAGGCGGTCGACGGCGTGGCCCTTCGCATCCTCCGCGAAGCGGAACAGCAGCCGATGCAACTGCTGTTGATCTCCAGCGCCGCCAGCGGCGAGGGGAAGACCACCCTGGCCACGCAACTCGCTTTGAGCCTGGCCCGCCTGGGCCGCCGCACGCTGTTGGTCGATTGCGATCTCCGCAAGCCCGCGCTGAACGGCGCCTTCGGCCTGCCGCTGGAGCCCGGCGTGAGCGACCTGCTCACCGGCGCCAGCACGCTGGAGGAAGTCGTGCATGCGACCGGCTTCGACAACCTTTGGCTGGTCGCCGCCGGCCATTCGATGCAGCATGGCTTGAGCAGCCTCACCGGCGAGGCGATCGAACAGATGCTCGGCCCGATGCGGCAGGGGTACGAGTTCGTGGTTGTCGATACCTGTCCCATCCTGCCGGTCGCCGACACCCGCGCCGTCGCCCGCCACGCCGACGCCGTGATCCTCTCCGTGCTCCGCGACGTGAGCCAGGCGCCGCAGGTTCAGGCCACCTGGCGAATCCTCACCGCGCTCGGAGTCTGGAACATCGGCGCCGTCGTCACCGGCTCCACCCAAGAGATTTACT
This sequence comes from Rhodopirellula sp., assembly GCA_012728855.1. Taxonomy (GTDB): domain Bacteria; phylum Planctomycetota; class Planctomycetia; order Pirellulales; family Thermoguttaceae; genus JABWBD01. The sequence continues at coordinate 12,075 of JAAYEH010000537.1, read as the reverse complement.
ACCGCAGCGGCTACGGCTACGACTCCTACGTCCGTGCGTGAGGAATGGAGTGTTGGAGTGATGGAGTGTTGGAGTGATGGAGTGTTGGAGTGTTGGAGTGTTGGAGTGTTGGAGTAATGGAGTGTTGGAGTGTTGGAGTAATGGAGTGTTGGAGTGTTGGAGTAATGGAGTGTTGGAGTAATGGAGTAATGGAGTGTTGGAGTAATGGAGTGTTGGAGTAATGGAGTGTTGGAGTAATGGAGTGTTGGAGTAATGGAGTGTTGGAGTAATGGAGTGTTGGAGTGTTGGAGTAATGGAGTGTTGGAGTAATGGAGTAATGGAGTGTTGGAGTGTTGGAATGCTGGAATACTGGAATGTTGGGTTGAGGAAGCAAGGAGTACGGAAACCGTGGGAGAATGATGCAGGATCGGAAGATTCTTCTTCCATCACTCCATTCCTCCAACACTCCATCACTCCACTCTTCCCCCACGCCCTCGCTCCCCTGCTAAGGCTTTGAATTGATCCCCACTGCGGTTCTCGCCTTTTCCGCGGCCTTCTTGCTCGGCCTGCTGCTGACGCGGCTGGTTCGGGCGTGGGCGCCGCCGCTGGGGCTGACCGACCAGCCGGATGCGCAGCGCAAGCTGCACGCCCGGGCCGTGCCGTTGGGCGGCGGCGTTGCCGTCTTCCTGGCCACCGCGGTGGTGATCGTCGCCCTTTGGACGATCGACAACCCTTGCCGCGATGCCCTCTCGAAAGCCTGGCGCGACGTGCTCGGCGGTGTGGCGGGCGCTGCGGCGCTCTTGCTGGGGTTGGCCGACGATCGCTTCGGCCTGCGGGGCGTCCACAAGCTCTTCGGTCAGATCCTGGTGGCCCTGGTGGTGGTCGGCGGCGGGCTGTCGATCGATCATATCGAGATGTTCGGCATCGACTGGAACCTCGGCATCCTGGCCATACCGTTTACCGTCTTCTGGCTGCTGGGTGCGATGAACTCGGTGAATCTTCTCGACGGCATCGACGGCCTGGCTGCCACGTTGGGCATCATCCTCAGCGGCACCGTCGCCACGATGGCGGCGATGACCGGCGAGACGGCGGTGGCCATCATTGCCATCGTCTTCGCCGGGGCGCTGTTGGGTTTCCTCCGCTTCAATTTTCCGCCCGCCTCGATCTTCCTCGGCGACGCGGGCAGCATGCTCATCGGGCTGACGGTGGGCGTGCTGGTGCTGAGAGCCTCGCTCAAAGGGCCGGGCACCGTGCTGCTGGCCGCCCCCTTGGCCGTCTGGACGATCCCCGTCTTCGACTCCGCGGCGGCCATCCTCCGCCGCAAGCTCACCGGCCGCAGCATCTACACAGTCGATCGCGCCCACCTCCACCACCGGCTCTTCGACGTGCTGGGCAGCAACCGCAAGGTCCTCGCCGTGGTCGTGCTCGCCGCCGCCGTCACCTGCGGCGCGGCCCTGGCGAGCGTCTCCCTGAAAAACGACCTCTTCGCGTTGGTGGCCTGCTTCGGCGTCGTCGCCGTCTTCATCGCCAGCGACCTCTTCGGACGGACGGAAATGGTCTTGCTCATGGGCCGCCTCGGCATCACGAGGCGCCACGTCACACCCGCCTCCGCCGCCGCCGACTCGCCCTCGCAAGGCAGCGCCTCGCAACTTGAGGGCGCCCGCCACTGGGAGATCCTCTGGGCGACGCTCACCGAGTCGGCCGAGAAGCTCAACCTCACCAGCATCCGGTTCGACCTGCACCTCCCCACGATGAGCGAACCGTACCACGCCGTCTGGCGCCGCGAGCAGAACGGCCATGCCGGCAAGTGCTGGCACATCGAGTTGCCGCTGATCGTCAACGGCCGGCGGTCCGGCTCATTGGCCATCGCCGGCCAACAGAACGGCGAGCCCGCCCGCGCCTACATCGAGCAACTCCTCGATCTGCTCGAACCCTTCGAAACCCAACTCGCGGAAGAAGCAGCGAGCGGGGAGCGGGGAGTCCAGAGTCCAGAGTCAAGAGTCAAGAGTCCAGAGTCAAGAGTCAAGAGTCAAGAGTCAAGAGTCAAGAGTCGAGAGTCAAGAGTCGAGAGCCAGGCAAGACAAATGACGAATGACAACTGACAAATGACAACTGACAAATTCCCCCCGCCTCGACTGCCCCACCCGACTTCCTCGTTCTTCGTTCCACCTAGACCACCCCATCCGCTGCGTATAGAATTAATTGTCGAGACGATTATCCGGATGCGTGGGAGTAATACCGATGAGCACACATCCTGTTGTTCGAGCACTGCCTTTCACAGAAGGAGGACATGCGGGATGAGTTTTCCTATCATGGTCGAAAGTCGTGAGGGCGAATTCCGAGCGTTCCTGGTCGGCGATCCCAGCCTCTACGTCGGTGCCACATCGCGAGAGGCCGCGGTGGCGGGGTTGAAAGAACAACTGCGCCAGCGCGTTGCCCAGGGTCAACTGTTGTCGGTCGACATCGATTCCGAATGCGTGTGGGGCCTGGCTGGCAGGTTCGCCGACGACCCGACGCTACGCGAGCTGTGCGCCGAGGCCTATGCCGCCCGGGACGCCGAGCTTGCCGAATGAGAGCCTTCGACACGGACGTGCTAACCGAAATCCTTGCTGGAAACGCGGCCTTCGTGCGCCGCGCCGCCGCGATAGCGACGGTGGAACGGATCGTGCCTGTGATCGTGGTGGAGGAACTCCTTCGTGGCCGGCTGCATGCCATTCGGCAAGCGGAAGCCGGCAAGTCAAAAATCAGCATCGAGCGCGCTTATGCGTACTTGGCGGAAACGATCGAGGCCCTTCGCCCTGTGCCGTTGCTCGCGTATTCCGCCGATGCTGAGTCCGTTTTTCAGCAGTGGCGGCGAGGGAAAGTTCGCGGCTCCACGCACGACCTGCGTATCGCCGCCACCTGCGTCGCGCATGCCGTCACGCTGGTCTCCCGGAATCGCCGCCACTTCCAGGATATACCGGGTTTGGACGTGGAATTCTGGAGTTGACTCCTGACCAATGACTTCCCACTAAGCACCAAGCACCCCCCATGTTCCGCCTCATCGCCGCCATATTGCTCGTTGCCTCCGGCAGCCTCGGCGTCGCTTTCATCCGCGGCGGGGCCGTTCCGGACAAGGTTCTCATGCCCGCGTTCGATCTGCGGGATCTGCCGTTGGAACTGGGCCGCTGGAAAGGCGAGGAGGTGGAACTCGACCGTCGGCTGTTCCAGGCGCTCGACGCCGCTGTGGCGATCGACCGCGTCTACCGCGACGAGGAAAACCATGCGGTGATGCTCCACGGTGCCGTCTTCGCCGATCACAGCGTTCCGGCGAAGCATCACCCGATCGAGTGCTACCCGGCCGCGGGCTACGAACTCTTGGAGAACAAGACGGTTGCCATTCCCATCGACGACTCGCAGAGCGTTTCCGCCGGCCTGCTGCGGTTCCAACGCGACAGCGCGAACGTCCAAGTGCTCGTCTACTATCAGATGGGCGACAAGACCTTCGGCACCTGGGGCGGCGGTAAGACCGCCCGCCGGGCGTTTTGGGGCCAGCCGGCCTGGCCGGCGATGGTCAAGGTGATGCTGCAAGACACCGCGGCGGATACGTCGGCGTCCGAAGCCCGCCTGACGGAGTTGGCAGCCGACGTGTACCGGTGGATGAGCAGGGAGTGAGGAGTCAAGAGTCAAGAGTCGAGAGTCAAGAGTCAAGAGTCGAGAGTCGAGAGTTGAGAGTCGAGAGTTGAGAGCCAGGCAGCAAGGAGTTAAGGGGCGGGGAGCAGGGAGTTGGGGACGGAGCGCGGGGCGTGCTTGGGCTTTGGAATGGGGTGGTCAAGACGGTCGCGCTTCGTCGGTTTGTGGTGCCCAAGTTCGCGATTTGTCAAATCCGAGGCTCCTTGGGCACCACGCGCTTTTGGGTGGGAAGTTCGCCGTTTCGCCCCGGCTGGATTTTTCGTGGCGGCCTTGGGTTGGGAGCCACTCGGGGTTTTCGCACGGAAAAGAACCGCTCTGCCGGGGAGGGGCCGCTGCGAGTAGCGAACCAAAAAGCGAGTTTTCAAAGAGCTTTGGTCCCGGGGGACGGCCACAATCGTCAGGGCCGGCTGCGCTTATGGTGATCGTATGTATAGCAGATGGCCTGGCCCCATTTCAAGAGAATTCTTGGCGGGAGCCTATCCCAGGGTCGGGAGGAGGGGACAGGCACATTTGGCTCCGAAGACTCCGCAAAATGAGCCAGTCCCCAGCAGTGTTAGAGTCTTTGTTCGTAACTTATACGCGCCGTGCGCGCATCGTGGTAGCCTGACTCTCTGAGTCGGGAAGTATTGATAGACTCGATCGACCCGACTCAGAGAGTCAGGCTACGTTGGGTTGCGGGCCCAGCCCGCGTTAGGATAGGCTCTTGGTGCGAGGGGCGTCGAAATCGGTACTCTCAGCGGGTGGAGTTCTTCTCGACGCCACCGACCTCGTGTCGGTGGGAGCGCCGATTGACGGCTAAGAAGGCCGTCGGCCCCCTTACCTTGTTCGCTCTTGCCGCAGCCGCCGCTTTGCGGGCGGCTGCGGCAAAAGCCAAAGATAAGGGTGGGAGTGGTGAAGCCGGGTCTTAACCGTCAATCGTGGCTTCGACCGGGCAAGCCCGGCGGCGGCCTGTGCCGAGAATCGTGACGCATGACTGAGCTGTGAATCCTGGCCGCCCGAGGGGCTGGCCCGCAGGGTGCCGCCAGTGATATCGAGGACGCTCTCCCATCATGCGGTAGAATTCCCGTTCGGCCAAAACATACCACTTGCCGCCTGACTGCCGACAACTGACAACTGATCTCCGTTGACTGCCAACGACGCCATTCTCGACCACGACGCTTCGCCCGACCGGCATTTTCGGACGGAACATTTCGTGTCCTCGCAACCAGATGACTTTATCTTCGTATCGCGCTTGCTATGGAACCGCTGACCGACATAGAAGACGCGATCGATGGCGATGCTTCGCACGGGTTCTCGCCAGGCGACTCCTCAGCGCGCCCTGTTGCTTCGGCAGTGCGTCAACCGAAGTCTCTGACCGTCAACGCTACGATGAATCTGCTGAATCAGGCGAGCGCGGTGCTTTTTCCGCTGATTACCTTTCCCTACGTGTCGCGCGTTTTGCAGCCGGAGGGCCTCGGTCGCGTCAGCTTTGCGCAGGCGGTTGTGGGGTATTTCGCGATGATCGCTTCGTTAGGCATACCGCTGTACGGAGTGCGCGAGGCAGCGAGACGGCGAGACGACAAAGTGGCACTATCCACACTGGCCGCGGAACTGTTCCTCTTGAACGGGATGATGACTCTGCTCGCTTTGTCGGGCTTTGGTGTTTTCATGCTCATCTCGACGAAGGCGGCCTCCGACCCACGATTGTTTTGGATCTGCGCCCTGCCGATGCTGGCGGTTCCCCTCGGATTTGGTTGGCTTTTCGGCGGGCTTGAAGAGTATGTCTACATCACTCTCCGCAGCCTCGCTTTCCGCATGGTAGTACTAGCGGCCATCTTCCTGTTCATCCAGACTCAAGATGATTACCGGATCTATGCGATGATCGTCGGGCTTAGCGCTGCTGGGTCGGAGGTTCTGAATCTTTACTTTATTCGAAATCTCATTTCATGGAAGACGATTAGCCTCAAGTCTGTACATGTTCTCCAGCACCTGAAGCCGGTGCTCGTCATTTTCTCTCTGGTCGGCGTGATCAGCATTTACACCTCACTCGACAAGGTCATGCTGGGCTATCTTACCGATGACCGGCAGGTTGGGCTCTACTCTGCCGCCGACCGGCTGGTGAAGGTAATCGTCGTACTGGTGACAAGTATGGGAGTAGTGCTCGTGCCGCGTCTGTCGTACTATGTTCAGCAGAAGCGTTTCACCGAGTACAGCAGGCTGGCGAACCTGTCGGTCCGGGTTCTTGCGTTCGTCAGTTTTCCGGCTGCTGCAGCATTAATCGTTCTGGCGCGGCCCGTTATCCTACTTTTCTGCGGCAGCAGATTTGAGCCGTCGTCGCCGCTTGTGCAAATCATGGGGATCAATGTTGTCCTGATCGCTTTCAGTAGCTTCATTGGGTATCAGGTTCTCTACTCACAAGGCAAAGAACGGCTGCTCGTCTGCTCCGTGCTCTTCGGAGCGGTCAGCAATCTCATTTTGAACTGGTTGCTGATTCCCCAGTGGCAAGCGATGGGGGCCGCGGTGGCAACCCTCGTCGCGGAGGCCCTGGTAACGGGTGTGCAAATCGTGCTGGCCCGCCCTTATGTACGCTTTACTTGGCCCCTAACAGATATAGTGAAGTATTTCGTAACCGCGGCAAGTGTGGCGTTGATGGCCGTTCTGCTGAGCCAGTCTGTTTCAGGGGCATTTGCATGCATAGCTATTTCGCTGGCTATGGGAGGAAGCCTTTACTTCGCCGCGATGTGGACTTTTCGAGATCGGACCCTCCGTGAACTTCTGGCTAGGTATTCATCAGGATCCAGCGCATGACACCAGTGGCACCGCGCCTCGCAACTACCGCCTCACAAATGGCTGCCATTGTGTGGAAAATAGACGTCCGTGATCCGTTGACTCTTCCGAGTCTTCGTAGATCATCTTAAAACTGACAAGCATATGCGATTGATAAGACGTTGATGCGTATCAAAATCTATGTTGCTCACCATAAACCTTATTACCAATATTGCGACGACATCTTCCAACCTATTCAGGTGGGAAAAGCCATTCACAGCATCGACCTAGGTATTCTTTCCGACGACACTGGGGATAATATCTCTCGTAAGAACAGGTGGTACAGCGAACTGACGGCGCACTATTGGGCCTGGAAGAACGTGACGGAGCTGGATTATGTCGGCTTCTGCCATTACCGGAGATACTTCTCAGTTGATCGAATCTCATTCCTGACCCAGGCTTGTCGCCACATGAAGTACTATACAAAGAGTTTTCTTGTGCGTGCATTCCTCCTGTCGACTCGATATCATCTCTGGCCAACGGTTGATTTGCGCTACGAGACGTTGCCGCGTTCGCTACGGGCCTTCAAGGATTGGCTGGCTTCAAACATCGATCGCAATACCGTGGTTGTCGTGAGGCCGGTGCGGTTCTCAGCCGAAACAGCGCGCCTAAACCTTTTGAAGTCCCCCCCCACAACTCTCTTCGATCTTAACTGCGTCGGAGACATCCTCAAGGCGAACGATGATAGTTCACTCCAAAGGGAGTTCACTGCCGTACTCAACGGCAACTGCTTTTCGGCCGCTAATATGTTCATTGCCCCATGGTGGTATTTTGCAGAGTATGCCGCCTGGCTGTTCAACGTACTCGCCGAGCATGAAACTAGATGCCTTTGCTCAGAGTGCAACCGATCAGACAGAGTGTCAGGCTACCTGGGGGAAATACTCCAAGAGGTGTTTTTGAGGAAAGCCGTGCGTGAGGGACTGGTAAGAAGGAAGTGCGTCAATCTCGGACGTGTGTAGCGTTCGAGGCTATATGGTCGGAGAATGATCGGTTGTCAGTTTCCCGGCAGTGCGAACTGTTGGGCCTGTCGCGTGCGGGATATTACTGTCGTTCGCGGCACGTGAGCGAAGAAGACCGGTGGCTGACGCAGTCGATCGACGAGGAATACACCCAGCATCCGTTCTACGGGGCGCGGCGTCTGGCGGAGTAGTTGGGCTCGAAAGGACATGCGGTGGGGCGGGACCATGTGCGAGGCATGGTGCGGCGGCTGAACATCGCCGCGATTCATCCGAAAAGGCAGTTGAGTCTGAAAAAGAAGGCTCACGCGAAGTATCCGAACTTGCCATCGGGGTTGTCGGCCGAGACTCCGAACGATATTCAGCGCGTTTGTAGGATGGCGTGATGTTGGATCTTTCGATAATCATTGTGTCGTACAACGCCAAGAATATCCTGCGAGCCTGTCTACAGGCGATTAACTGCGCCAACCTTCAGGTGTCGTACGAAGTTATTGTAGTAGACAACGCTTCCTGTGATGGCAGCGCGCAGATGGTTAAAGAGGACTTCCCAAGAACCGTGTTAATCCGTAACGGCACGAACAATATGTTTGCGAAGGCAAACAACCAGGCCATTAAGATGGCCGCGGGAAAGTGCTTTCTTCTCCTAAACAGCGATTGCATCATCGAGCGCGGCAGCATCGAGACGCTATACGCTTTCCTTAATACGAACCAGCCACGCGTGGCCTGTGTTGGCCCTCGGCTTCTCAACAAGGACCGAACCGTCCAATCGGAAGGACATGTGTTTTACACCCCGTGGTATGCCTTCTGCAAGATCACAGCAGCTTCCAAGTGGCCCTTACCTATGAGTCTAAAGCGTCGGATATTACCCCGCGGCTTGACTCGATTTGATGCGGGTCATACGCGCCCGGTGGGCTGGGTCACTGGCGCCGCGATGATGATCTCCGCCAAAGCGTTCGCAGAAATTGGAATACTCGACGAGAACTTCTACTTCTACGGCGAAGACTCCGAATGGTGCTATCGCGCTTGGCGACTCGGGTATGAAGTGTGGGTCTATCCGGACTCAACCATCGTACACTTAGGAGGCATGTCGACGACTGCAGGGGTATTGCAGAAGGTGGACCAAGTCAAGCGGGCACAGCAGCTTTACTTCATGCAGCGGACCGGAGGCGCAGTGTCTTACTGCGCTGCGGCTCTGATCTTTCTTCTTGCTATGCCGGTGGTATTCGCCGTATATGCTCTCACAAGAAGAGATCTGCGGCCGATCAAGGGCCTGGCTAAACACGCGGTGAGCGTGTTAAAGATATCGCTTTGGCCTATGCGGCGCCGCTCATCCCGCTTGACCACGATACATTCTCCACTTGACACGTCGACATCCCAGAACTGATTGCACACGGCTCTACTCTGCTCGGCGGGCACGAAGACTGTCGCGAGCAATGGGCGTCCTTGAAATGGCATCACGGTCAAACTAGTTGTTACGATCGAGCCAAACGGCCCTTGAGAGATCAAGTCGCGACTCCTTGAACAACTCTACCGCGCGCGCTGAGCGCCTCCGGTTCCACGAGTGCGCAGCGGCCATTGGGCTTGCACACCCGCGCCTCGGCAGTGGAGGTTCCGAGTGTCGTGTCCTTTGGGGCATGTTCGCGCTGCTCCAACGCTCCACGCATAGAGAGCTAACAATCCCAATGGATGCAACGCTATCGCGTCAGGCGGCAATCGCTCATCCTTGGCTGAAGGCCGGCGGCAGCGAAGCCGCGGTCCTCCGAGGGTTGTCGCTACTCGGGCGGACGCAAAATGTCACGTTTCTAACCGGCGGGGACGTCGAACTTGACCGACTCAATCAGCACTGCGGCACGTCGCTGGACAGCGGCGATTTCCGCGTGTTACGGCCTTCGCGCCTTGCCTGGCGGAGCATCGGCCGGACCGACGCGCTCCGTGGTGCGGTGTTCCAGCGGTTTTGCCAATCTGTTGCAGCCCAGTTCGATGTTCTAATTAGCTGCTATAACCTACTGGATTTTGGCCGTCCGGCGATTCAGTTTATCGCCGACCTCTCCTTCGATGAGGGATTGCGGCGGATGTACGCCCCGCCACCCTACGGGATGTGGAATTGGGCCTACCGCCCCAGCCCCCTTCGCCGTGCCTACCTGGCCTTGGCACGCAGAATTGCGGGCCGCAGTGCTTACGACGGTCGCCAAGACATGGTCGTCGCCAACAGCCGCTGGATGGCAGACGTACTGAGCAGCAAACGCGGCATCAACGCACAAAGGGTGGTTTATCCGCCAGTGGTTGGCGATGCACCCGCTGTGCCGTGGAACCGGAAGGAGGTGGGATTTACCGTTCTCGGGCGCATCGCGCCGGAAAAGCGCATTGAGCGAGTCATTGAGATTCTGTCAAGAGTGCGGTCGCTCGGTCACGACGTGCATCTGCACGTGATCGGGGCGACCGGCAGTGACGCGTACGGTCGATCGATCCGCGGGACGATCGACGAGAATCGCGATTGGGTCTTTTCCGAGGGACGCTTGGACGGTGAAAGAAAGATGGCCCTGCTCGCCGCTCATCGCTACGCAATCCACGGCTGTGTCGCCGAAGCGTTCGGGATCGCCGTTGCCGAGATGGTCAAGGCCGGCTGCATCCCCTTCGTTCCCGATGACGGTGGGCAGGTGGAGATTGTCGGCGACGGGAGGCTTTGTTACCGGGACGTAGACGATGCAGTGAGTAAGATCGACCGCGTGCTCCGCTGCGAGGAGATACAGCGGTCTTTGACCGAACATTTGCGGCGACAGGGAGAATTATTTTCGGCGGAACGGTTTATGAGCGAATTTCGCAACGTGGTCGAGGAGTTCTGGCACACTCGCCAGGATGCAATTAGCGCGGCCGCACGTGCATAAGCTGGCGCTGGTCGTAGCCACGAAGGACCGGCCAGAAGATCTCAGAAAGATGCTCTCGAGCGTGCGCGATCAAACTGTGCGCCCGGACCAAGTTGTAATCGTGGACGCCAGCACAGAGTCCGTCCCGATGGTGGTGCAGTCATTCCCGGAATTGCACGTCGCTTACCAGCGCCACTGGCCGCCTTCAGCGGCGGCACAGCGAAACGCCGGCTTGGCCGCAGTGGACACGAGCATGACCCTAATCGGCTTCATGGACGATGACATTACTATGGAGGCGGGCGCGGTGGAAGCAATGCTCGCGTTTTGGCACGCGGCATCGGACCGTGTAGGCGGCGCCGCATTCAACTGCCTTAATAGCGAGCCACCCCGGATGGCTTGGCTAAAGAACGGCCGCGCGGCCAGTTCAATTGGTCTCTACAGCGAGAAGATCGGAGGTGTGGCTGCCAGCGGATGGCAGTCCGTCACCGGAGAAGTCTCCAAAACAATGCGGGTCCGCTGGCTGCCATCGACGGCATCCGTGTGGCGGCGCGACGTCTTCGAGCAGCATGCCTTCGACGAATACTTCAATGGCTACAGCTATTTGGAAGACCTTGAATTCAGCTACAGTGTTGGGAAGCAGCGCGACCTTTATGTAGTGGCCGAAGCAGGGTTTCGGCATTACCCGAGCAAAGGTGGCCGGATCAGCCAGTTTGACTTCGGCAAGATCGAAGTGCGCAATCGCTTGTACTTCGTGAGGAAACACCGGCTGTCCATCGCGCGGTGCTACACCGGGCTGGCCATTCGCCTGCTAATGACGCTGGGAGCTGCAATGGCGCACCTGAACCGAGCCCACATTCAGCGCGCGGCAGGCAACTTCGTACAACTCATCACGCCAACCAGTATCGTCTGTGACAAAAGGCACCGGCCTGACTCTTCTACCACCGTGTGACGTCCGTTTTGGGGCAGTCAGTGGCATGTTCGATTCTTGTTCTGGGGTGCGCCCACGGGCATCCGTCTCAATATCCGGGGTACTGGTGAACTGTTTGGTTGTCAGACTCGCCTGCAGTATATAGTCAGCCGCAGCCATTTGAGCTGTCCAGCGCTTCCCACGAAAGTTCACAACTTTGTCAGCAAATCATGAGGTGTGCATGGCTGCAACGAGACGCGGTGTCAATACCGGCCCGTTCAAAGCACCCCGCGCGGCAGCGGACCGCCTGCGCTACATCGTACGAGCTTGCGTTGACAGACGCGTCCTCCACCTGGGGTGCGCCGATTTTGTGAGCGATGGTAAATGGTTTGATCGCACAACCACCCGGGACTGGCTCCACAGCCACATTTCCGAGGTGGCATCCGATACTATTGGAATCGACAACCAGCCACATGCCGTATCCCTCGTCCGGGATCAGCTAGGGTGGACTAATGTATACTTTGGGGATGCACAGAAGTTGGACCAACTACAGTTCGGCACATTCGACGTCGTAGTAGCTGGTGAGATCATCGAGCATTTGCCTGCACCAGGAGAGCTATGGCGATCGGCGCGGTCGGTATTGCGTCCGGGTGGATCGCTGATCGTTTCGACGGCTAATGCGTACTGCGCTCGACGATTCATAAGGATGCTTTTCGGTTCGGAAAGCGTCCATATAGATCATGTCGCCTACTTCTCGCATCGGACACTCAATCGGCTAGCGGAAATGTACAACTATCGGGTGACCGAGCAGCTGTCGTATCCTCTTGGAAACACGCGTCCATACCTCCCTTATGCAATCGAAAAGCTCGTTTGCACGGTGTTCCCACAGCTC
>JAAYEH010000536.1 GCA_012728855.1 Rhodopirellula sp. | reverse complement strand
TTTCTCACGGAAGCCGAGAGACCCCGGCGACATCCGTTTCTTCCATGGAAGCGGATCGGTCGGAGAAGGCGCGAGGCCACAAGTCCGACACGCACGTCGCCGGGGAGTCAGACAGTTCCATAGTACCTGGGAAACCGGTGAACAATGGCGGCGTGCCGCTGCCAGCGGAGTCGGCGGAGGGAAGGGAACTGACCAAGGAGAACACCGGGCAACTGCTACTGGATCGGACACAAAGCCGGAACTCGGACGGGACACCGTTCGTACCCAGGTCGCGCGGGTTGTTGGGTGTACGTGAAGCGGCACGAAAGGATAAGAAGCTGAGGTTCACCAGCTTGCTGCACCACATCACGCCGGAACTCCTGCGGACGAGTTTCTTCGACCTGAAGAAGCAAGCGGCGCCGGGGGTCGATGGCGAGACGTGGCGTGACTACGCGGTCGACTTTGAACGGCGGATCGACGATCTGCACGGACGAATACACCGCGGAGCATACCGGGCCAAGCCTTCCAAGCGGACCTACATCCCCAAGCCTGACGGCCGGATGCGTCCACTGGGAATCGCTGCCTTGGAGGACAAGATCGTCCAACAAGCGGCACGCACGGTTCTGGAATGTATCTAAGAAGAGGATTTTCTGGGGTTCAGTTACGGTTTTCCTCCTGGACGAAGCCAACACCGGGCCTTGGACGCCTTGTTCGTGGGCATCACGAAGCGTAAGGTGAACTGGATCATCGATGCGGACATTCGAGGTTTCTTTGACAACATCAGCCATGAGTGGTTGATGAAGTTTCTGGAGCATCGAATCGCCGACCGACGCATGCTGCGGCTGCTGAAGAAATGGCTCAGGGCCGGAGTGTCGGAGGACGGCGAGTGGTCTCCCACGAAAGTCGGCACGCCGCAAGGGGCGGTGATTTCACCCCTCTATGCGAACGTGTTTCTACACTACGTGTTGGACCTCTGGATCAATGATTGGCGCAAGCGCCATGCCAAAGGCGAAGTCATCATCGTGCGATATGCCGACGATTTTGTGATCGGATTCCGCGAGGAGTCCGACGCCCGCCGATGTCTGGCCGCGCTGGGAGAGCGGTTCGCCAAGTTCGGCTTGGAACTGCACCCGGAGAAAACGCGGCGGATTGAATTCGGGCGTTACGCGGAGGAGCGGCGTGCGAAACGAGGCGATGGCCCGCCGGAGACATTCGACTTTCTGGGTTTCACGCACATCAGCGGGAAAACCCGGAGAGGCGATTTCACGATCCACCGCAAAACGTCGCGGAAGAAATTCCAAGCCATGCTGGCGAAACTGAAGAAAGAACTGTCGCGGCGGCGACACGACGACCTGGCGAAGGTCGGCGCGTGGCTGCAAAGCGTATGTCGTGGCTGGAGTCAGTACTATGCTGTCCCCGGCAACTACGCGCGCTTGCGCCAGTTCCGTGAGGCTATCCAGGTCATGTGGCTCCGCATACTGCGTCGACGCAGTCAACGCGGTCGTCGCCTGACATGGGAAAAGTTTTCACGTCTCAGCCGGCGATGGTTGCCGACGCCGAGGATTTTGCATCCTTATCCGAACGTGCGGTTTGCAGGTCAACATCCGAGGTAGGAGCCGTATGCGGTAGTTCCGCACGTACGGATCTGTGCGGGGGCGGTCAGCAATGACCGTCCCTACCGCGATAGTCTTTATCTTGACAGGATCGACGGGAAATGGTAATCTCTGGTCATGCCGCGACGATTGCGAGTCTCAACCGGAGGATACGCCTACCATGTGCTCAATCGAGGTGCTGTGTTATGTGGAGCGAAATCCGCTGCGGGCGAACATGGTAGAAAAGGCCGATACCTGGCGATGGTCGAGCCTGTGGCATCGAGTGCATGGCAACAAAGCTGGACTTTTGGACGTCGGGCCGATGAGGTTGCCGCGACGTTGGCTGCAACACGTCGAGACGCCGCA
>JAAYEH010000535.1 GCA_012728855.1 Rhodopirellula sp. | reverse complement strand
GCACGGTCTGGTAGGCTTTGGATGTTCGGGGTATCCACCCCGGACGTCATTCTGGTCCCCGCTAGCTCAATGGTAGAGCACCCGGCTGTTAACCGGGTTGTTGTAGGTTCGAGTCCTACGCGGGGAGGTCACCCAGCCGCCGAGAAATTCGGCGGCTTTTTTGTTAGCGGCTCGACGCGAAATCGTCGCCGAGGGCGATCGCCGTAAGTCCGCCAACGACGCGACGTTACGCGCTACCCGCCGGGTGGCCGCGCTCTCTGTTTGCAACGCCTCATACGTCGCCCCGAACGCAACCCCAAGGGTTACGTCCGCACCCCCGCGAAAAACTCTCAAACTCTCTACCTCTCGCGGTTGACACCCCGATTTGGTTTACACGGGGTTGCGTTCGCGGCCCGGTTACAACTCGAACCTGTTTTGCGTACATATCAATTAGACCGCCTAGACCGCCGCATCGAGCCGGCGGCAGCATCGACATCATCGCCGGACGACCGGCCGGGCGCGGAGCGCACGTCGGCGTGGGCCACGGAGGCAACGCCCATGCGACCGACGTCCGACGACCCGACCACCCTCTCGCCACATGAGCGCCTGCGCGAACTGACCGCCATCCTCGCCACCGGCATTCATCGCCTGCGCGGAATGCCTCCGGCTCCACCGGAATGCGGCCAGATTCCAGCAGAATCCTCGCAAACCGGCCTTGATCCGGGGGCGCGGACTTGCCCTGATGGAGCCGTGTTGACGGTAGACGAGAACGGAGATCGATGAATGCCCATTGACGTCGACGCGGCTATGAAGGCGCTCGCCCGTATGACGGTCACGCAGCTTCGCCAGCGCTACGCCGAGGTCTTCGGCGAGGCGGCGCGGTCGTTCAACAAGCAGCACCTCGTCAAGCGCATCGCATGGCGGCTCCAGGCCATTCACGAAGGCGACCTCTCCGAGCGTGCGCGCCGCCGGGCTCGCGAGCTGGCCAACGATGCCGACCTGCGTATCCGACCGCCTGCCTCGCCTGCTGAACCGCGCGACAACGGCGGGACGGCCACGTCGGCCTTCCGTGTCGGGGTGGACGACCGCCTGCCGATGGCCGGCACGCTTCTCAAACGTCGATACAAGGGTCAGACGGTCCAGGTGCGGGTCCTGGAGCAGGGCTTCGAGTTCGACGGCGAGGTCTACCGTTCCCTGTCCGCAGTGGCCCGCAAGGTCACCGGCGCGCATTGGAACGGCTACGCCTTCTTCGACCTGCCGAAGCCCGGCAAGGAGGCCGCCGAATGAAACGCAACGGGAGTGGCAACGGCAAGGTTCGGGCTGGACAGCAACGTGTTCGCTGCGCCATCTACACCCGCAAAAGCACCGACGAGGGGTTGGATCAAGACTTCAACTCGCTTGACGCCCAGCGAGAGGCCGCCGAGGCCTACATCGCCAGCCAGCAGCACGAAGGCTGGGTATGTCTTCCCGATCGCTACGACGACGGCGGATTCACCGGGGCGAACATGGAACGGCCGGCGTTGAAGCGCCTGTTCGAGGACCTCGAAGCCGGGCACATCGACTGCGTAGTGGTCTACAAAGTGGACCGCCTGAGCCGCTCGCTCCTGGACTTCGCCCGGATGATGGAGACGTTCGAGAAGCATCAGGTCTCGTTCGTCTCGGTGACACAGCAATTCAATACGACGCACTCGATGGGCCGACTGACGCTCAACATCCTGCTGTCGTTCGCCCAGTTCGAGCGCGAGATCATCTCCGAACGCACACGCGACAAGATCGCCGCCGCGAGGCGCAAGGGCAAGTGGATGGGCGGCAAACCGCTGCTCGGCTACGACCTGCTCCTCGGCCCTGGTGGGGGCAAGCTCATCGTCAACGAGGACGAGGCGGTTCGTGTGCGGGCGATCTTCGACGAGTACATTCAGCGCCAGTCGCTCATTCGCACGGTCCAGGTGCTCAACGAGCGGGGCTGGACGACCAAGCGCTGGACGACCCGCAAGGGCAACGAGCGCGGCGGCCAGCCGTTCGACAAGGCGAGCCTGTTCCGGTTGCTCAGCAACGTCGTGTATCGCGGCAAGGTGCGCTACAAAGACGAGGTCCACGCCGGCGAGCACGAGGCGATCATCGACGAAGACATCTGGACGCGCGTCCAGAAAATGCTGCGGTCCAATGGCCGCACCGGCGGCATGCACGTCCGCAACAAGTACGGCGCGTTGCTGAAGGGCTTACTGCACTGCAAGCCGTGCGACCGGGTGATGATGCACACCTACACTGCTAAGGGCAACCGCCGCTACCGCTACTACGTCTGCTATACGGCGCAGAAGCAGGGCTGGCACGCCTGCCCGTCGAAGTCGGTGCCAGCGGAGGAGATCGAGCGGTTCGTCGTCGAGCAGATTCGGGCCGTTGGCAAGGACCCGGCCGTCATGGCGATGGCCCTCGATCAGGCGCGGGCGCAGGCGATGGAGGAAATGGCCGCGCTGGAGAGCGACGCCAGAATCGCCGAGCGCGAGATCGGACGTATTCACGGCGAAGTCACGAAGGTCGCGGCCGACGCGGCCACCAACGGCCACGCGGCCAGCCGCCTCGCCGAACTGCATGAACGCCTGCGCGAAGCGGAACAGCGACTGAGCGAACTGCGCGATCAGTCCGAGCGAGCGCGACGCGGGGTCGTCACCAAGGCGGAGGTCGATTCGGCGCTTGAGGCGTTCACGCCGCTGTGGGACGCCCTCAGTCCGCGCGAGCAAGCCCGCGTGCTGCAACTGCTGATCCAGCGCGTCGACTACGACGGCGAGAACGGCAAGATCGCGGTGACGTTCCACACCAACGGAATCAGAACGCTCGGCCAGAACGGCGCGGCCGATGGTCTGGAGGTGGGCGCATGCGCGACGGCGTGACGGTCGAGTTCGACATTCACTTCACACGCGGGTCTGCCGGGCGGCGCGAGTTCCTGCCGGGCGAGCCGCCCGAAGGTCTCGATCTGCCCGAAGGCTCCGTACCCCGCGTGGCGAAGTTGATGGCCCTGGCCATCCGTTGCGAGGAGCTCGTCCGTCGCGGCGACGTGGCCGACTACGCCGACCTGGCCCGCCTGGGCCACGTGACCCGTGCTCGGATGACCCAGATCATGAACCTGCTCAACCTCGCCCCCGACATCCAGGAAGAGATTCTGTTCCTGCCCCGCACCGCGAAGGGCCGCGACCCGATCGGCGAGCGAGACCTGCGGCCCATCACCGCCATCCACGACTGGCGCGCCCAGCGAGGGGTATGGAAGCAACTCCTCCAGGGCCGATCCGACGGCGCTGTCAGCGACCATCAAGAAGACTACGGTAATCGTGGAAACCGCGAGCACAAAGCCGATTGATGAGCGCCGCAGCGCCATTTCTGGCTTCTTCAACACGACTGTCAAGCGCTGTCCGGAGAATTGTTGCTGCGTGTTCACGCCACGATGAAACGCCCCAGCCGTTCTTGTCTCCGTCAACCAACTGTGAAAGGCTGTCGACTGCTTCGCTCGGCAATTCCCCAGCTATCGCTTCCAAGTGTTCGACCACCAAGTGATCCGGTTCCGCCCATCCGCAAAGCTGTAGCGCCTGCCTTAGGTGCTCCACGCACCAGGCGCGGTCAAACTTCGCGCAAATGAACCACCAGCCGAAGGCCCGCAGCTCCGAGCATTCCATCGGGTTCTGAAAGCTCTTCAGTGCGTGGACGCGGCGCTCCCAGAGCTTCTTGAAGCGTTCGATTACTTCTGCGGGGACCTGACCATCCTCGTTTTTCAGACTCCGCCCAACAAATTCCAGGGCGTGGTACCTGACACTCTGCGGTGCTTTTGCGAAGAATAGGTCAATGATATCTGGAGAATCATCAACCGTTATGACGCCTCTGCCGTAAAACAGCATCAGATGCTCCGCAAGCTGTTCTCTGTGATCCGCATTTCCGGCCACTTTGTACGGTGCCTCTCGTTCAATATCCAAGATCGCATGTTCGTAGTGTTTGCGAAGAACTTGAAATACGCCGTTGTACGGCGGGCAGAATACGATGTACGGCTGCCACGCGGCGTCCCATAGCGTGACGTGTGCAGGATCGGTCGGAAAGATCGCATCCACGTGTGACGCAGCCCATGTTTCGTCGAGCATGCACAGCCACGGAAACCACTGACCGTAGACAGTACGAATGGCCGGGGAGGCATCACGGCTAAGATCGAGATGTCTGTTCAGCACGTCCCGGACCTCGGGCATCTCATCGAATGAAGTGCATTGGTTGCCGCGCTTCTCCCGGTGGCGTCGCACCCACAGCGCATACTTGATGACTGCGTGCATCGCTTCCCCGCGAACGGTGTCCAAAGATTGCGTCATGGGATCAACGTTGCCATCGTCTTCG
Organism: Rhodopirellula sp.; assembly: GCA_012728855.1. Taxonomy (GTDB): domain Bacteria; phylum Planctomycetota; class Planctomycetia; order Pirellulales; family Thermoguttaceae; genus JABWBD01. Next base: position 45,932 of record JAAYEH010000535.1, on the reverse strand, counting down.
GGACTCTCGCTGTTTTGCGTGGGATCAGGATCGTCCGTCAACGCCAAAACGATCGTCCAGATTTGCTTCCACAGCTCGAACGGGAATTGTGCATCGTGTTGCTCCAAGCCGAATCCAACGAGCGAAGCCACTGATTGCCGTAGCCATCGACCGGCGCGCTCTTCATCGGCGGCGTACTCTTCAGCATCGCCAGTCTGTGCCACGATCGAGGAGCAAAGGCGAAGGATCGGCGCCCACCGATCTTCCTGCCAGGTTTTCCTCGCCGCCTCACGGAGACCAGCAAGCATGGCGGAGAGATACGCCGGATGCAGCGACGTGAGCTCGTCGGCAGCAGCAATGAATCGCTCGGGTTCTTCGGTGACGATTCGTTGGAGTGCGTCGGCAAGCCCCTTCCGGCACGGGCCGAAGTGCTCGTCCTGGGGCGGAGTCCACGTCTTCAGATAGCTGATTATCTCTGTGTTACCCATCGATCGGATCTCATCGACCTCCAAGGGGCTCTTCCACCCCCACGAAAACGTGGAGGTCGGTGGGTAAAGCTGCGGGACGCCGAATTGCCCAATCAAGGAACCATATCTCTCCTGCCACGCGTCGGGGAGCGAATCTCGAATGGGCTGAAGGTGTTCAAGCCGCCAGCGCTCCGCGTGGTCGTGCGCTTCCTCTTCGGTTGGGCGATGTCCGAACACTCGCTCGCACCCGTCGCAGTACTCCTCAAGATTCGGCCCGGCCTCGATCCAGCCGAGAATCGCTGTTTGTTCTGCGTGCCCCAATCGCTCGAAGTACGCTTCCATGAGATTGTTGTACTCTCGACGGAGCGTCCGATCGTCGAAGGATTCCTCTTGCATCAAGCGCTCCTTTATGAGTCCGTTGTCGGGAAACCGCCTCAATAGGTATAGTCCAACACGATCGAAAGCCTTCCATTGCCGTGCTTCCAAGAGCTGCAGAGCGCCCCCGATCTCCATACGACCGCTTTCGAGGAGACAAACCGCAGCGTCGCGCACGGCGGAAACGAGGGCACTTCTTACGTCGTGCGCACCAGAACAACGCTCCACGTCTTGGCACCAGATGTACGACCAGTCCTCTCGATCACTGGCATCATCTCGATCTTGTTCGGAAGATATGGCTTCCTCGAGGAGGTCGCAGAACATCTCAAACGTCGGGACCCCAAAGTGGCTGGCCAGTTCCTTCGTTGTACTCGCAACGATCCGCTCGTATTCGTGTAGGTCCATCCGGGTACGCGGCTTCGAAAAGCGCAGCGGGCGAGCAGTTGGTTCCTCCGCTTGTTCACTCTCAGGCACAAGGGCGAACGCGGCTCTCGCAAGCTCAAGTCCGGCGGTGCAGTTCTGTGGGTCTGCTGCAATGTGAAGAAGCAGTTTGCCGAGCTGATGGGTGAACAAAAGTCCTTGGTAAGAACATTCGACGGCATGCTTCAATTGTGGGACCAGTCGCCCTGCAAGCTCCGGGGGGAGAGCAAGAGCAGTCTCCAGCAAATCGAGATGCACGCTCGTGTTGTCGGTCATCGGAATCTCCGCAGCGATCTCCGCGACCAATGCGGGTTCCTGCGAAGCCATGCGCTGAAGGAATCGAGTGAGAGGCCACGGCGGAAACGAAATGGTCTGTTCTTCTTCGTTCACAATCGGCTGTGGCGGCCGAGCAAAGAAGCCCTCCTGCCGCAAGGGTTCAAGCCACCGGGCATTGTCGAGCTTGGAAAAGAAGTGCCCTAGCGTCGCGACGTTATTTGGCACGTTGTTCTTGAGCGTCGCGGCGTCCCCACGGGTAGGGTGCTGTTTGATCAACAGGCCGTCGAGCGTGGGCATAAACGCAAGGTAACGAGTCTCAAACCGATCAAGCACGACATCAAGGATGGTCAACATCTCCGACCAGAACGTACGGAAGCCATCGTCGACCGGCCGAGGTGGCGCCAAGCTATCACGATGCGCAAGTCGAGAGAGCGCATATGTATCGTCGCTGCACAACCGAAACCATGCCGTTTCAACCGGATCACCTTTGGGGACCTCGAGGAAGGCCAACACCTGTTCGACCTGGCGGGCGTGGTTTTGTTTGTCTGACCGGGCGGGGCTATCAGACGAGGCAGCGGTCTTCAGTACGGCGCGGATCGAGCTTTCGATTTCGCGGAGGAGATGCCCGACCAAGTGGGCTGTGGACGCGATCGGGAGGCGACCGTCCATCAGGGCGCAGGCGTCTTCCAAGTACGCAGCCGGACCTGGGCCGATCAGACTCAGGCGCCGATGAATTCGCGCCTGCCGTTCGTCAAGACGAATCTGCAATGCCGGCCGATCAGGCTTCGCTGGAAGCACATCCATCTGGTCAGGTGTGGCCATGATTCCTCGCCAATGTCATATACGTTCTTGTCCACAAGCGTGCAGCCGGTCACGAGTCCGGCATGATTTTGAACCGCGCGCGCCAGCCCTTCTCATCCTCGACGTACTCAAATGGGTCGCCGTCGATTCGAAAGAAATCCTTCAGCCGGACGGCGAGGAGTTCTCGGTGCTTCTGCATCTTCTTGCTTGCGTTGCGATGCGACCACGTGAACAGCCCGCCTGCCTCCACGAAGTCCCGCAGCAGGTCCCATTGCTTGGTTGGTTTGGTGTTTCGGCGGTCGGCCATTCCCATCTGAGAGTAGTGGTACACACCGGTCTTGTCCTTGACCTTCACGGCAACCGTGTGGCCGTCCACGAAGCGGATGGTCACATCCTTCCATTCTGCGTCCGCCGGTGTGGGGAAAAAGACGGCCGTTGATGTTGCGTCGGCCTGCGGGACGTGGCGCGATCGAAACTCGGCGAGAAGCTCCTCGCAACGCGGCAGGGCCTCGAACTTCCCTACCTCATCCGCGTCCAAGGCGTCCGCGAGCGAAATGAACATGGCGCTCTTCCGTCTCAGCAGGTCCTCAGTCGCGGGCGAAAGGAGCTGCGCCGTCGGTGCCAAGAGGATGAACGCAGCATCCACCGTCGCCGCGAGCCGCTCGACCGTCATTCTCATGTCGTCAGGTTCATACTGGAGCGTCAGCAGCACGGGGAAGCGATAGCCTGCGAACGGCGAGTAGAAGCCGATGCGAGCGGTCTGGTGCAACCCGTCGACCGGTGCTTCGTCGACAGTGATTCCCAGCGCTGACGCTACGGCCTTTCCGAGAGCGGATCGATTTACCTCGTACAGAATGATGTCCGATCGGGTCAGTGCGATGTTCGGGCATTGCGACTCGCAGCGACACGCGGCAACGATGTCGTCCTCGCCGTGAACGACGACCTCGTGGGCGCAACCGCATTGTCGGCAGGGATAGGATGCCGCCAGGCTTCCGTTCGGCCGAAGAAACGAGCGCAGAGTGTCATGGTCCGGAACTGCGAGCGCTTTCCACTCGGCTGCCACGGTCGTCAGGCCGGGGACGCTCTCAAGTGCGTGCCAGAGCCGTTTCCTCGGCATCTTCGTGTTCGCCTTCCTTTTCGGTCAGGATGAATCCGCGCCGAGTGAGCCAATCCTCGACCAGAGCGCTGTCCGCGTCGCGCGTGTACTGGGCGATGTTCGAGGGTCGGATAACGACGGATCGAGGTGTCTTCGAGTCCGCGAACTTGATCTGAAACGTTGCACGGATGATTCGGGCTTTGGCCGGCATCGAGCGGCCACTCGCTTCGAGGGCCGCGAAGTAGTCGTCCGCTTTCCGCGTTTCAATCTCGTGAAACGCGCCGCCCCAGTAGAACTGAATCTCGCGCAGCCTGACCCACTCCATGCCGTCGATATCGGTGCAGACGAGCGACATGGCCCCGTCGGTCCGAAGCGGCTCCAGCGTGTACTTCGACGTGCCGGGAAAGAAGTCTTCGTCGCCGAAGAGATGGAGGCCGAACTTCGTGCGGTACAGCTCCTTCTCGCCCTTCGATCGCGCGTTGATCCGAATCTCGCCGATCGCTGGATCGTAGACGATCACGTCGTGCTTTTCGGGCCGGTAGAAAACGCTGGTGGACTCGCCGTCTTCGATGCTCCCCTCCCGCTTGTACGGCTCGCCGTGTCGAACGAGGAACCACACGCCGTCGTCGCGGACCCAGCAGAACACACGCGACCCCCGACCGCGATGCTTCTTCTCGAACCAGTCGTCCAGATCCTGCTCGAGCGCACGCAGGGTCTCCTCGGTCGGCGTATTGAGTTCCGGCGGTTCTTTTGCGGTCGTCTGAAAGTGTTCGTAGGACCGGGGGCGCAGGAGGTACTGCTCAGCGTGCTTGCGCTCCAACAGATCGCGCCGGAGAAGATAGAGCTGCACGGCGACGTCGGCAGGCGTAGGGTCCGGACTGCTGTTCAGGATGACGCCGTTCTTCGCTGCCTCATCCAGCAGCGCATCCATTCCCTCGGTCGTCGCCATTTCGTGGATCAGGAAGAGGGCGTCGGCCAGTTCCCTGGGCGTGTCCGACCCTGGCGTCATGAGCACTCCGACGAGAGCGGGATAGTCGAGGCCGTCCGCATGGCCGTCCGGAGGGAGCATCACCTTCCGCCCGCTGAAGAATGCCTCGTGTGGTCGCAGAAGTGCGAGCAGATGCTCAGGTCTGATTCGCTTCAGGCCATCGGGATCAGAAAAGCGTCGAAGATTGAAGGTTGCCATTCAATGCGCTCCGCGAATGCGATGTTGCCCTCCCTGGCTGGTGTCGTTCTCGTCGCGGCGCACGGCCACGACCTTGCCAATGATGCGAAGATCGTCCTCCGGTCCGATCGGGATCGGCTTGTGTCTGGGATTCTCGGGGCGAAGCTCAATCTGGTGCTCACGGATGAACAGGCGCTTGACGGTCGCGTCGTCCCCGAGAAGCGCCACGACGATGTCGCCGCTCTCGGCCACCGGTTGTTGCCGGACGATCACCATGTCGTGGTCACGGATGCCCGCCCCGGCCATGCTGTCCCCGGCGACTCGGAGGGCGAAGCAGCGTCCCGACCGCGCGATGCGACTCTCCACCAGCACCTCGCCGACGCGATTCTCCTCCGCCAGCAGCGGCACGCCGCCGGCCACCGTGCCGATGATCGGAACTGGGACCAGATCCTCCACGTCGTCCACCGGCTGCTTCACGATGACCAGCCCCCGCGCCTTGTTGGGCTCGCGCCTCAGGTAGCCCTTACGTTCGAGCTGGCAAACCTGCTCGTGGGCGCTGGCCTGCGAGATGCCGAGTGCTTCGGCGAGCTCTGCCATCGTGGGCGGGAAGCCCCGCCGCGTCGTGAAGCGCAGAATCTCTTTCAGGGTCCGGCGCTGCGGGCCCGTGATCTCGGCCACCGGTTTTCGGCCACGGGGTGACGACATGGGCGGGCATGTTAAGGCCGGACGCCTGTCAGGTCAAATGAAAGGGCGTTCGCAACCGGCCACACGCCTGCCCGACCCTCCGTCCAGCGAAAACTCGATGGGGCCTCAGCGAAAAAGTTGAAGAACTTCCTCGGCGCCGATGTCTGTAACTCATTGAAAAACATGTTCTTACGCATCGCCGCCCTCCCTCCGAAGCCCCTGCCCGCCGTCCGCCACCGAGTTTTCGACAGCCAGGGGTGAACGGTCCGGCGTGACCTTCAACCCACGAGCTTCAACCCGCCTTGGCGGGTGACGCGCCCTCGGGGGCCTCTTCGCCGGACCTGCCTCCGACGGGCGCGTCGATGCGCTCCATGCGTAGAAGGAGTCCCGAATGAGTGACGTACCCAACAAGTCGTCGTTGTCCCCGGGTCGGCGGCGCCTGCTCGAGATGATGCAGGCGCTGAACTTCGGGCGGATCGAGCAGTTGGCGGTCGCCGGCGGCGAGCCAATTTTTCATCCACCGCCCAAGGTTTCGCGCGAGCTGAAGTTCGGCGCAGAGAACGGGCCAAGGCCGGAGTTGTCTCTCGACGACTTCGTGCTGAAGGCCGAGGTGCGCGCGCTGTTTGATGCCATCACAGAGATCGGTGACGGCGTCATCGAGCGCATCGAGGTTCGGCACGGCTTGCCGTTCCGCATGATCGTCGCGGAGCGCTGCGGGCAGTAGCCCGCGGCTCCCACAGAAACACGAAACCGACAGTCCATCGGTACCAACTGATATCGCTCAACTGAACGGCCGCGAAGCGGAGTTGTTGAGGGTGTCGCCGACACGGCGATTCTCTCGCGACTCCGTCGCGCGGCCCTGCGCCCTGCCGTTCGGTCGGCACCCATGAGCACCCGCTCCTCGGCTTCGAGGAGTCCAACATGGGTCTCGACCCGAAGCTGCAAGAATACGTCGATGAAATCATTCGCCACAAAGCCCGTCAGCTTTCCCGCAAACCAGGATTCAGTCCTTCCGATCAGGAGGACATCGAGCACGAGCTTTTCATTGCCATCCTCGAACGCTGGCCGTCGTTCGACTCAAAGCGTGCATCGGCGCGGACGTTCGTGGCGCGAGTCGTCGCAAGCAAGGCCGTATCCCTCGTCCGCACCTGCCAGGCCGCCAAACGTGGCGTCCGGCAGAGCACGTCACTGAACGGCGACGCTACCAACGGCGCCTTCGAGTTTGATGAAGACCAGGTCCGCGCCCGCCGCGGCATCCATTCTCGTTCTGACGTCGAGGCGGTGTCGCTCCGCCTCGACGTGGCCGGCGTCGTGGCCGACCTGCCGGACGACCTACGACGTCTGTGCGAGCGCCTCTTGCGCGAATCAGTTTCGGAAGCGGCCCGATCGTCGGGCCAGCACCGAACCACTCTTTACCGCGCGATCAGCGACCTGCGGAAGCGCTTCACCGAATCCGGGCTGCACGAATACCTGTGAGAGCGCGGCGACAGGTCGCCGGCGCTTTGCGTATGTATCCATTGCAGGCCGTTGGAAACGGGAGGCATGACATGAACAACGACACCGTTCGATACACGTTCTCGCGATCGGTCAGCATGCGTGAGGTCGAGGAGACACTCCTGCTGGCCGTCCTGGCCGTCGAGAGCCTCTTCGGCGAGTCGACCGTCCGGCTCGACGCTTCCTTTTCCATCGACTCGGCGCGGCGCGCCTGCGTTATCGACGCGAGCACCGATGTGGGTCGCGCGATCTGTCGCGTCTTCACGGGCTTCGTGAGCCGCGAGTTTGGCAGCGATGCGTTCGAGATTCGTCGCGGTCATCCGTCACCCGTGGAGGAGAAGGCGGCATGTGCCGCGGCCTGCTGAGGCGTCTGATCGGCGGCGCTCGACTTGATTCCGCCATGTCCCTACTGCGACTCGGTCCGGGTTCACACCACAGGGACCTGTATCCGGAGGACATCAGAATGCAATCCACCACGACGACGCCAACTTCGATCGACCTCGGCTTCCTCATTCGAGAGCCGGCGGACGTTTACCACGCCAAGGCGAAAGACTTTCTCGCGGCCCATGCCTTGAACGAATTCCGGCGCTGTCCGCTGCTTTACCGTAAGAAGGAGATGGGCCTGGTCCCGGAGCGGGATACAGCGGCCTATCTCGTCGGCCGTGCGGCGCACACGCTCATTCTCGAAGGACGACAGCGGTATGAACGCGAGTACGCCGTCGGCGGACCCATCAACCCGAAGACGGGCCAGCCGTACGGATCGCAGACAAAAGCGTTCGCCGAATGGGCCGAGCGGCAAGGTCGGCCCGTCCTGAGCGACACCCAGGCGGCGACGGTGGAGCAGATGGCGGCGGCCGTGCGTGAGCACCTCTTCGCGCGCGAGTTGTTCGCGGACGGCGTGGCCGAGGGCGTCGTGCGTTGCGAGTACGCAGGGCATCGCTGCCAGGCGCGTATTGATTGGATCAATCCCGTCGAAGGACGCGGCATCGTTGACTTGAAGACCGCCGACGAGCTCGACTCGTTCGAGATGGCGATTCGTGCGTTCAACTACCTGCATCAAATTGCATTCTATCGGGCGCTGGTGGCGGAGGCCTCGGGCCACGTGCTGCCGGTTCACATCGTCGCGGTCGAAAAGCGCGAACCCTTCAGATGCGGCGTCTGGCAGGTCGCACCGAAGGTGCTCGACGAAGCGCAGCGCGAGTGCGAGGAGGCCATGCAGGATCTGCGGCGCTGCCGCGAAACAGGCAACTGGTTCACGAGGTTCGAATCGTTGCGGCTGATTGATCGGTTGTGACGCCGGGCCCGGGGCCGGGTGGCGTGTCTGCGCCACGGATGGCAGACGGGACTCCCTGCACCGGCCCCGGACCCGGAATCACGACAGAATCGAATGAAACAAGGGAGTTCAAAACCATGAAACTGCTCAGTCAGATTCAAAGCGGTAGGACGCTCGCGCCGCGCCGCACGCTGGTGTACGGCGTCCACGGCGTCGGCAAGAGCACGTTCGGCTCGATGGCCGAGAAACCGGTCTTCATTCAGACGGAGGACGGCCTGGGCAACATTGAGTGCGAGCGATTTCCCCTCGCCAACGAGTACGCCGATGTCGTCGCCGCCCTCGCGGAGCTGTACACCGAAGAGCACGAATACCGCACGGTCGTCGTCGACAGCCTCGACTGGTTGGAGCGGCTGATCTGGGCGGAAGTCTGCAAGAAGCGAGGCGTCGAGTCGATCGAGGACATTGGTTACGGCAAGGGTTACGTGTTCGCGCTGACCAACTGGCGCGAGGTGCTGACCGGCCTCGACGCGCTGCGCAACGACCGCGGCATGGGCGTGATTCTGATTGCCCACGCCCAGATCGAACGCTTCGCCAACCCCGAGACGGACACCTACGACCGCTATTCGCCGCGTCTGCACAAGCAGGCCTCGGCCTTGGTGCAGGAGTGGGCGGACGAAGTGCTGTTCGCCGCGTACTCGGTTCACACCAAGACCACCGAAGAAGGCTTCGGTCGCAAGCGTGTGCAGGGCGTTGGCACCGGCGAGCGGATCATTCGCACAACGGAGCGCCCCGCGCACGTGGCGAAGAATCGGCTGAACCTACCCGACGAAATCCCCCTGGACTACCGCATCTATGCCGCCTTCCTGCGCGGTGAGAACCCATTGGCGACCGCGGAATCGCAGAACGATCAGCCTCAAGAACAAGGAGTATGACCTATGGCGAATCTGAATGGATTCAACGCGAACGAAGTGGAACCAGCAGTTGGTTTCGACCCGATCCCTGCCGGCAAGTACCTGGCTGCGATCACCGAGAGCGGCATGAAGCCGACCAAGTCGGGCGTCGGGAACTACCTCGAGTTGACCTTCCAGGTGCTCGAGGGCGAGTTCAAGGGACGGCTGCTTTGGGCACGGCTCAACCTCGACAACCCGAACGCGACGACGGTCAAGATTGCCCGCGCGGAATTGTCGGCCATCTGTCGGGCCGTCGGCGTGATGGCACCGAAGGATTCTGTCGAACTGCACAACCTGCCGCTGATCATCACCGTCGCCCACAAGAAGCGCCAGGACACCGGCGAGATCACGAACGTCATTAAGGGCTACAGCAAGAAGGACGCGGCTGCGCCCAAGGCGGCGCCGTCGGATAGCAACGGAAAGGCGCCGTGGCAGAAGTGACGTGCGTGTACGAACTGCCGTACCCGCCGTCGGTCAACCATTACTGGCGGCGGGTCGGTTGGCGGACGCTGATCAGTCGCGAGGGAAGGCGCTACCGCAAGTCGGTGGTGGCGCTGCTCACGGTGCTGCGGGTCAAACCGATGCGTGGCGCGCTGGCCGTGCGTGTGAAGGTCCATCCGCCTGACGGCCGGCGCCGCGATCTGGACAACCTGCAGAAGGCTCTTTTCGACGCCCTCGAACACGGCGGTGCGTTCAGTGACGACAGCCAGATCGCCAAGCTCGAGGTGGAGCGTGCGGACGTAGTGTCGGGCGGCAAGGTCATCGTGCAGATCACGCCTGCCGATGCACGCAGGGAGCAGAAGTAGATGGAGCTACGACCATACCAGCGTCAGGCCGTCGACGCAGTCTATGAGTTCCTGCGCGCCCGGGACGACAACCCGTGCGTCGTGATTCCCACCGCCGGGGGCAAGACACCGGTGATGGCCACGATCTGCCGCGACGCGGTGCAACTCTGGCAGGGCCGCGTGCTGATCCTGGCCCACGTCAAGGAGCTTCTCGAACAGGCCGCAGAGAAACTGCACCTGGTCGCGCCGGACCTGCCCGTCGGCGTCTATTCGGCAGGCCTGAAGCGCCGCGACCTGGGCTACGCCGTCACGATCGCCGGCATTCAGAGCGTCTACGAACGCGCGTGCGACGTTGGCCACGTGGACCTGATCATCGTCGACGAAGCGCATCTCATTCCGCCCGACGGCGAGGGCATGTACCGCACGTTCCTGGCCGACGCGAAGAAGATCAACCCGCTGCTTCGCGTCATCGGCATGACCGCCACGCCGTTCCGCATGAAGTCGGGCAGCATCTGCGCGCCGGAGAATATCCTCAATGAGGTCTGCTTCGAGGTCGGCGTGCGCGAGTTGATCGTGCAGGGCTACCTGTGTGCGCTGCGGACGAAGGCCGGCACGCTCAAACCCGATACGGAAAAGCTCCACGTTCGCGGCGGCGAGTACATCTCTGGCGAGGTCGAGGACCTCATGGATGACGACAACCTCGTTCTCGCCGCCTGCCGGGAGATCACCGAGTACACAGGGGACCGCAGGAGCGTCCTGATCTTCGCATCAGGCGTGCGGCACGGGCAGCACGTCGCCGAAGTACTCCAGACGCGGCACAACGCCGAATGCGGATTCGTCTGCGGCGAGACCCTGCCCTTCGAGCGAGATGAGGCGCTCCGAAGATTCCGCGCTGGGGACCTGAAGTACCTCTGCAACGTCAACGTGCTCACGACCGGATTCGATGCCCCGAACATCGACTGCGTAGCGCTGGTACGGCCGACGCTCTCGCCGGGGCTCTATTACCAGATGGTCGGGAGGGGGTTCCGTCTTCATCCCGGCAAGACCGACTGCCTCGTGCTCGACTTCGGCGGGAACGTCCTACGTCACGGACCAGTAGACGCCATCCGCTTGACTGACGTGGAATCGAAAGGGAACGGCGAGGCGCCGGCCAAGGAGTGTCCCGAATGCCACGAGATCATCGCCGCCGGTTACGCAGCCTGCCCGCAGTGCGGATACGTCTTCCCTCCGCCCCAGCGCCAGAAGCACGACGCCACCGCAAGCAGCGAAGGCATTCTGTCCGATCAGATGACGCGTGCTGAGCATGAAGTCGACGACGTCTTCTATGCCGTACACGTCAAGCGTGACGCGCCCCCCGATGCACCGCGCACCATGCGCGTGGACTACCGCATCGCCTTTAACGAGTACGTATCCGAATGGGTCTGCTTCGAGCACACCGGTTACGCGCGGCACCGCGCCGAGCAGTGGTGGCGCGCCCGATCGAATGAACCCGTCCCCGACACCATCGAGGAGGCCGTCGAAGTGGCCGAGGCCGGCGCGCTGGCGCAGACCGTCTCCGTCACCGTCCAGCGCAAGCCGGGCGAGAAGTACGACCGCGTCGTGGGCTACAAGCTCGGCCCGAAGCCGCCTAGGCTGGATTCAGAGGAGGGCCTGCCCGAGTACGTGCCCGTGGAAGACCAGGAGTGTCCGTTTTGACGGTCGCATCAACCGCCAGCATGGTGCAGGCCGCCCTGTGGTACGCCGACATGGGCTACGCGGTTTTCCCCTGCGCGCCCGGGCGCAAGGTGCCCGTCACCGAGCACGGCCTCCGCGACGCGACCACCGACTCCGACCAAATCACGCAATGGTGGACGCGGCAGCCCGATGCGAACGTGGCCATCCGCACCGACGGTCTGCTGGTCATCGACGTCGATGGCGAGGAGAACGCTTGGCTCAGTGATGAACCCGACAAACTCGCCGACCTCGATGCCGCCCCGCTTTCCCAGACGCCACACGGCGGTCGGCAGTACTTCTTCCGCCAGCCGGCGGGTCGTGCATGGCGGAACACCGCGGGCCGGCTCGCCCAACGGGTCGATACACGGGCGAACGGCGGCTACGTGCTCGTCGCGCCCTCCACCGTGGACGGCAAAGCCTACCAGTGGGCCGACGAGTGCGAATTGACAGAGCCGCCGCATCGCCTGCCCGAACCGCCGGCGTGGCTCATCGAGCTACTCGATGCGTTGGCCGCCTCAAACGATGTACCCGTCAACGGCACGTCAGCGAACACGATCCCGCACGGCCAACGCAACGGAACGCTGGCGCACCTCGCGGGGGCGATGCGGCGCGTGGGCATGTCGCAGGCGGAGATCTTCGCCGCCCTCCAGCAGGTCAATGCTGACCGATGCACGCCGCCGTTGCCGCTCCGCGAGGTCGAGAGCATAGCGGCCAGCATTTCGCGCTACGCGCCGGACGCCGTCTCCGTCGCCCTGGCCGAGAACCACTGGGCCCAGGATCGCGCCCCGCCCGCTCAGCCGAGGCCGCTCACCGTCCGCGAGTTGATGGCCAAACACCAGACGCTCCGCGCGCCGGTGATCTGCGGCCTGTTGCGGCGCGGCGAGACGATGAACGTCATCGCCCCGCCCAAGACCGGCAAGAGCTGGCTCGTGCTCGCCCTGGCGATGTGCGTGGCCACCGGTCGGCGCTGGCTCGATTCGTTCGAGACCGTCGCCGGGGATGTGCTGATCATCGACAACGAGCTGCACGCCGAGACGCTGGCCCACCGCATCCCGCAGGTCGCCGAGTGTCTGCGGATCGGCATGAACGAGATCGCTGAGACCGTGCATGTTCAGAGCCTGCGCGGTCAGCTCCACGACATTTTCTCGCTCGGGCGGTGCTTCGAGTCGATCGAACCGGGTCGCATTTCGCTGGTCGTGCTGGACGCCTTCTACCGCTTCATGCCGCGCGACATGGACGAGAACGACAACGGCACGATGGCGAACATCTACAACCACGTCGATGCCCTGGCCGACCGGCTGGGCTGCTCGTTCGTGCTGATTCATCACGCCACAAAAGGCAATCAGTCCGCCAAGGCCGTCACCGACGTGGGGGCCGGCGCCGGCAGTCAGAGCCGCGCGACGGACACGCATCTTGTCCTGCGGCCGCACGAGGAGCCGGGCGCTGTCGTCCTCGAAGCGGCCGTTCGGTCGTGGCCGCCGATCGAGCCGATGCCGCTGCGGTGGTTGTTCCCGGTGTGGAAACCGGCCTCCGACCTCGATCCAACACTGCTCAAGAGCGAAAAGCCGAAGCGAACCAAGCCCGCCGCGAAGTCGACTGAAACACCGAAGCAACCGGCATGGACGGTCGAACGGTTCGTCGAGGCCTTCCTGACGGACCAGCCCGCGACGAAGGCGGAGATTCGTGAGCGGGCGACGGATGTACCCGGTCTGTCGTGGCGACGCGTCAGCGATTTCCTGGAGATCGGCGAGCGGAACGGGCTGATCGAACGCGTGAAACTGCCCGGACAAGGTGGGCCGACGGGCTTTGCCCGCTGTAAACCGGAGGCGTCCGAATGAGGTCGAACCCGAAGCGCGAGCGAAGTTGGAGCGCTCGAAGTTTGCGCTTTGTGTTTACAGGCGCTCGAGGTTTGGCGGCGGCGCGCTCGAGGTTTGAGGCGTCAAACCCGAAGCGCGCGCACCCCCCCATACCCCCCCGCGGGCGAGCGCTCACGCTTCGCCCGCGTAGGGAAGTCGAAGCGCGCGCGCTTCGGGTTCGCGCTCGAAGTTCGAGAGGGTTACGACCGGGGCGTAGGTACTTCCTGGTCGAAAACGGCAGCCGAGGCCCGCGGGAACAGCGCCCGACCCAGACAGACTTTGTTTCGGCTGTCCGGTCCGGTTTTCAGGGCGGCCACGGGGCGCGACCCGTTGGGCCGGGGGCGAACGGACGCCGTCGGGCGTACCGGACTACCACCTCGCCGCCCCGGCGGCCCCGGGCGGCGTTTCTGGGCGTTTGGGGCCAACCGCGGGGCCGAGGACAGCCCCGTCAACCATGACCAAGGAGGTTCGTGATGAAGATTGAGTTGCGGCCGCTGGCCGAGATCAAACCGTACGAGAAGAACCCCCGCATCAACGATGCGGCGGTGGACGCCGTCGCCGAGTCGATTCAGCGATTCGGGTTTCGCCAACCCATCGTCGTGGACGCGGATGGCGTCATCGTCTGCGGCCACACGCGCTGGAAGGCGGCACAGAAGCTGGGCCTCGCCGAGGTGCCGGTGCACGTGGCGACCGACCTGACGCCGGAGCAGATTCGCGCGTACAGGATTGTTGATAACAAGACGAATGAACTCGCCGAGTGGAACATGGAGCTCCTGCCGATCGAACTTGGCGAGTTGAAAGACGCCGGCATCGACTGGTCGCTGCTTGGGTTCGACCAGGACGAACTGGCCAAGCTGCTCGATCCCGGCGTGAAGCAGGGACTCACCGATCCGGACGACGTGCCCGAGCCGCCGGACGAGGCGATCACGCAGCCGGGCGACATGTGGATCATGGGCGACCACCGGCTGCTGTGCGGCGACAGCGGGTCGGTCGCGGACTTGAACATCCTGATCGCTCTCGATCCTGCGAAGGCCCTCGAGTTGCCGGCTGGTTCGGATGTCGAACCGAAGCTGTTGCCGATCCATCTCTGCAATACAGATCCGCCCTACAATGTGCGGCTCGAGCCTCGCAGTAACAACGCTATCGCCGCGGGGCTGTCGTCGTTCGGCGAACACGGATTGATGCACCATCAATCGTTCGACAGGCATCGCGCCGAAAAGAAGCGGAGCGAATCGAAGAAGGGAGAGGCGAAGCGCACCGCATCCAAGTATCACGGTTTCGATGTCGCCACCGGCGGGCAGAGCGGCAAGGCGACGCACAAGAAGATGCGGGCCAAGGACCGACCGTTGGCGAACGACTTCGTCTCAGATGAGGAGTTCGACAAGCTGTTGCACGCGTGGTTCGGAAACATCGCCCGCGTGCTGCTTCCAGGTCACATCGCCTACGTCTGGGGCGGCTATGCCAACATCGGCAACTACCCGCCGGTGTTGAAAGCCTGCGGACTGTACTTCTCGCAAACCATCATCTGGGACAAGGAGCACCCAGTTCTGACGCGCAAGGACTTCATGGGCGCGCACGAGTGGTGTTTCTATTGCTGGCGAGAGGGCGCTGCTCACCGGTTCTTCGGTCCCAACAACGTCACCGACCTGTGGCACGTCAAGAAGATCAACCCCAACGCGATGATCCATTTGACGGAGAAGCCCGTCGAACTCGCCGTCCGGGCCATGCAGTATTCATCGCTCGCCGGTGAGAACGTCCTTGACCTGTTCGGCGGCAGCGGCTCGACGCTGATCGCGGCGGAACAGACCGGCCGTCGCGCGTTTCTCATGGAACTCGACCCGGCGTATTGCGACGTGATCGTCGAGCGCTGGGAGAAGTTTACGGGGCGGAAGGCGGAGCGCGTCAGCGCCAACGGAAAGAACTCTCAGACCGAAGAGGAAGCCCCGGTTGTCGCCGAGGCTTCACAGGAGCGGATGTGATGTCAGCCGGTCTCGGCCAACGCGTGGAACTCGATCATCGCGTCTTCGAAGAAGTACCCGTCGTCCACATAGTTTCGGCGACGGCGGATGTCGAGCAGACCGCGCTCCTTCCAGAACGCGATGGCCACCGCCGCGTTGGTGTACGACGCCCACGGTTCGCGGTCGTCGCGTTCCTCGCGGGGCCGGTTGCGAACCTGGTCGGCCAGCGTCTCGACGGTGAACCCGTCGGCGGCCAAGTCGATGGCCGCCCAGGCCAGTTCGCGGTAGGCGTCGAGTGGGCAGCGGTGCTCATAGGCTTCGCCGCGACGCGGAACGACCTTGCGAACCAAGTGGTCGTCGATGACCTCGAAGGTCTCAACGCGTGGCGTCGTCGCGGGCATCGCGCACACCTCGCGGTCGGTAGACCGTCTTGCACCGCTGGCATTCCACGCGCTCGTCGTCGAGCCAGACCAGCTCGTCGCATTCCCGCTCGCCGCATTGCGGACAGGCGTCTTCCGATGCGACGGGGTCGATCGGTTCGCGTCCGTTGTCGTGAACGGTCATCACTTGCCCTCCGCGTTGAAGGCGAACAGCCCGCGATCGACCTTGCGGAAGCGCGACGCGGTTCCCTTGTCGCGTTCCTCGCGTTGCATCGCGGCGTAGAGAGTCGCGTGGGGTGTCGCACCGCCGGGACTCTTCCACAGGTTCTGCTCGGCCATCGCGGCGATCAGTTCCTGCGCCCGCATGGGCTTGCCGGCCTTGGCGAGGACCTGGGCAGCGGCATCGAGTGCGCTGACCCGCTTGGGTTTCTGCTCGCCGGCAGCCTTCTTGGCCTTGGGCGTCTTGGTCGCGGTAGCGACCGCTGCCTTCGCCTTCGGCTTGGCGGCCTTTCTCGCGCCCTTGGCCTTCGCCGCCGCGGGCTGGGCCTTGGTCTGCTTCTTGGTGGACTGCTTTTTCGTGGACTTCTTCTTGGACATCGCATTCTCCTCTTCAAGGGGTTCCTCGGTCGGGCAACACGCGTCGCCCGCGTTCTCACTGACTTCGCTGGGCTGTTCCTCTTCGCACTGCCGGTCCCAGCAAGCCTGGCAGAGCGGGCGGCCGAGGTACGTCATCGCGGGCGTGCCTTTGCAGCGGGGCGTCGCGCAGCGCGACGGGTCATACGCCAGACCGCCGTCGTCAGACGCTTCGGATTGAGCAGCCTCGGCGCGTGCCCGTCGCTGCTCGTAGGGCACGATGCTCGGCGGCGCGGCGGCGAGTCGCTCGTCGATGTCCTGCGGCGGTCGGTCGTCCGGGATGACGGGCGTCTTCGCCGGTGGCGGGCTGCCCTCGTTCTCGTTCCGGACTTCGCGCCGCAGGCGTTGGGCGCTCTTGATGCGAACCTTGCGGTTGGTCAGAACATTGGTGGCATCCCAACCTCCGAACCGGCTCTCGGCATCAATGCGTACCCGCGCGAGCTGGCCGCTCACTTTGGCGACATACGTCCCGCCAATATGGACCTGGTCTTTCTTCATGCGGTTCTCCTGTTTGCATGGACCTCGTTTTGCCGCGTCCACGCGACGCGGCGTTCACGTCGCCATGAGGGCAAGACCGGCCAACGGGATCAAGCGAACGTGGCCGCAATTCCGAGCGGAATTCGCAGATTCTTTTTCACGCGACGGCGCGCGAACTGGGCATCCCCGGCACACGGGTTGCCTGCGCGCGGCGAGCTGCGGGCAAAGGTTGTGCCTGACATGCGGAGGGCGGCGTAGATGTCAGGCGGTGACACTTCATTTGAAGCCAAGCCGGCGCTGAACCCGATAGCGCTGCCCGTGGCGGATGCTTCGCGCCTGCTCAGTGCCGCGGGCGGCCATGCGGTGACACCGGAACAGATTCAGGCCGACATCGAGGCCGGCGCGCCCACCAACGGCGACGGGACCATCAACCTGGTGCACTACGCCGCGTGGCTGGTGAAGGAGATGTCCAACCGTGGCGATTGATCCGCGCAAACTGCGACCGAGCGAGCTGTGCCGCCTGCTCAATAGCACGCCGATGGGCGAGGTCATCGGCGAACGTCAGTTGCACCGCCATCGAACGCGCGCCGGGCTGCGGATCACCTCGACGGCCGACCCGCGAAACATCGACCTGCTGCGGTACGTGGCATGGCTGGTGTCCGAGCGCCACAAGCCCAGGCCCGAACCGGAAGGCCTCACCAGCTATGAGGCTCATAAGGAGCGGGCCGCGCAGCGAAACCGCGAGCTGTCGATGTCGGGCCGCGACATCGGCGAAATGCCGGCGGTCGTGAATCCCGAACGGAAACAGCGTGCCGAGGGAGACTTTCGTTTCTTCTGCGAGCAGTACTTCCCGCAGACGTTTCACCTGTCCTGGTCGCCGGATCATCTAAAGGTCGTCGCCAAGATCGAACAGGCGGTGCTCGAGGGCGGGCTGTTTGCGATGGCCATGCCGCGCGGCAGCGGCAAGACGTCGCTATGCGAAACGGCCTGTTTGTGGGCGCTGCTGTACGGCCACCGCGAGTTCGTGGCGTTGATCGGTTCGGACGAGGAGCACGCGGCGAACATGCTCGACTCGATCAAGGCCGAGCTTGAGAACAACGAGCTGCTGCTGGAGGACTTCCCCGAGGTGGTCTTTCCCATCCAGGCGCTGGAAGGCATCCACCAGCGCGCCGGTGGGCAGCTCTATCAGGGCAAGCAGACGCACATCGGATGGACCGCGCGGGAGCTCGTTCTACCAACCATCCCCAACTCAAAGGCGTCGAGCTCGATCATTCGCGTAGCCGGCATTACTGGCCGCATTCGCGGCATGAAACACAAGCGCGTGGACGGTACGTCGGTACGGCCGTCGCTCGTACTGATCGACGATCCGCAAACCGACGAGTCCGCCCGTTCGCCATCGCAGTGCGCTACGCGCGAACGCATCTTGGCCGGCGCGATTCTTGGGCTGGGTGGGCCCGGGCGCAAGATCGCCGGGTTGATGACCTTGACCGTCGTGCGCCCGGACGACCTGGCCGACCGCATTCTCGACCGCGACAAGCATCCACAGTGGCAAGGCGAGCGCACGAAGATGGTGTATTCGTTCCCGACGAACGAGGCGCTGTGGGCGCAGTATGCTGAGCTGTGGCGCGAGGGAATGCGCGCCGATCGCGGCATTGCCGATGCAACCGAGTTCTACGGTGCCAACCGCGCGGCGATGGATGAAGGCGCGAACGTCGCGTGGCCGGAGCGTCATCATCCCGACGAGCTGTCCGCCATTCAGCACGCGATGAACCTCAAACTGGATCGTGGCGAGGCCGCGTTCTGGGCGGAGTACCAGAACGAGCCGCTGCCCGAGGAGCACGTCGATGATGACCTGCTCACCGCCGACCAGATCGCTGCGAAGCTCAATGGATTGAAACGCGGTGAGGTGCCCATCGGCTGTACGCAAGTGACCATGTTCGTCGACGTGCAGGGCAAGGCGCTGTTCTACTTGGTCGCGGCGTGGGAGGACGACTTCACTGGCTACGTCATCGACTACGGCACCGAGCCGGATCAGAAGGCGGCGTACTTCACGCTGCGCGACGTCCGCCGCACGCTGGCGGACGCTTCGCCGCGTGGAGGGTTGGAAGGCGCGATCTACGCCGGTCTCGAACGCCTGACCGACGGGACGCTGGGGCGCGAGTGGCGGCGCGACGACGGCGCGATGGTGCGGATCGACCGCTGCCTGATCGATGCGAACTGGGGACAATCGTCGGACGTCGTCTATCAGTTCTGCCGGCAGAGCAAATATGCGAACGTCGTGATGCCGTCACATGGTCGATACGTCGGTGCCTCGAGCATTCCGTTCTCGGACTACCGGCGCAAACGCGGCGACCGCGTGGGCCTGAACTGGCGCATCCCCGTGGTGACCGGCAAGCGCGCCGTCCGCCACGTCGTCTTCGATACGAACTACTGGAAGTCGTTCGTTCACGCCCGCTTCGCGGTGCCGATGGGTGATCCCGGGTGCCTGTCGCTCTTCGGCCGAAAGGCCGAGCAGCACCGCCTCCTGGCGGAGCACCTGACCGCCGAGTACCGCGTAAAGACCGAAGGCCGAGGGCGCACTGTGGACGAGTGGAAGCTCCGCGTCGATGGCTTGGACAACCACTGGCTCGACTGCCTGGTCGGCGGCGCGGTGGCCGCCTCCGTCCAGGGTGCGGTCCTGTTCGGCACGGACACAAGGCCGATGCCCCGCCCAAGGATCAAGCTGTCCGAGTTGCAGGGGGCGCGGCGATGAACCTCCAACCCCCGAAGCCCATCGAGAAGCCGGAAGAGCAGCGCGGCCTCGTCTGCCCCAAGTGTGGCTGCTCTCATTTCTGGGTGGTCTACACGCGGGCTTCGTTGGGCGGCCGGATCGTGCGGCGGCGGGAATGCCGTCATTGCGGGCGGCGGATCACGACGACGGAGCAGGCCCAATGACGGTCCGCCCGCCAGCGGCTTGTGTAAAAGTCTTGACTTTTGTTGAGAATGTACGATACTTCTACACATGGCCAGCAAGACGCCAACGACCGAGAAGATCCTTCGCTTGGCCCGCCAGAAGGGCATCCTTCGCGTGCGGGACCTAGCCGAGCACGGAATCCATCCCGAGTACCTCCGCCGGCTGTGCGCCGAGGGCAAACTCGAACGGACGGGACGCGGGCTGTACCGGCTACCCGGCGGCGACTACTCCGCCAACGTGACGCTGGTCGAGGCGGCACGGCGCGTCCCGCACGGAGTCGTCTGCCTGCTGTCGGCCCTGCGCTTCCACGAGATCGGGACGCAGCTTCCCCACGAGGTCTGGATGATGATCGAACGGCGCGCGGCTCTGCCGAGAATCGACTATCCGCGCATGCGCTTCTTCCGGGCGTCCGGCGAGGCGTTCACCGCGGGCGTCGAGCACCGGCGGATCGACCGGACGGAGGTCGCGATCTACGGCGTGGCCAAGACCGTGGCGGACTGCTTCAAGTACCGCAACAAGATCGGCCTGGACGTGGCACTCGAGGCGCTGCGGGAATCCCTGCGGAGCAAGCGCGCGACCGTCGATGAGCTCTGGAAGTACGCACGCATCTGTCGGGTTGAACGGGTCATGCGGCCATACCTGGAGGCGATGGTATGACCCGACATCCGAAAGACCCCCTCGCCCAATCAGTCAAACAGCGGCTGATGAATCGCTGCAAGCAGAGCGGCGAGGATTTCAATGTGCTCCTGACGCGCTACGCCATCGAGCGATACCTGTATCGACTCACCTGCACGCCTTATGCATCGCGCTTCACGCTGAAAGGGGCGGTGCTGTTCGCCATCTGGATGGACAAGCCGCATCGGCCGACGATCGACGTGGACCTGTTGGGCGCTGGCAATCCGAGCGTGGATGATCTGCGGAAGGTTTTCCGGGAGGTCTGCGATGCTACGGTCGAACCGGATGGGATGCGATACGACTCCGCGTCGGTTCGGGCCGAGGAGATTCGAGAAGACAACATCTATCAGGGCATTCGCATTAAGCTCACCGGCTACCTCGGGTCGGCCAGGATTCCCGTTCAAGTCGACGTGGGCTTTGGCGATGTGATCACGCCCGGCCCGGCGGAGGCAACCTTCGGTCCGCTCCTGGACCTTCCGCCGCCAGTCATGGCGGCCTATCCGCCTGAGACGGTGATCGCCGAGAAGCTGGAGGCAATGGTGGCGCTCGGCATGGCCAACAGCCGGATGAAGGACTTCTTCGACCTCTATGTGCTGAGTCGAACGATGTCCTTCGACGGCGATATGCTGGTGAAGGCCGTCCGGGCGACGTTCGACAGAAGACGCACAGCGGTTCCAACGGCGCTTCCCGCAGGGCTGTCGCCCGAATTCGCGTCCGACGCCGCCAAGCGTACCCAATGGTCGGCGTTTGCGAGGCGGATCGATGCTGACCAGCGCCCTGCGGACTTCGCTGAGGTTGTTGAGGTCATCGCTCAGTTCGTCGCGCCCGTTCTGAGCAGCGCGGCTGGCGATGCATCCCTCTCCAGATCGTGGACACCTCCCGGCCCGTGGCGGCACTCGTGATCTGCGAAGGTCTACCGGTGTAACAATCTTTGCTGAGCACCGGCCACTGTGTTGCAGTCGTCGTGTCGGCTGCGTAAGTATCAGGTAGACAACCAGGCCGGGTCTTCCCGGAGGCGAGCGGTCGGCGGCTGATCACCGCGGACCGCGTTCCAAACAGATGACACGCCGTGCAGGGCTGCACTCCTGCCCGGCGTTTTTGTTTGGCCTCGCCTTCTGGAGCGTCCGGCTGGTACGGCGGGATGGCGCAGTGGAAGCGTGCCGGGTTCATGCCCCGGAGGTTGCAGGTTCGAGTCCTGCTCCCGCAATTCGCCGGCGGCCTGCGACAGTTTGGCCGGTGCCGCAGATATAGATCGGTGTGAGGACACGATGGCTGAGGACCTCGAACAGAACATCCGCGAGAACGCACAGGGACCGAAGCGCGCACAGGCGGATTCGGTGACCGTCGAGCAGCACGATCTGAAGGACCAGATCGAGGCGGACCGGTATCTGTCCTCGAAGGAGGCGGCGAAGAAAAAGCTCGGCGTGCGGATGACGAAAGTGGTTCCGCCCGGGGCGGTGTGAATGCACCGAAGTGCCGACGACGGCAAGCATGACGCGGCGCTACGTGGTCCCGATGTGTATCGGGACGGCGTCGCAGGCAGATAGCCACAGGAAAGGATGTTGTCATGGCAGCGGATCAGGGATTGGTCGATTCGGTCGCAAACGAGAACACCAAGATCGGCGCGGGTGCTCCGTCGCATTACGGGGCATCGTTGATGCAGGCGCACGCATCGCACCTCTCGCGACTCAACATCATCGCCGAGAACGCGCTCCAGAATGCGCTGGTTGTCGCCCAGGCGGCCACGGCAGCGGCCACGCGGGCGTTCACCGAGCTGGACACCGTGGAGGCGCTGGGGAACACGCTCGTCGGCCAGCAGGGCGCGAAGGTGGCCCAGAGCACGCCGCCGGAGACGGCCAAGCCGTAGCGTAACGTCGGCGACGCGCGGAGCGCGCGGCACCGACCGCGCGCTCCGCTCTTGACGATCGTGATTACACCTGGAGTAGCTTGAACGTGCTGAAGTGGTTGCGACAGCTTGGTTCGCGGAAGGCGACGGCGGCCAACGGTCCGGCGCCTGGTCGCGTTCTCGTCGTGCGCGGCAAGTATGACGCCGCCCAGACGAGCCACGAGAACCGCCGGCACTGGGCCAACGCCGATCACCTGTCGGCCAACGCAGCGATCGGGGCGGACGTGCGGCGCATCCTGCGCAGCCGGGCGCGTTACGAGGTCGCCAACAACAGCTACGCCAAGGGTATCGTGCTCACGCTGGCCAATTACGTCGTCGGAACGGGGCCGCGGCTTCAGATGCTCACCGACGACCCCGAGGCCAATCGCGTCATCGAGAAGGAGTTCTCCCGTTGGGCCAAAGCAGTCGGGCTGGCGCACAAGCTCCGCACCATGCGGATCGCGCAATGCGAATCGGGTGAGGTTTTCGCCTTGCTGGCGACCAACCCTCGGATCGATGCTCCGGTGCAGCTCGACGTGCGGCCGATCGAAGCGGATCAGGTGGCTACGCCCTGGCCGGTGCCGCGCGGCGATCTGAAGGCCGTCGACGGCATCGTGTTCGACGAGTTCGGCAATCCAATCTCCTACTACGTTCTCCGCCAGCATCCGGGCGACAACACCGTGCCGCGATCCGGCGGCATCGAGTTCGACGTGATGCCGGTCGAGTCGGTGATCCACCTGTTCCGCGCTGAGCGCCCGGGCCAGAGCCGTGGCATTCCGGAGATCACGCCGGCACTGCCTCTGTTTGCCACGTTGCGGCGTTACACGCTGGCTGTGCTGGGCGCTGCGGAGCAGGCAGCACTGCCGTCGGGCGTGATCTACACCGACGCGGCCGCCGACGCCGAGGCCTCGCAGGTCGAGCCGATGGACATGGTCGAGATGGATCGGGGCACGTGGATGACCATGCCTTTCGGCTGGAAGATCAGCCAGGTCAAGGCCGAACAGCCGACGACCGTGTACGGCGACTTCAAGCACGAGGTGATCAACGAGATTGCGCGTTGTTTGAACATGCCGTTCAACATCGCGGCAGGGAATTCCTCGGGCTACAACTACGCCTCGGGGCGCCTCGACCATCAGGCGTTCTTCAAGGCCATCCGCATCGACCAAGCCTACCTTGCCGACATCGTTCTCGATCGGATTCTCAAAGCGTGGATCGACGAGGCAGTGCTGATCGAAGGGTATCTGCCGCAATCAGTGCGAACGCTCGACGCCGAGTTTCCGCACCAATGGTTCTGGGATGGGTTCGAGCACGTCGATCCGGCCAAGGAAGCGAACGCGCAATCGACGAGACTCCAAAGCAATACGACGACGCTTGCCGCTGAGTTTGCGAAGTGCGGCCTGGACTGGGAAAGCGAGCTTCGCCAGCGGGCCCGCGAGGTCGCGCTGATGCGCGAGTTGGGTTTGGCGACGACGCCGGCACCAGCTGCCGCGCCATCGGAAAACGAAGACGACGAGCGCGAAGAGGAAGACGAGACCGATGCCGTTGCCGAGGCGACACGACGGTGAAGGGCACGAGTCTTTCGTGCAGCGTTGTATGGAGAACGACGACATGAAGCGCGAGTTTCCTGATTCCAACCAACGACTGGCCGTCTGCCAACGGCAGGCCGATCTTCCGGCGCGCGGGCAGATCGAGCTGCGGTGTCTGCCGGGCAACATCTCGCTTGTGGCGCTCGCGGCCGAAGGCGACGCAGAGTCCATCCCGCGTTTCACCATGATCGCCTACACCGGCGAGGCCATGCGCATCGACGGCTGGCGCTTTCCCGTCGTGGTCGACCTCGACGGACTTTCGATCCCATCGCAGCGGCGGCCTGTCCGCTTCGGCCACAGCATGTACCAGGGCGTCGGCCACACGGAGCGCATCGCCGTCGAGGCGGGACGGCTGATTGCGGAGGGCATCGTTTCCCGCGATACCGCCGCGGCCCGCGAGGTCGTCGCCAGCGGGAAGCGCGGCTTTCCCTGGCAGGCGTCGCTCGGCGCCCAGGTCGCCCAGGCCGAGTTCGTGCGGAACGGCAAGAGCACGACTGTCAACGGCAGGACCTTTGAAGGCCCGATCTACGTCGCCCGGCGGACGGTGCTGGGTGAAATCAGTTTCGTCGACCTCGGCGCAGACACGAACACCACCGCGACCATCGCGGCGCAGCTTTCTCAGGAGAGTTCTCTCATGGATGACACGAACGATACGCAGGTCACGCAGACCGACGACACGACGGCGCCGGAGCCGACGCGCGATACGCAGGCGGACGGGAATGGCACGGAGGCCAACCCGTCCGCTGGCTCGCCTGACACCCAGGTCAACCCCGTTGGCGAACTCCGCGCTCAGGCCCTCGCGGAAACGAAGCGCATCGGCGCCATCCGGCGCATCTGCGCCGGCAAGTTCCCCCAGATCGAGGAGCAGGCCATCGCCGAGGGCTGGACCGAGGAGAAGACCGAACTCGAGAAGCTGCGCGCGTCGCGCCCCAAAGCGCCGGCCATTCACGCCGTCGAAAACGCGATGGGCGGCCAGGTCCTGGAAGCGGCGTGCATGCTCACGGGGAAGTCTGCCAAGGTCGAGGAGCTTTACGACGAGAAGACGCTCGAAGCGGCGTCGAAGCGGTTTCGAGGCGGCATCGGATTGCAGGAGCTCCTGCTCGAAGCCGCGTGGGCCAACGGGTACACCGGTCGCAACTTCCGCGACAGCCGCAGCGTGCTGCGCTTCGCGTTCGGCCAGAACATTCAGGCCGCGTTCTCGACGATCGACATCGGCGGGATCCTCAGCAACGTCGCCAACAAGTTCTTGTTGGAAGGTTTCTTCAGCGTCGAGCGGACGTGGCGGAACATTACGTCCGTCCGCAACGTCAGCGACTTCAAGACCGTCACCAGCTACCGCTTGGTCGGCAAGGACCAGTACGAGAAGGTCGCCCCGGGCGGCGAACTCAAGCATGGGACGCTCGGCGAGACCGCGTATACCAACAAGGCCGACACGTACGGTCTGCTGCTCTCCATCGACCGCCGCGACATCATCAACGACGACCTCGGCGCGATCACGACGGTGCCCCGCAAGCTCGGTCGCGGCTCGGGCCTGAAGATCAACGACGTCTTCTGGTCGGTCTTCATGAACAACGCGGCGTTCTTCGCCGCCGGCAACAACAACTACCTGACCGGCGCCGACACGGTGTTGAGCATCGACGGCCTGACGAAGGCCGAGGTCGCCTTCCTGGAGCAGGTCGACCCGGACGGCAAGCCGGTCGGCATCATGCCGCAGGTCATCCTGGTGCCCACGGCGCTCAGCGCGATGGGCACGATGCTGTTCAAGTCGCTGGAGATCCGCGACACGACGGCTTCGACGAAATACCCGGTGGCCAACCCGCACGCGGGCAAGTTCCGCGTCGAGGTGAGCCGCTACCTGTCGAACACGCAGTACACGGGGTTCTCGGACAAGGCGTGGTATCTGCTGGCCGACCCGACCGACCTGCCGGTTATCGAAGTCGCGTTCCTCAATGGTCAGGAGTCGCCCACGATCGAAACGGCCGAGGCTGACTTCCATGTGCTGGGCGTGCAGATGCGCGGCTACCACGACTTCGGCGTCGCGCTTCAGGAGCCGCGCGGCGGGATCAAGAGCAAGGGCGAGGCGTAGGCCTTGCAATCAAAGGAGTGATCCAACATGGCAACGTTCGTACAAGAAGGTGACAGCATCGACTACACACCCGGTGTCGACCTGGCTGCCGGTGATGTGGTGGCACAAGGCATCCTGATCGGTGTGGCTATGAGGCCGATCCCGGCCAACACGCTCGGTGCGCTGAGAGTCAGAGGCATTATTGATTTTCCGAAAGAAGCCGGCGTAGCTTTCGTCGAAGATTTCGGAGAATCCGTCTATTGGGACCCCATTGCGGGAGTAGCGACGGCGACTCCTACTGCGCCCAATCAGCCGCTCGGTGCGACGGTGCGTCCGGCTGCAGCTGCTGATCCAACAGTACGGGTTCTCGTGACTCCCAGTCTCGGCGCGTAATTGATGGTCGACCTGCTTGAACAAGGCACCGCGTGGCTGGACGGGATGCGGCAGACGCACCTGTCGCGCACCGTGACGTATCAGCGCGGCGTCGACTCGGTCGACATCGCTGCCACGTTGGGGACCACGACCTATGAGGTCGCCGACGAGGCCGGCGTGATCGTGCAGGCCAAGGCCACGGACTTCATCGTCTCGGCCGAGGCGCTCGTACTCGGCGCTGCGATCACCAAGCCGCAGGTCGGTGATCGGATTCGCGTGTCCAGCGGCACGAAAGTGCTGATCTTCGAGGTACTGGACCTCGGTGGTGCGGGCCATTACCGGCCCTCGGACCCGCACGGAAAGATGCTTCGGATTCACGCCAAGCAGGTTGATGAGGAAACACCGTGAGCGGCGACAACGGTCAATACGAATGCGCATGCCATCGCGAGTTCGCGGCCATCCACGCCAAGCTCGACCGCCTCGACGAGGCGATTCGCGGAAACGGCAGGCTCGGGATTCTGCTTCGGCTCGACCGGCTGGAATCGGCCGAGGCCGTGCGCTCGAAGCTGTTGTGGATCATCACCGCGTCGGTGCTTTCGCTGGCCGTCGCGGCGGTCTGGAAGCTGGTGATTGGAGGCTGAGGTGCCGAGGCGCTGGCTCAACTCGCTGGACGTGGAAGTCGGAGCGAATGGCGCACCGCTGTTCGACGTGGCCGGATGTGCCTCGTTCATCGGGGGAACCAAGACCGTGCCCTCCGCGGCCACGCCGCAGGCGCTGGTGGCGACGTCCACGCCGTGCCGGTTCGTGTGGATTGGGGCCCGCGTGGACAACAACGGCAACCCGCAGAACACCGCCCCGTGCTTCATCGGCGACTCCGCTGGGCAGAACATCCCGATCCTTCCCAGCAACTACGAGGGCGTCGTCATCCGCATCGATGACGCGAACAAGGTGTTCGTGCGGGTGGTCGTAAACAACCAGGGCGTCGTGTACCGGATTTTTGCGTAGGAGCAGTCGTGGCCGTCTTTACGAGCATCCAGACTGGCAGCTGGCAAAGCGCTACCACCTGGGATCAGGGCGCCGTTCCCAATCTCAGCGTGGACGACGTCGTCATTGCCGCCACGCACGAGGTCACGTTCGCGTCCGGCCAGTCCGCGACGCTTGGCTCGGGGCGCCTCATTTCCGTGCTGGCTGGCGGTACGCTCAGGATTCAGGGCACGCTCAGCGCCTATAACAGCGAGGTCCTCGTCCTCGGTAGCCTGATCGTCGAAGGCAACTACCTCTATATCTATGGCGCGGCCGAACTGACCATCGATCCCGGCGCGACGCTGACGGTCACGACCAACTTCTACCTTGCCTCCAGCGGGACGGTGATCATCCAGGGGCAGATGACCTTGGAATCGGGGAGCCTTACGGACCTGTTCAGTTCCGGCTTCTTGACGTTGGAGGTCGGTGGCACGGTACAGATCTATGGCACGTGCTACGTCGAATTCAGCAGCCAGGCCACGATCCGAGACGACTTCAGCATCGAAAACGGCGGGTACTTGAGTATCTACGACAACGGCACGGTGTTCACGATTGAGGACAGCGGTGCGTCTTTCGCGTACGGCACGTTCTTCATGTCGTTCGGCTCCCTGTGCGAGGTGTTCGGCTATCTCGGCATCGCCAGCACGGGGCTGTTGTACGTTATGAGCGGTGCCCTGATGAACGTTTACAAGGACATCCGTGTCGGCGGAAAGATGACCGGCGGCGGGAAGATCGTGATGTTCCGCCGTGAAGGGCGCATCCTCGATTTCAACGACAACCCCGTGTTCGTGCTGGACCGCGCGTACGGCTTCAGCAAGGCGCTCGTCGCGTGAGGTGAACAATGCCCCCATTGAATCCCAACATCCCGCAGGAAGTGCAAGACCGGTTGAACCGCACCCCGGCGCAGCGAAAGGCTGATCTCGAAGCCAAGCGCCAGGCGCGGCTGGATGCCATGACGCCCGAACAGCGGGCGGCCGCGCAGGCGCACATCGACCGCGTTAACGCCGTGCCGGACGACAAGCGACCCGCCTTTATCGAGGGATCGCGCCTGGCGGTAACGGCCCAATCGGTCAAGGCGTCGGTCGACGGCGGCATGCCCATGCGTGACGTGCTCGACCAGCTCGACACGACCGAGATGGCCGCTGTTGACTGGCTGGCAGATGCTCTTGTCGCAGCGAGGGGAACGTAGTGGCACTGATTGCAGACATCGCGGACGCCGTCGTCGCGGCCCTGAACAACCAGACTTTCAGTCAGCCGTTCACGGCCGAGCGCGCGTATCGAGCGGCGTTCGACCTTCAGGAGATGAAGGACCTGCACGTCACCGTGGTGCCCAAGGGCCAAGAGCTGATCACTGCCGGGCGCGGCGTGGCGCAGAGCGACGTGCAGATCGAAATCGGCGTGCAGAAGAAACTGGCCACCGGCGACGACGCGGAGCTCGACGAGTTGATGGGCCTCGTGCAGGAGATCGCGGAGTTCGTGCGGACCACGCGACAGTTCGGCGACGCGGCGTGGGTCAAGACGGAGAACACGCCCATCTACTCGCAGGAGCACCTGGGCGAGCTGCGGCAGTTCACCAGCGTGCTGACGCTGACGCTACGGATGATGACCACATGATCCACATGGTGACGGAAAAGATGTTCTTCGACCGCAAGGCGGTGACCCGCGGAGTGGACCGCGCGACGCGGAAGGTGCTGTCGCGGTTCGGCGCGTTCGTGCGAACGAGCGCGCGGCACAGCATCCGCAAGCGCAAGCGGGTCAGCAAACCGGGCGAGCCGCCGAGCTCGCACACCGGGCTGCTGCGCAGGTTCATCTTCTTCGGCTACGACCGCGACCGCAGCAGCGTGGTCATCGGACCGCAACGTTTGAACCAGAAGGTGGGCGACGCACCACACGCCCTCGAATACGGCGGGACCTCAACGGTGGTCGAGGGCCTGCGAAGAAGGCGGAGGAAGCGCCGCATCAAGATCGCGGCGCGCCCATTCATGGGACCGGCCTTCGAGCGCGAGAAGCCGAAGCTGCCGGCCATGTGGGCCAACAGCATCAAGGCATAGGGAGGCCACGGACATGGCAATCTTCATTCTCGGTATGAACGCCAAAATCTACCAGGGCGCCACGGGCGCGGCGCTCGGTGCCCTGGCCGAGATGGGCAACGTCCGCGACGTGACACTGACGCTGGAAGCGGGTGAAGCGGACATCACCACGCGGGCGAACTCCGGCTGGCGGGCCACGGCGCCGACGCTCCGCGAAGCGACCGCCGAATTCGAGATGGTGTGGAAGCCCGGCGACTCCGGCTTTGACGCCGTGAAGAACGCGTTCCTGACCAACACGACGCTCGAACTGGCCATCCTCGATCAGGACAAGGCCACCAGCGGCGCGCAGGGCCCGAAGGGATCGTTCTCGATCACGTCGTTTTCACGAAACGAAGCGTTGGAGGAGGCCATCACCGTGTCGGTGACGGCCAAGCTCGCGCAGTTCGACCAGTGGGTGGTGGTGTAACATGCAAACGGGACAAATCATCTCGCAGTACACCGTCGGCGGGATCACCTTCTCCGGTACGGTCACGCAGGAAGCCGAAGGCCAGATCAGCCACGTCGTAACGCTTCCCGCAGGCGTTGCCGGCACGCGCGACGCCTCGGGCGTGGCGAACCTGCCGACGGGACACGGGATTGTCGTTTCCGATGTGGTCGACGTTCACTGGCTCGATCCGACGGACGGCAGCCACAAGGTGCGGCGCGGTCTCGTCGTTGACGCCGCGACCGCCACCGACATCGACTTCGATGAGATCCCCGCCGGCGAAGGCGACACACTGCCGCCCGATGGAACGGACGTGGTCGTGAGTGTCCAGACCATCGTCACAACGGCGTTCGAAGGCGATCTCGTGCGGATCATCGCATCCAAGGCCACGCAATTGGCGCTGGCGGACTTTCGAAGTGCCGCCGGTTCCGAGTTGGTGCAGAAATACGCGGCCAATGCGACGTGGTCCTGGGCGACGGGTCAGGGGTTCGCCAATCCGCTCGCGGCAGATTCGATCATCGAGATTCGCCTCTCCAACGGCTCTACGACGGAAGCGACGTTCTACCTCGGGATCCTTTACGACAGCGCGGTGTAGCCATGAAGACCTTTACGGACACCACCGGACGTACCTGGACGATCGCCCTGACCATCGACGCGGCCAAGCGGGTCAAAGCGCTCCTCGATGTGAACCTGCTGGAACTGGAGGCCGGCGATCCGCCGTTGCTCACGAAGCTGGGCACCGACGTGATCCTGCTGTGCGACGTGATCTTCGCGTTGGTCAAACCGCAGGCTGATCAGCAAGGCGTGACCGACGAGCAGTTCGGCGCTTCGTTGGGCGGCGAGGCCATCCTGATGGCGCAGACGGCGCTGTACGAGGAACTCGTCGATTTTTTCCGGGGCGCGGGTCGCGCCGACCTGGCCAAGGCCGTCGAGACCCAGCGGCGGATGATCGACCTGGCGGTCAGCCGGATCGAGACGCGGATCGACAAGCTCGACCTCGAAGCGGCCATCGAGACGACGCTTGGCGACTCGTCTACGAGCTGGCCGGCGTCTGCGGCGTCGACCCCGGCCCCCTGACGCTGCGCGAGTTGTTGTGGATGGCCGAAGGGCGAGGGCGGCAGTCGTGGGCGCATACGTCGGCGATCCTCGCGCTGATCGCCAACGTGAACCGCGACCCGAAGAAGACCCGGCCATTCAAGCCCAGTGACTTCGATCCGTACTCGGCCAAGGACAAGCGTGATGCGGCGATTGAAGTGAAGGACATGGACGTACTGAAGAGCGCATTCCTGCGCGGCACGGTGCCGGCGCAGATTGGAAACACGGAGGTGCAGTCATGATGTCACGGACGAAGATTCTGACGGGTTTGCTTTCCATCATCGGCGGGTGCGTCACCGGGTGCGCCACGCTGAACCCCAAACCACCCATCGAGGAGTTCGCCAACAAGCTGGCCGACCAGGCGATCATTCCCGCCGTCAAGCAGGGTCTGTCGCAGGGCGTCGAGCAGCTCACGATCCAGGCCGGGGCGCAGGGCATCAATCCAACCTACGCCGTGAACTTCACCGGTAAGTGGGTGGTGGGCATCGAGGGCCGGGCGAGTGTCGGCGTCGAGGGCATCGCCGGGCAGCTCCAGGTATCCAGCAGCGGCGGCGAGGAAACGGAGTCCAGTCCGCACGCGAAGGAGACTGGCGGGAAGCAGCCCGCGACAAAGGACGAAAGCGAGGGAAAACCGTGACTCGCTTTCGTCACCTCGTGCTCTGCGAGTGCTGCGTGCTCGCGGTGACCGGGTGCGCGGCCACGACGGCACGGCAGTCGATGGGCGGCCCCGGTCCGCCTGCGCCACGTGCGACGGCGGAACCGGAACCGCCCGCGGCTGGGGAGAGTTCTTCGTACTTGCAGGCGGCGCAGCAGTCTGGCCAGGGCAACATTACCGGCCAGATCGAGGCCGGCGGCTGCAAGGGCATCGAAGTTTTCGAGCGCCGTTCCCGTCGGTCAGGCGATCCTGAGGGGCCTGATCCTGCTGCTCAGTCATCGACGTCAGATGGCGAGGATCAAGCAAAAACGGACGTGCTGCGACTATCACGGCCAAGGGTTGAGGATGTGAAGGGTATTCACCAAATGCGCTCTCACGACGCGATCGGTGCAACTTCCGAGTCGACGGAAAAAGCCCGGCATTCGTCGTACTTCGGTGTTGTGGACGAGAGGCCGTGGGTTGACGCCATGGGCGACCTGATGGCGAAGGCGAACGATCTCATCCAGCCGGGAGCGCGCCTGGGTGCGCGAGCGGTTCCTCCACGACCATCCCATCGTTACGTCAGCAAGTCCAATGGCGTCGTTGAAGAGTTCCGCTGTTTTCTGAACGTTTGGATTGTTGAAGCGGCCTATCAGACCTCGAGCGTTTGCGTTCAGGGCCGACCATACTCCAGCAGGCCCACCGGTCGGGCGCAGCGCATTGAGCGATTCTACAAGGATTGCCTCAATGTACGCCTCCCATGCGGACACGCATGCAATGACAGCAGCTCTGTTCAGTCCCCCGAGGCCCCACTGACGACCTCGCCGACGCGTTCGAAGGCGCGTATGCGCTTGATCAATCTCGTCAGCGTCCCTCAAAAGCTCGAGAAGATGGTTGGTGTAAGCGTTCGATGGCATGGCGAGCCTCCATTTCGTCAACGATCCGCCGTACTTGCCGTTTTGCTCGGATCGTTGAATAGGGCGGCCTCATAATCGCATTCCGGCCATTGAGGAGAACCTAATCGTGGTTGATTCGCGGATCAAGCAGAACGAACGCCACGCACGCCAGCGGCAACCTGGAGGGTGATGACGCATGCCGGCGCCGGGAGCCATTCGAGCGGGTCGCGCGTTCGTCGAATTATTCGCCGACGACAGCAGGCTTGTGCGCGGACTGAAGCGGGCGGAGAGGAAACTGCGGGCCTTCGGCGATTCGATCCGCAACTTCGGCTTGAAGCTGGCCGGTGCGGTTAGCGCGATCACCGCGCCGCTCGGAGCGTTTACGATCAAGGCGGCTGCCGACGCCCAGGAATCGCTCAGCCGGTTCGAGCAGGTCTTCAAGGACCAGGCCGACGCGGCTGGGGAATTCGCCGACGCTCTGGCCAAGTCCGTCGGGCGTTCGCGCTTCGCCATCCGGGACGCCCTGGCCACGTTTCAGAGCTTCTTCGTCGGTCTGGGCTTCGACGCGGGCATGTCGCGCGAGCTGTCGCAGACGCTTCAGAAACTCGCGTTGGACTTCGCCAGCTTCAACAACATCTCGGACGACGAGGCCATCCAGCGGTTCATCTCAGCCCTGTCGGGCTCGAGTGAAGTGCTCGACCGCTTCGGCATCAACATCAAGCAGGCGGCCCTCGAACAGGAACTGCTTCGGCTGGGCATCCGCAAATCGTGGAGCGACGTGACCGAACAGGAGAAGGCCCTCGCCCGGCTGAACATCATCACCCGCGCGATGGGTGATCAGGGGGCGGTCGGCGATGCGGTACGAACGGCCGGCTCGTTCACCAATCAGATGAAACGCTTGCGCGGTCAGGTGCGCGACGCCGCAGTGGAGATCGGCCAGGCGCTGCTGCCGGCGGTGACGCCGCTGGTGAAGAAGGCGGCCGAGGCGGCCAAGTGGTTCGGCCAGTGGATCAAGCAGAACCAGCAACTGGTGGCGACGATCTTCAAGGTGGCCGCCGGCATCATCGGCGCCGGTGTGGCCATCGCAGCCCTCGGCATCGGCATTTCGGGACTGGGTTCCGTGCTCGGTGCGTTCGCCACTGTTGTGGCAGGCGTAGCGGCGGCCTTCAAACTGCTCGGCGCGGTGTTGGTCTTTCTCGTTTCGCCCATCGGCTTGGTCATCACCGCCGTCGTCGGGCTCGGCGTCACCATTCTTCACGTTACCGGCGCGGGTGCGAAGGCGCTCGGCTGGCTGGGCGAGAAGTTTAGCGTCCTCAAGGATGACGCGATCTCCTCGTATCAGGGCATCGCCGACGCCCTGGCCGCCGGAGATATCGCGCTCGCCGCGAATATCCTGTGGCTGACGCTGAAGATGGAGTGGACGCGCGGGATCAACTTTCTGGAAAAGGCCTGGCTCAACTTCCGCAATTTCTTCATCCAGATCGGCGTCGACGCCTGGCACGGGCTCCTCGCGGCCGTCGAAGTCGTCT
This sequence comes from Rhodopirellula sp., assembly GCA_012728855.1. Taxonomy (GTDB): domain Bacteria; phylum Planctomycetota; class Planctomycetia; order Pirellulales; family Thermoguttaceae; genus JABWBD01. The sequence continues at coordinate 11,923 of JAAYEH010000535.1, read as the reverse complement.
GGCATTCGCTTCAGGTCGGCTGGATCGAGACCACGGCGTTCCTCTCCAAGACCTGGACGCAGTTCACCAGTTGGGTGCAGGAGGCCTGGGCCTGGACGGGCAACCAACTGGCCAAGGCCTGGAACTCCCTGCGCAAGGTGTTCGATTCGAGCTTCGACGCCGACGCCGCGAATCGCGCCGCCGAGGCGTTCTATCAATCCCGCAAGGCCCAGATCGAGATGGAGACCGGCCAGGCCATCGCCGACCGCGAGGCCCAGCGCCAGCGCGACCGCGAGAAGTCGGCGCGTCACCACGAGGCGACGATGGCCGAGATCGGCCGCGAGAACCTCGAAAAGCACCGCCAGCTTGATGAAGAGTATCAGCGGCGCATGGCCGAGAACGAGGCCGACCTCGCCCGGGCGCGCAAGGAATGGCAGGAAGCGCTGGAGAAGGCGCGGCGAAAGCGCGCGGCCGCAGAGGGAGAGGACCCCGAGGAGATCGAAGGGCCGGAAGACCTGCTCAGCAAGGTGCGAAGCAGTCTGTCCGGCTTGGGCGACCTGCTCGAAACCGCGCGGGAGCGCACCATCAACGTCATCGGCACGTTCAACGCTTCCTCGCTGCTCGGCCTTCAAGCCGGGTCGGCGGACGACCGCATCGCCAGCGCCACGGAACGCACCGCCAAGGGCATCGACGGGTTGCGCCTGGACGTGCGGAACAACCGCGCGGTGTTTTCATGAGGTGATCCATGCCGGTAACGCTCACCGAGAAACTCGACAGCCGTAAATGGACCACCGGCGACAACGCCTCGGTGGAGTTCGTCTACGTCCTTACCGGCACGTCCGACGACGTGACCGCCAAGACGCTGATCGAGAACTCGACGGCCGTCTCCTACAACGGTCTGACGCGCCAGTCGATCCAGATCGAGCCGGAGTGGGTCGACGAAAACGCCCTCGACGGACAGTGGATCGCGACGGTGCGGTACGGCGTGCGTCCGCCGACCCCCGTGGGCGAATCGTCGTTCGCCTTCGACACGTCAGGCGGCACGCAGCACATCACGCAATCGCTGGGCACCATCGCGAGTTACGCAGCGAGCGGCACGCCGCCCGACTTCGGCGGCGCGGTCGGTGTCACGCACGACAACGTCGAGGGCGTGGACATCACGATCCCCGTGTACAGCTTCGGCGAGACGCACTATGTGGACGACGCGTTCGTCACGCCAGCCTACAAGGGCACGCTGTTCAACCTCACCGGGAAGGTCAACGACGCCGCGTTCAAGGGTCTGGCCGCGGGCGAATGTTTGTTCCTCGGCGCGTCCGGCTCGAAGCGCGGCGCGGAGGACTGGGAGATCACCTACCGTTTCGCCGGCTCGCCCAACCGTACGGGCCTCGTCGTCGGTCCAATCACGGGCATCGCCAAGAAGGGATGGGAATACATGTGGGTCCGCTACGCCGACAGCGAGGACACGGCGGCCAAGGCCATCGTGAAAAAGCCCGTCGCCGTCTACATCGAGAAGGTCTACGACGAAGGCGACTTCTCGGCGCTTGGCATCGGAGTATAGCCGATGGCTGACGTGCTCAAGAAAGTCCAGCGCGGTCAGCCGCTGACGATTCCCGCGAACACGTACAACGCCTTCGTCGACGCGGCCCTCGACTACCAGAAACGCAAGCTGAGCCAACAGAGCGCCGGCATGCGCAGCGAACGCCAGCACGGCATCGTCCTGGTCCGCAACGACTCCGGGGCCGATCGCGACCGGTTCGACGTGCTGGGCGTCAGCGGCCCGGTGTTCGACCCGGCCACCGACCCCGAAGCCTTCAAGAATTACCCGGCCATGACGGGCGTTACTCCGACTGAGGCCGACCACCGGGGCAAGTTCGTCGTCCTGCTCGAACCCGTGCCCGCCGGGAAGCTCGCCCGCGCCGTTGCCGCCGGCGTGGTGCCCGCACGCGTGGACGTGCCCGACGAGGACTACCCGTACCGGCTGGCCGACATCACCGACGGCTCGGCCGCCAACCTGACGGCCGCCAAGATCGGCTCGGCGGCGATCCTCTGGCGAGAGGGCGGCATCGGCGTGCAGTGGGCGCTGGTTCGACTGGCAAACCTGCCGGAGCCCACGCTCTTTCCGGTGAACCTGACCCAGACCGGCGGCTCGCAGGGCACGACCACGACGCCCGCGAGCTGGACGTACAGCGTGATCGACCCCGTCACTGGTGAGACGTTGGCGACAAATGTCAACCCGACGGTCTCGCCGCACAAATGGAAGCGGCCGTCGGCGGGGTGGATGATCACGGCGACGTTCGGCTACGCCCACTGGAACACCGACGGCGATCTGGCACTGGGCTGGATCAACGAGATGGTCGAGCAGGAAGCGTGCAGCAGTTGAGGGAACGCGATGGCGACGGCGGGCAAAGCCAGGTTGTTCAAGGTCGGGAAGCGCAGCCTGCGGACCACCGGCAAGGCGCAGGTGTTCACCACCAGTGGCCGCTGCTCCGAATGCTGCACGCCGTATGTTCTGGCCTCGTTCACCACCAACAGCAGCAACCCGACGTGGAACCTGACGCCCTACCAGGGACCGGGCGTTGCGACGCCATGCGCGTTCTGGCGGCTGATCGAAACGGGCTCGTGCTATCCGTACTCGTACCCGTGGTACGGAGCCGGGTGCGTGGACAGCACAGGTCGCCTGGTCGGACTGCCGAGTTCGTTCACGAGCCAGTACTCGTACAACGGTTACATGCAGCTCCAGATTGGCTGCCGCTCGGCCTCCGGCACGCAGATCAACTGGCCGGGCTCGTGTCAGTCCACATCGAGCGTTTATTCGTGCTGAGGAGAAGATGAGAATGTTCGACACGATCCACGAACCCGACGTGATGACCCACATGCCGTTCCTGACCCGCAACGGTCAGGGCAAGCACGTGTTGTTCTACTGCCGATCCGGCCCAGGTCAGGTCGACGTGGCCACGCAGTCACGGCGATGGAAGCTGTGGGTCGTCGTCGAGGGCGACGTACCCCGACGTCTCGAAACCGGCCTGAGCGCGGACCTCGCCGAGTGCTCGCCTACCGCTTGGCACGATGCCACCGGCTGGCACGTGACATTCATCGCCGGCGGCGCGCCGAACAACCCGCTGTACCACCTCTACCGCATGGACGGCCCCTACTTTGACCGCCTGAGCCAACCCGTGGCCATCCAGGCCACGCGCGCGGGATTCGTGTTCGGCGACCGGCTGGTGCATGCCGACCCCGAAAATCTGATCTACGTGCGCCAGCCGGCGGGCGACTTCGACATCGAACTGCCCGGCGCGTTCATCTATCGCGTGTCCTACCGCGCTGATGCGCCCGAAAAGCTGCTGATCAGCGGCCAGTGGCAGACCGAAACCGATGTCTTCGCCATCGAGTACGACCTCGCGACCGGCGAACAGCACCTGCTCGAATCGGATGGCTTGCCAGCCTACAAGTGCACCATCCTCAACGACCAGGTTCTCTACGCCCAGCGCATCGGCGAGCACTTCGAGGAGCGCCGGATCAACGCATCCACCATGCTATCGCGTCGCCAGATCAACACGATCGTCCGCCGCCAACCCGGTCAGGTCCAACCGACCGTCACCCAACCCACCGGCGCCTGCGGCTGCCGTAGCCTCTCAGCATCGAGCGGCGTTCCCGCTCCGCCAGCAGGCACGCCCGCGCCGGATTCATTCGGCCCTGGAGGCGCGCCGCCCGATCCCGGTGCGGACCCTGTGCCCGTCACTCGCGCTTCGTGCCTTGAGTGCGTGAGTAAGCACCTCGGCGCAGCCTACGTCCTGCTGACCGAAACGCGGGAAGGCTACGCCCACCGCCTCCGCGCGATCGGCCACCTGCACGAAGCCGAGGATGAAAGCCAGGAATTTCGCGACCTCCACGCCGCCATCCGCGCCGCCCGCAAGGCCTATCAAACCGACGGCACAATCCCTGACTGGACATCGCTCGAAGCACTTCTAAGCCCACTCCGACAGACTGGGGCCGGCTGAAGAGCCGTGCCGTAGACCGTCAGGGGCCCGTCGGCATATGGGTCACGAGCATTCCTCGCCACCGTGTTGACCAAGCCCATTGGGGCCAGGATCCCGCCTCGTGGACTCCGCACGTGCCCCCGGGCGCGAGAACGCTGCCCTGCTCCTCGAATAGCGCCGCGAACCCGGTCAGTGACGAGCTCAACGCCGTGGTCAGCTTCGCTCTTGCAATTCTCGTTGGCCCTCGTATGCTTTGGTCGGCTTTCTTCGGCTTCGGTCCTCGGACCCTTGCCTCAGCTAGGAACGATCAGGATGGCCGTAGAAGAACGTTGGGTCAGCGTTGACGAAGTAGCCACGCACCTCGGCGTCAACAGGGACTCGATTTACAGGTGGGTCGACAAGAAGGGCTTCCCGGCTCACAGGGTGGGGCGCCTTTTCCGGTTCAAGCTCTCGGAGGTCGACGAATGGGTCCGTGATGGAGGAGCGGGTGAGGATTCGAACACGGAATCAACCGGCAATGCCTAATGCGACGCTGAAGAGACGAGCGCGAACAACGGTGGGTCGGTCGCCCACGTTGTTCACCACGAAGATCATCAAGGCGGGAGCCCTCCTTCCTGACACAAAGGCGCTACTGTCGTGTTGGGACCCAGGCCAGCCCGTTGCCGAGAACCTCCGTCAGATTCGGTGCCGGAATCTTCTGGGGAAGACGTCCCGCTCTCGGGCAGAGGCTATTCTGGCCATCTTCCGACAGCGGTACCTGTATGAGGAGTCGGTCGCCAAGGCCCTCGCGCACCTTGTCAGGAATCGTTGCAATGGCAGTAGCGTCGATCGCATACTCTACTTTCATGCTGCCCGCGCGGATGCCCTGCTATTCAACGTGGTCCTGGAAATGCTCGTTCCGCAATGGACACGCGGCGTGACGCTTGTGAGCGTCACCGAGGTCCACCGGACCCTGCGGCAGTGGTCCATTGCAGGCAAAACCACAACTGTGTGGAGCGATGCGACCTTGAGACGTGTTGTTCAAGGATTGTTGTCGACGCTGCGTGACTTCGGAGTCCTGCAAGGAGCGGTCAACAAACGCATCGCTCCCGCATATCTCCCGTTGCAGGCCTTTTGCTATATAGCCTTTTACCTCAAGCAACAACAGGCATCGGGAGCGAAGCTCCTGGACATGGCGGACTGGAAGTTATTCTTTCTTCCTCGGGAGGGTGTCGAGCGATTCATGGTCGATGCACACCAGCACGACTTGCTTGAATACCACGCTGCAGGAAGCGTCACTCGCCTCAGCTTCCCTGCGGCGACGTTGGAGGAGTATGCAGATGTCCTCGCTCGCGCAGCGAATTGAACTGCTTGAGGAAGACCTAAAGGCCGATCCGCCTCGGATAAGCGCTTATCACGATCTTCCGTTTGCGATTTTTCGCTACGACCCCGGAGAGGAGTGGACGCTTCGCAGAGAAGCCAGACTCATGGCGACAAGGCTGGAAGAAAGCGGAAGGAGAGTATCCATCGTCCCCATGTCAACCTTCTTGTGGAAGGCCATTGACGAGTCGGAGGGTATCAAGCCGGTCGTCGATCTGGAGAAGGAGCGCGGTTTCATCGCAGCTCAAGAGCAAGTGACAACGTACCTCTCAGACAGAGATTGGCGTCCCTTCGCTCAGCTCGTGGCAAAACGTCTTCGGCAAGTTCCCGACGAGGGCACCATCGCCTTTCTGACAAGAGCTGCTTCCATGGGCCCGGGCATCTACCACATGTCGAAGCTGTTGGACGAAATGCAAGGCAAAACGAAGGTTACCACGATTCTTTTCTATCCTGGCTCCATCGAAGGCACAACCGGACTCAGGTTTATGGCACTCAAGGACCGGGATGCTCTGGGCAACTACCGGGTCAAGATTTACGGGTGAGCCGGAGGAGAGCGCATGCAAACGATTGGCGAATTGCTTACACGTGACTTGAGCCGGAAGATCGAGGAGATCATCCAGGTCGATCAAAGTGACGAGCACTCCGTGCACGCGGAGATTACGGAGTACGTCGCAACGGACAGCATCCGCGATCAGTACGCCACGCTCCTCAAGGCGGTGGCCGAGGCGCCCGCCGAACCGCATGAGAGCGTAGGCGTCTGGGTCTCTGGTTTCTTCGGATCGGGCAAGAGTTCTTTCGCTAAGAATTTCGGATACGCCCTGCAAAACCGGACCGTTCTGGGCAAGAACTTCGCTGACCTCCTCAAGCAGCAGGTCGATCATCCGCAGGTAAGTAACTTTCTTGACCTTATCAACGCTCAATACCCAACCGAGGTCATATTGTTCGACATTGCCAAGGAGCAGGATACTCGGCGCGTTACGCAGCGGATCGCCGAGTTCATCTACGCCGTTGTGCTCAGAGAACTCGGCTACGCTGAGGACTTCGACATCGCAGAGTTGGAGATCGAACTGGAGGCGGAGCGCAAGCTCGATCAGTTCGTTGCCAAGTGTAAGGAGATTCATGGGCAGGACTGGCAGATCGTCCGTAAGGGTGCTCAGCGGCTTTCAAGAGCGAGCGCCGTGTTGCACGCCCTCGACCCCGGCCTTTATCCCGCTGCGGATTCGTGGGCGCGCACGCAGCGCAACCGCGATGCCAGCGTTACGGTCAGCACCGTCGTCCACCGCACGTTTGAGCTCTTCGGACGTCGTCGTCCGGGGAAGGCGCTTGTGTTGGTGATTGACGAGGTCGGCCAACACGTGGCACGGAGCGGAGACAAGATCGAAGACCTTCGCGCGACGGTCGAGGAATTCGGCAGGGTCGGACGCAACTTGCTGAAGTCGAGGAGAATCCCCGCCCCGTGCTGGATCGTCATAACTTCACAGGAGAAGCTGGACGAGGTCGTGGCCGCTATTGACTCTAAACGCGTCGAGCTTGCCAAACTGCAGGATCGCTTCCGCCATCGCATAGACCTTGCCCCTTCGGATATCCGCGAGGTCGCGACGAAGCGCGTTCTAGCGAAGAAGGACGCCGCCGTGTCGCTGCTGAAACGGCTCTACGCCGAGAACCAGGGGTCGTTGAACGCCGCCTTGCGCCTTGAACGTACTTCTCGCCAGGCCCACGTGAGTGAGGAGGATTTTGTTCAGTTCTATCCCTATCCGCCCAACTACGTCGACCTCTGTATCAGCATAATGTCCGGCGTTCGGCTTCAACCAGGAGCGCCGAGGCACCTTGGCGGGAGCAATCGAACCATCATCAAGCAAGCTTATGAGATGTTGGTGTCGGACCGAACTGCCGTTGCCAAAGCTTCTGTCGGCACAATGGTGACGCTGGACCGGGTATACGAACTCGTTGAAGGCAATCTATCAAACGAACGAAGGACCGACATCCATGAAGTCGGCGAACGGTTCAAGTCTGATCCTGATGCCCGAAAGTGGGTACTACGCGTCGCCAAAGTGATATGCCTGCTGGAGTTCGTGCGCGACCTTCCGCGAACGGAGGCCAACATCGCGGCGTTTCTCGTGGACAAAGTCGGAGATCCGGCGCCCCTACCTCACGTCCAGTCCGCAATCAAGAAGCTGCACGCGGCGCAGTTCATTCGTGACACGGAGGACGGATGGAAGCTGCAGACGGCCCAAGAGAAGAACTGGGAAACCGAGAAGAAGGCTCATGATCCAAAGCCGCGAGATCGCAACGAAATCATCCGGAACGCCCTGCGCGAAATCTTCAGTGAACCGGCGCTGCGCACGTACCGTCACAAGGATTGTCGCACGTTCCGCGCCGGCATCAGCGTCGACGGCGCGACGGTGGGGGACGAAGGCGACATCAATCTGTCTCTCGCCGTTGCCGAGGATGATACGGACCTGCCCAATCGCGTTAATGAGGCAAGGGACGAGAGTCGCCAGAAGGCTCACGAAAGCGACCTGTACTGGGTGTTCGCTCTGACGACCGAGATCGACGAGCTTGTTGCCCAACTCTACGCTTCCAGAAGAATGGTCGAGAAGTACGACCAGCTCCGGGCGCAGAGCAAGATCACACATGATGAGGCCACCTGTCTCCAAGACGAGAAGAACGCGGTCATGGGGCTTGAATCGCGCCTCCAGAGCAAACTTACCGAGGCGCTTCAGAAGGGCACGGGAATGTTCCGCGGCGTAGCACACGAAGCTGCGTCCCTGGGACGGACATTGAGCGAGATCGTTCGAAAACTGCTCGACCAGGTGGTGCCGGACCTGTATCCCAAACTGGAAATGGGCTCCCGCCCTTTGCGCGGCGATGAACCCGATCTGCTGTTGAAGGCGGCGGACCTGACCGCGCTTCCGCAGGTATTCTACACCGGCGACCGCGGCCTTGGCCTGGTCACGAAGGAGGGCACCAAGTACATCCCGAACGCTACCGCCGATGTTGCCAAGGAAGTACGTGACTACCTAGTCAGCCAAAGCGAGTACGGCAATCTCGACGCATGCCTCGGCAAAGCACTCGAACAGCGGTTCAACCATGCCCCGTACGGATGGGAGCGCGACATGCTTCGCCTGGTCCTGGCCGTGCTCTTTCGTGCCGGCGTGATCGAGGTCTCGTTCGGCGGTCAGAAGTTCGACTCCTTCACGGAGCCGCGCAGTCGCGAACCGTTCGTAAACAACACCAAGTTCAAGTCCGCGCGCTTCACTCCGGTCAAACCTATTGACCTCAAGACGTTGACTCAGGCCGTCCAAAGCTATGAGGGGCTTACTGGCAAGACCATAGACGTAGAGAAGAATGCCATCGCCGCGGCTGCAAAGACGTTCGCAGAAGAAGAGCTGAAGCAGGTTTTGCCGGTGGAGGCCCAGGTGCGGGCGCACGGGGTACCCATCATCTCCGCTGTGGAATCTTACCGCGAGGAACTGGAGACCATCGCAACCGGCTCAGTCGACGACTGCGTGAGCATCCTCGCCGCCGGCGCGGTCTCGCTAAGAGAAGGCCGCGACCGCATTCGGAAAATCGCCGACGCCCTCACCGAGAAGGGCTTGGGGATACTCCAGTTGGCGCGTCTGGCGGCCGGGGAGATGCGCTTCCAATTGGAAGCCCACGCACAGGCGGAACTCGCCGCCAAGGGCAAGCACGTCCACGACCTCATCCAGTCCGAGACGTTCTTCGAACAGATGGCCGACATCGAGTCGGCGACGAATGCGGTCGTGGCCGGCTACCGCGCCCTGTACGAGGCGACTCACGCCGACCGCGCGGCGCAATACCAGGACGCCGTTGAGAAGATCAAGGGCCGCCCGGAGTGGCAACAGGTGCCCGAATCCATGCGCGAGCCGGTGTTGTATCCCCTCGTGTCGCGCGGCTGCACTGCTGCCGAACTACCGCAGACCGCCCTGGCCTGTGCCGCTTGCCGCGCCGGGGTCAACCAGATGGAGTCGGATCTTGAGGCCCTCGGCGGCCTGTTCGCCAAGGTCGTCTCTGAAATCCAGCGTCTGACCACGCCGCCCGAGGTCAAGATCAAGCGCGTCCGCGTGGCAGAGTTCCTGTCCGGTTCCTTCGAGTCGCCGGACCAGGTCAAGCAGGCCGTGGCGCGCCTCCAGGACCATCTGCTCAAACTGCTCGACGAGGGCGTCAAGATCGTGGTGGAGTGATTCATGGACCAGGCCGTCCGCAACAGACTGCGCAACGTCGTCACCCAGTGCCGCAGGCTGCTGGAGCACGCCACCGCGCAGGCCCTACAGGGGCGCTTCGGCATCTACGCGACGGGCAGGAAGGACGACGTCCATGTCGAGGACGACTCCCGAATGGGGCATTTGACCGACGAGGACCGTGCTCTACGCCGGGACCTTCTTGACCACCTCGAGCACATCAAGGCCGTAGGCCTCAAGCCCCGCGAGGCCTTGGAGCAGCTCGTCCGCGAAATCGCCTTCACGCACCTCAACCGCCTATGCGCCTACAAGATGATGGAGGCCCGCGGCCTCATCCGTGAGGCCGTCAGCCGCGGACTGAAGTCCCAGGGCTTCTTTTTCTACCTGGCCGACCACCCGGAGGATGAGAAACTCCAGAAGGGCGGCCAGCAGGACGCAGCCTATCGAAACTTCCTCGACTCACTCGGCGGAACGCTCTCCGAGGAGATCGGCGTCCTCTTCAACCCAAACGACCCGGCCAACCGCCTCTACCCACCCCAGCGCGTCCTGGACGAGGTACTCGGTCTCATCAACGGCGATGATTTGGCCGGCATCTGGACCGGGGACGAGACGATCGGCTGGGTCTATCAGTACTTCAACCCAAAGGAACTCAAAGACGCTGTTAAGAGGCAGACCAAAGTACCACGCAATTCCTATGAGATTGCGCTAAGGAGCAGTTACTACACGCCGAGGTTCGTGGTGCAGTTTCTTACGGACAACATCCTCGCCCGCATTTGGTACGAGATGCGCAAAGGCGAGACTTCCCTCAAGGACCGTTGCCGCTACCTCGTGCGCCGGCCGACGGAGGTCTTTCTTGACGAAGGGCAGGAACCGCCCGACAACGCCAAAGAGACCCGCGACGACCTCTCACAGGAAGAACTGCTCAAACAGCCGGTCTACGTTCCGCATCGGCCCAAGAAGGACCCGCGCGAGATCGGGATTCTCGACCCCGCCTGCGGCAGCGGGCACTTCCTGCTCTACTGCTTCGACCTCCTCCAGGTCATCTACGAGGAGGCCTACGACGACCCCGATCTCGGAGCGGCGCTGCGGAGAGACTACCCGTCGCTTCCCGATCTGCGCCGGGCGATGCCGGGGCTGATTCTCAAGCACAACGTCCACGGCATCGACATCGACATGCGGGCCACGCAGATCGCGGCGCTCGCCTTGTGGCTCCGCTGCCAGCGGGCCTATCAGGAACTGGGCCTCAAGAACTCCGGGCGCCCCAAGATCACTCGCTCCAACATCGTCTGCGCCGAGCCCATGCCGGGCGAAACGGACCTTCTCAAGGAATTCACGGCCACGCTTCAGCCACGCATGCTTGGCCAGTTGGTCGAGACCATCTTCGAGAAGATGAAACTCGCGGGCGAGGCCGGCTCGCTTCTGAAGATCGAAGAGGAAATCCGCCAGGCCGCCCAAAGCGCCAAGGCCGAGTTCATCGAGTGGAAGAAGCACCAGGAGAAAGCTCGCGGCCACCTCTTCCCGGAAATGGTCAAGCGCGAGCAGCCGAACCTCCTGGACTTTGCCGACCTGACAGACGAGGTCTTTCTGGATCGGGTCGAAGAAGAGATCGTCGAGGCCCTGCGCCGGTATGCTACGCAGGCCGAGAACGGCCGCGGTTTCCGCCGCCGCCTCTTCGCCGACGACGCCGGCCAAGGCTTTGCGTTCATTGATCTCTGCCGCAAACGCTATGACGCCGTGCTGATGAACCCGCCCTACACGGAGACCGATGGAGATCTGCAGGCTTTCTTGAAGCGATGCTATCCGGCGAATTGGACCAACGTGTACTCGGCGTTCATCGAGCGCGGACTGTCTCTCGGTCGCGTGCGCGTTGGCATTGTATGCCCCGACGGATTCTTGTCAGCTTATAGGATGAGGAATCTCCGGAGTGAGTTCGTCGAGCGCCGACGGCTGGAGGAGTTGTCAAGTCTCGGCAAGGATGTCTTTGACGAGATGGGCCTCGCCACAGTTGCAATGGCGCTGAACTGCAAGAGTTCAACTCTACCACCTGTACTCGTCGACGTAAATGAGGGCGGAACCGGTCGGGTGTCCTACATTGATCGGGCCGTAGTCAACGCTCGGACCAACTATATCCTGACCTCTGATCTTATCCGCGGCGGTTCCGTCGGATGGAATGAGAAGCCCCTTTCCCCAACATACGGGTTGGTGACTCAAGGAAACCGAACATTCGATGATTTCCGGTTTGTTCGCGCTTGGTGGGAAGTTCCGCCGGTGGGCACCGGGACTAGTGCCGTTTCAGGCTGCATGGTTTCGCGCTTTCGTTAGGGCTTGAACGCCAATCGCACGCCGCCGGTTGCGCCAGGTGAGATAGCTCATGATGGCGGCCTCCTGTTCCGCGTGACTACGGTG
>JAAYEH010000534.1 GCA_012728855.1 Rhodopirellula sp. | reverse complement strand
GTCAGCGACGAGTCTTCTGCCATCCAGTGGCTAAAGCAGCAACTGGCGACCAAGCCCCAGACATTCATGGAACTGCAACCGCAGTTCATGCGGGAAACGCAGGGCGGATGGCAGAAGCACGAAAAGCCGCTGGAGTTGTCAGGGCTTCTCGGCGAAAACTTCCTTCGCTACGACGGCACAGGGCTGGTGCCGGAACAGATTCATTCCTACCTGTCCACCAACTGGAAGGACCTGCGCAATCTGCCGAAGGACGACCCGGCGCTTCGCGCCAAAGCAAAGGACCGATGGTACGTGCCCGACCCGAACAAGGTGGGTGACTTAGAGAAACTGCGCGAGCGCTCACTGTTGCGCGAATTCGAGGACTACCGCACGTCCACGCAAAAACGGCTGAAAGTGTTCCGTCTCGAGGCGGTTCGCGCAGGATTCAAAAAGGCGTGGCAGGATCGCGACTACGACACGATCATCGCCGTGGCGCAGAAGATCCCCGAAGACGTGCTACAGGAGGACTCGAAACTCCTCATGTGGTACGACCAGGCTTTAACAAGAAAAGGAGACGCACAATGAGTCTGACAAAACTGCACTGTGAACGCTTCACGGCGTTCGACAAACTGACTTTGGAGTTGTCGCCGGGGATCAACGTGTTCATCGGCAAGAACGGCACGGGGAAAACCCACCTGATGAAGGTGGCCTACGCCGCATGCGACATCACCAAATCCAAGATGAGTTTTCCCGAGAAGCTCAACCGCGTGTTTCTGCCATCCGGGCGCTCCATCGGACGGCTGGTGAAGCGGCACAAGACCAGCAGTAAAGGCGCTGTCGAAGTCCACAGAGCGAACCTCAAGCTTCGGACATCCTTTTCGAACCATGCGGAAAAGCCAGAGTCGGCAACGGTAACAGGGCAGGCAGACTGGATCACGCAGCCGCTGGAGAGTGTATTCATCCCGGTCAAGGAGATGCTGTCCAATGGCCCGGGGTTTCGTTCCCTCTATTCCCAGCGCGAAATTCACTTCGAGGAAATCTACGCCGACATTTTGGACCGCGCCTACCGCCCCACGCTTCGGGGCCCGGCGGATGCGCCGCGAAAGGCCCTTCTCGCAAGACTGCAGAAGGCCATTGACGGAAAGGTGGTCGTGAGCAACGAAGAATTCTTCCTGAAGAATAAGCAGGGCAACCTGGAGTTCACGCTGCTTGCGGAGGGCATTCGCAAACTCGGTCTGCTATGGACGCTCATCCAGAATGGGACCCTGCTGGATGGCTCCGTCCTTTTCTGGGACGAGCCCGAGACCAACCTGAACCCTCGGAGGTTCGGGGCGCTCATGCAGATCATGCTGGACCTCCAGCGTGCAGGCGTCCAGGTCTTCATGGCCACGCACGACTACGTGATTCTGAAGGAACTTGACCTGCGGAAGAACGATACCGACAAGATCATGTATCATTCGCTCTTTCACGACGACAATGGTGTCGTCCAGTGTCGGCAGGCGAGCCGCTATCTTGACATTGATCCGAACGCGATCGCCCAGACATTCTCTGATCTGTACGACCGTGAAGTGAAGCGCTCGATTGGAGGTTCCGCGCAATGACGACGCTGACCGAAGGCAACCTCCAGATTATCTTTCCGGCCGCTGCCAAAGCGCGTAAGTTCGACGATGCGTCGCACGGGCTTTCTCACTGTATGAAAGCCGTCGATTTCATCGCTGAACTCAAAGACCGGTATTTCTTCATCGAGTTCAAGGACCCGCATAAGCCCGGCGTGCCCCAGAAGGAGCGCGACGAGTATGTAAAGAAGTTCTTGGCAGGAAGCATAGACGAGGATTTCAAGTATAAATGCCGCGACACGTTCCTCTACGAGTGGGCGGCAGAGCGTGTTGGCAAGCCGATTCATTATTTGGTTCTGGTCGCCATTGACACCCTTACGGACGCTGAACTGCTTGCGCGCACGGACGACCTAAAGCGGAAGATTCCTTTAAGCGGCCCTGCCTCTGGGGTATGGAAGCGCTCCTTCATCGCCGGATGCGCCGTCTTCAACATTGCCGCATGGAACAAGCACATGAGCGCTTACCCCGTGTCGCGCATGCCATGAGGTTTCTATGCCGCAATGCAAGCGTGATGTTCAGGAACTGAAGAGCCGGGCCATCCATTCGCTGGTCTTGGCCATCGAAATATTCAACCGACCCCATGATCAGGGCCGATCAGAGGCGGTCCTGATCTTCCTGCACCATGCTTTTGAGATGCTGCTGAAAGCGATCATCAAGGAGAAGACCGGGACTGTTCACGCAAAGGGGGAGAAGTACTCTTACGGTTTCGACAAGTGCCTGGAGGTGGCGCAGAATGAAATCCATACGCTCTCCGTTGACGAGCGCGCCACCTTGTCCATTCTCGATGCGCATCGGGATACCGCAATTCACTTTTATCAAGAGGTGTCGGAGGACCTTCTCTATCTTCAGGCACAGGCCGGGGTCACACTCTTTGATGATCTGCTACAACGGGTTTTCAAGGAGCGATTGGCTGACAGCATTCCAGAACGCGTACTGCCTGTCTCCACGCGGCCGCCGAAGGATATTCAGGTCTTGATTGACAGCGAGTTAAGCCAGGTCGATGACCTCTTGCGGGCGGGCAGTCGAAAAGGGATTCAAGCAGCGGCGAGATTGCGCCCGATCCTCGCGTTGGCTACGGCAACTCGCGACGACGCCGAGCGGGTGACCGAAAGCGAACTGCGAAGGGCCATCAACAGGAGAAGGCGGGGAGATGACTGGAGCGTCATTCTTCCGGAGGTCGCTCAGCTAAAGCTCGATACCCAGGGCGAGGGCATTCCAATTTTCCTGCGAATCAAGAAGGACGCGGATATCGCGGTTCGGGTTGCCAAGGCTGGCGAGCCGGTGACAGGGACACTGATCAAGCAGCAAGTGAATGTTTGGGATGTGTTCAATCTGAGCCGTGACGATCTCGCTGCGAAAATTGGAGTGTCGGGGCCCAAGACCAGCGCGCTCATCTTGGAGTTGAAGATCAATGAGGACCCGGAGTGCTTTCATCTGTTGAAGAAAAAGTCGACGGAACTCAAGGGCTACAGCAAGAAGGCGCTGGATCGGTTACGGGAGGCACTATCGAGTGGAATAAGTGTTGATGCCGTATGGGCAAAACATCGAAACCGATTCGGAGCCGGGAAGCGAAAATGACCGAAGGTATGCAAGCTTCCGAATGGGCCTACAGCCCCGACCATAGGCAGGTCTGCCAGGTCATAGAGACGCAGACGCTGTGGGGCGAGACCATGTGCCGCGTCTGGGTGCCCGGACGGGATGCCGTGGTGCGCATTCCGGCGTCGCGTCTGAAATCCCTGGACTGCGCCATAACAGGATCTCCAGACGGCATCGCCTACGTTGCAGCGGCCGCCAGGGTCGCGGACGCGCTGACCCAGGATGTCCTGCTCGCGCCTATCGAGTCGTCCGTGATCCCACTGCCACACCAGATTCGAGCTCTGTCCCGCGCCATCTCGCATGACCGGGTGCGCTATCTCCTGGCCGATGAG
>JAAYEH010000533.1 GCA_012728855.1 Rhodopirellula sp. | reverse complement strand
TGAAGGAGGACATCGTCGTGGCGCTCGGCCTCTCGCGGTCGCTGGTGACCGGGGACGGCCCGAACTTCGCCACGGCATCGGTGAGTCTCCAGAAGATGCTGGTGATGATCCGGGAGATCAAGCAGGCCGCCCGGACGATCCTCTCGTGGGTGTTCGATGATTGGCTGAAGCTGAAAGGACACCAGGACAAGTCGCTGCAGTTTCTGTTCAACGACCTCGACCCAAGTGACGCGGTAGACATTAAAAAGCTGCTGCTGGAGTTATACGACCGGAAACTGATCAGCCGTTCAAGCCTGCAACTCAAGATGGACTTGGATCCGGACATTGAATCGGCCAACCGGGAGACCGAGAAACAGCGAATTGACCTACTTGATGAAAAGCAGGTCAAACCCATAGTGGACATGGTGATGGCGGGGATACTGTCGGTCGAGGCGGCCCAAGCCATGTTGGGGCTGAAACCGGAACATGCACCGGGGGTGCCTGAGGTAGAGCCAACGCAGGAAGCTCAGGCGAGCATCGCGGAGCAGATATGCGACGGGTGCCTGCATTTCGATGAAGAGACAAATCGGTGCGGCGTGCATAAATGCGAGCGGAGCTTTGACGCCGCGGCATGCCGCTTTTACGAGACGGGGGCATGATCTCTTCTGTCGCCGCGCCAAAGCTGTCGCAGGCCGAGCGGATACGGCGGGCAACACAAAAATCGGTCCGGGCGCGGAACCTCTATGCCGACCAGACCGCAAGCCAATTGGCCCAGTCTTTGAAAGTCGCCCAGGGAGAGGTCGCGAAATCAATCCTGCGGTATAAGACGCTGGGGTCGCTGCCGGATAATAAACTCGCGCCGCTGAAGGGTCTGGAGAAATTAAACAGCGAGATAACGGATATTCTGTCCGGCCTGAAAAAAGATCACACCGTCGCATTTCGCAAATCCACCAAAGCGGCATACAAGCAGGGGGTCTACGACGGGATCGGCGAGTTTGCGGCTGCGCAGATGCCGTTCTACCGAGACCTGACGCCGGACGGGATAGAGAAACTCGGCACGCGTGTATTTACGCTCGTCGATACCGATGCCCTTGAGTTCATGGTCAACTACAACGTGATCCTGGCAGGCGACGTGCATCGCGAGTTGGCCGACGGCATCAAGCGCACGATTATGAGCGGCATTGCCACGGGCAAGGGGGCCGACGACATCGTCAGGGACCTCGGCGAGGTTATTGTAGACAAGGAATCCTTCCGACAGGCCGGCACGCGCGTGTTCAGCAAGGCGCAATACCGGATGGAGATGATCGCGCGGACGGAGGTACTGCGCGCGCACAATCAGGGGCGGATTAAATTCCATCAGCGGGTAGGGGTACAGAAGCTCGAATGGCTCGCGATGGAAGACGAGCGGATGTGTCCCGTGTGCGGGGGTCTGGATGGGAAGACTTTTCTAACAGAAAAATTTCCGCAACAGCCCGCCCATCCGAACTGCCGGTGCACGAACGTCGTTGCATGGCCGTTGGACATCTGCGGAATCAAACCTGCCGCGAAAGCCGATGATGAGCCCGCGGCTTGTATTCTGCCGCCGCAGACCTTGGAAAAGCTGGCGGATGCGAAGGCAGAGGAAGAGGCGAAACTTAAATCGGCCTTCGAGAGCGGGCAGATTTCCGATCTGAGTGGTCTGACCGTCAAGCAGTTACAAACGCTCGCGAAACAGAATGGCATTGCCATCGCCCGTACTAAATCGGATTTTCTTACACTACTCGATGATGCTGAGCCCGGGATTCAGCACGGGGATCTGACGGGGGAAGCACTCAAGGCCAAACTGGCTCAATACAAGATAGGGGCCCTGCGTAGTAAAGAGGAACTTGTCGCGCTGCTGGCGCAGAAGCAATCGGCCCTGAAACAGGCCGTGGAGGTGGCGCAACAGTTTTCGAAGCTGCCGCCGGCGTCAGGGTTGTCTGATCTCTCCGTCAAAGAACTCCAGGAGATGGCCAAGGGGAAGGACATCTCGCTCAACATGACGAAACAGGACGTCATTGATTTGCTCGATCAGATCGAGCCAGGGACAGACCACAGTGGGCTGTCCGGGCAGGCGCTGATAGCGGCGAAACAGAAGCACGGGGTTGGTGTGCTGAAAAATAAGTACCAACTCGTGCAGGCGCTGCAGAAGGCAGCGGGTGAGGAACTGGCGGAGAAGGCGAAGCAGGAAGCGCTGGATGCGGCGAAAAAGGCGGCGTTGCAGAAGGCGCAGGAGAACATCCAGGCGGCAATGGAGAAGGTGGTCTTGCCGACATCGCCGGAGGGATATGCGGAATATCTGAAGGCGATGCAGGATGCGGTAACCGCGCTGTCGTTCGGGACGGGGCTGCCGCAACAGTTCCTCGATATGCAGGCATCGGAACTCGGGATCAAGAAAAAGCTGTGGCAGGACCAGATCGCGGCTCTGGATTCGAAGAGCCTGAAAGAACTGGCGAAGGCGACGAAGGTCAAGAACTGGCAATGGGGATCGAAGCAGGATTTCGTCACGCTGTTTACGGAGACAGACCCGGTCAAGGTCCAGGCTGTCCATGACAAGCTGACTGCGGGATACCAGGCGCACCAGGCGAAGTATGGAAAAAAGGCGGCGGGGCCGGGGATAAAGCCTGCACCAAAGCCGACTCCAGCGCCCGCGCCTGTGACCGGTCTGCCAGATTTCGCCACCGTTGACGAGTCATGGGAAAAGGTCCGGGGCAAGCCAGAGAATTTTAGGTTCGAAAAATCGGCGCAGGGTGCGGGCGGCGTGCATTCCAAGGAGTTCTGGTTGGATGCCGACGGCAGCCGATGGATGTTCAAACCTGCCGATCAGGAATTTCTGGCATATTCCGAAGAGATGGCGTATCGGTTAGGCCGGCTGGTTGATCCAGAGGCAATTGAGGTGCGCGTAATTAACCTCAACGGGCGCGTCGGCACGATTCAGAAAATGAAGACCAGGCTCCGGCGGGACTTAGACTTTCGTGATCTGACGGATATGGCGTCACTCACGCAGGATGAGATCGAGCAACTCCAGCGCGAGCACGTTATCGACTGGTTTATTTCAAACCACGACAATCACCCGCAACAATTCATCCGCACGAACGATGGCCGCATTTATGGCGTAGACAAGGGACAGGCGGGGAAATTTCTCGGCAAGAGCGATGAAAAGCTTGCCCTTGGATACAACCCAAACCGCAATTACGGGTCACTGGAGTCGTTATACGACAAACTGTTCCGGGCGGCCAAGGCTGGTCAGGTCGCGGTCGACCCGAACGTGGTGCTGAGATACGTCGAGGCGATAGAACGGATTCCTGAGTCAGCGTATCGGGACGCGATGCGGGCGTATGCGCAGAAACTGCACCGGGAGAACGCGCTGCGCGTGGACCAATTCCTCGACCAGTGCCTGGAACGAAAACGGCGCGTCAGGTCAGACTTCGAGCGGTTTTATGGGGACGTACTCAATGACAAGGGATTCAAGTTTGGACGTCTGGCCGCTGCAAAAGAGATAGATGATGATTTTGCGGAGCGGATGGCGCAGGTCAGCGAACTTGGCTGGCAGGGCAAGACGCTGAAAATTGATACGGATGATATCGAGGATCAGAACGTTCTAACGTTTGAACAGATTGTGGACAGAACGAAAGAGGTCCAGACAGTCCTTGAGTTCAAGCTACGTCCGGATGCCGCGCGGAAAATGCTGGATGCCATTTTGCGGGAACAGAATAAGTCGCGGCAGGATCTGTCGCCATTGGAGCGGGTAAGGCTGGATTGCCAGGACCTGCACGGGAGGATTCTGCAAGGCGTTAAGACGGTGGCGTTCCACAAGGCGGATAAACAATACAACAAGCAGAAATTGAATGACGCATTCGCGGTCTTGCCGCAGTTGGAGGCGCTGTTGAAATCCGAGCCAGCGGAAAGCGAACAGCATAAGATGGCGGCGTACTACCGGGACGTGGTCCGGATGCTGCGGGACATACAGGAGGCGAAACCGGATGCGGCATTGCCGGAGGATTATAAGTTTCATGTTTTCCGGCTGGATGAGGAAAAACTGCGGAACGAGTTGGCGCCGTTTGCGCCGAAAGTGCCTGTGAAAATGCCGCCAAAGATAGCGAAAACTGAGGCGCTTGTGACGTCGCGGACGATCAAGGATGGTAAATTGCACGTCATCGGGCAGCCGAAGACGAACAGGGACCTCATCACCCGCAACAATTACAGCCTGAGCAACGGTTCAGGTTATGTGGTCCAATGGGACGACGGGGTCGAGGTGAAATTTCGGCCGGACTCTGATGACAATCCTTTCACTCAGCGGGGGCATACCGAGGTGACGGTCTACGGGAAGCCTGACGCGAAGCGTACGCGGGAGGTGCTTGACCGGTTGAATGAGTTTGCGGGGGTGCGGACGCATAAGGCGACTCCGGAAGAGGAGGAGTTAGTCTACCTCATTAAGATGGCCGACATGCGGCGGCAGTCTGACGAGATTACCATCAATGCTTATGGTGAGGTTCTGAATAATTCGCTAATTTCGACGACGCCCGAATGGCAGACGCTGGTGAAATCGCTTGATGACCGGAAGGCGAGCGTGCCGGAGCGCGTGGCGGCGCTTCAGGACTTTTGGAGAGCGCGGCTGGGGGACCCGAAACAGTTGCCGGCATATAATCCGGCGAGTCGAGAATCGCTGGGTCATCCAAACGAAAAACTGCGCGGCGGGTATGGACTGCAAATGCGATGGGATGTGACCGAGAAGGAGTTGGAGAAGGCGCTGGGAAAATATAGCGTCTACCATTCGACCATGGGTGTTCATGCGGCGGCCCCGATTTTCTTGGACACAGAATTGAGTTAATCTGTGCAACCAAGGAGGACGGTAATGAGCAAGGAGCAGAAGAAGCAGGGAGCGTTGGGGCCGAAGGAGCGATGGAGTGCGCGGCGCAAGCGCGAGGTGGTGCTGCGGTTGTTGCGTGGGGAACCGGCGGACGCGCTGAGCCGGGAGTTGGGGGTGGAAATCTATCGGTTGGAGCAGTGGCGGGAGAAGGCACTGCTGGGCATTGACGAGGCGATGCGCGACCGCACGGGCGACCCGTTGCAGACGGAGTTGGACGCGGCGAAAAGGCATATCGGCGAGCTGTCGATGGAAAACGAGTTGCTGCGACGCGAAAGGGATCTGCGCCGCCCTTTACCCGGCAAGAGGTCGTGGAAATGAGTCGGGAAGCGTCGCCCACGACCGGTAAAGCCTACGGGGTCCAGCGCGTCTGCACGACGTGTCTGTTTCCTCGTTCGACGCTGTATGCCCAGGAGCAACGGACAGTGACGCCGGAGCGGCCGGCGGCCAAGCGCGGTCCCAAGCCGGCTTTCTCGGACGAGCAACTCCTGGATTTGATCAAAGCAGATCTGGAGGCGTCACCGTTTTCAGGCGAGGGGCACCGTAAGGTGTGGGCGCGACTCAAATACGGCAGCGGAATTGCCGTGTCGCGCAAGCGGGTGTTGCGCATCATGCGCGAGCACAATCTGCTCTCGCCGTACCGCCAGCCCCAATCGCCTCCAAGCGAGCACAAAGGCACCATCACGACGGAAGCTCCGAACGTGATGTGGGGCGTCGACGGCACGAAGGTGTTCACGGCCGAAGATGGCCAGGCTTGGATCTTCACGGCGATGGAACATTGGAACGCCGAATGCGTGGGCTGGCACGTGACCAAGAAAGGCGACCGTTTCGCCGCTCTGGAACCCGTCGCGCAAGGGGTCTTGGCGCAGTTTGGCCACGTGGGCCAGGATGCTGCCCGCGGCCTCGCGTTGCGGATGGACCACGGCACGCAATACCTCTCAGACCATTTCCAGAACCAGGTGAAATTCTGGGGCATTGCCCCCAGCTTCGCGTTTCTCGAACAACCGCAAACCAACGGCGTGGCCGAACGATTCTTCCGCACGCTGAAGGAGCAGGTGATCTACGGCCGCGCCTTCCGCACGATTGCGGAGGTCCGGCAGGCGGTTGGCGAGTTCGTCCAGCAATACAACCAAAGCTGGCGCATCGAGAAGAATGGTTTTCTCAGTCCCGAACAAAGGCGCGAAGCCGTAGCGCTGAAGGCAGCGGCATGAACATGCTACACTGGACATCGCCGAGGGAAACGGAGACGGGCTCTGCTGGCGAACAACCCGTCAAGGGATACCGAGGCCAGGCTCATCAGACGATGAGGGCTGTCCAACGGACAGCAAACGGGCGGGGCGTGGTATTCAATTGGTGCCATGCCCCTCTCAATACCCCATCGGATGATAGACCTGCTCATGCCTCAAAAAACGCAAAAGAACCTATCGTAAAACTTGTGTCCAGGGAACCGGGCGCGCCACAGGTGCAGATAAATGAAGGAGAAACCGCCCGCGTCGACTTCGAATTTGCCGGATGCGAGATCCACTGCAACGTCAGGGGCATCGCCGCGAATGAGAAAGCTCTTCTCGCCCTGTTGCCCGCGGACGCACAACTGCCCGAATGGTCAGTCGCCGCACTCGAAGCGTTGGGTGAACGAGTAGTGGCAAATGACGAGCTTCTTCAAGACGGGTCCCTCATCTTCGACGGCATTCAGGAAGGCGAGTACATAGTCGGCGCCGTCGCACTGCCCGCGGAATCGCAAACCGACACGGAGCAGCTACTTGGCGGCCGCGTCGCCGTGAGCCCGATATTCTATGTCGCCCCGGGCACCCCCGCCCAAGTCGACCTCGTGTTCAAGTAGGCGCGTTCTCTGGTTTCCCGGAAGTCATCGCGCCTGGGTAAGGTTCAATGATCGCCCAGCTGCCATCAACATCGGCCAGCTTGTTCTTGAAATAGAAGACTTGCCGGCCGCCGAGCTTCATATCCATTCCGTATTTGGTGGCGACGAGAACTTCACGATAGTCTGATTGGGAACCGCAGGTAATCTCCGTCCTGTATACCCAAGGGGCCGGCAATTCGGTACTGCCACCGGCTGCCGCACATTCACGCCGGATTCGGTACCACTCGTCGCGGAGACGATCGGCATAATCCGGATCGTGAAGAAGCGCCCACGCCGTCGAAGGATGCAGCAGAGCCATAAGCTTCGAGACGGCCAGAGGGTCGCTATTCAGCGCAATTGTATAGAACCGCCCCACGACCTCCTCGGGACTCTTGGGTTTGCTGCCGCCGCCAGAGTCTCTCAAGCTCTTAATGCCCAACCAAAAGGCCATTAGCGCCACACCAAACAGAACTAATGAAATAAGAATACGCGGAACGGGATTGATCACAAAAGAGTTGCTGGAGAATGCCGAAATACGCGTCGCCGCAAGATAGCCAAAATAAAGAAACATCACGCCACTGATGATTAAGACAATGCCGCCGATTAGCGAACCAATCTTGCGGACGCGTATCCTTTTCCGCACATAACTCAAAACCTCCTGCTCGCCGGGAGGAGCATTCTCGGACTTGGGCATTGCCCCACGCACTTCAAAATACACTGTTCTTGCGGCATCATTTCTTATGAATGCCTCCAGATCCGTTGGCGGCTCCCAGAATGTGTCGCAACTCTTTGCTCCGCACAAAGGACATTGGTCGTCGCCATTCTTTGCGCAGTTTTTGTGAAAGACTACGCGACAGCAAAAACAATAGCGACCATATTGTTTCTTGGCCGGAATTTCCTGATGACAAACCGAGCAAATCATGCCTGGGTTCCTTGCGTTAGTAGACAACGAAGAAAGTGTAAGTAACAGACGGAGGTAGATCAAGAACCGCTAACCCAGCAACCACCACTTGCTCGTGCTCGTAATCGTAATCGTAATCGTAATCGATTCTCGTACCTGCACGAGAGTCTCCAAACTGAGAACAAGTCAGACAAGACAGCAATAGGATCATTGCGACGGTAGATATACTGCACATGAATCTGATTACGAGTTTTCATGAGGGTTTACCCTCCCCCCAAGGGAATGAAAATGTGAGCACGAGAAGGCGGAAGCGCGTGGAGGGCCTATACACCCCCCGGTCGCCTATCGGCGACCACCCCCCGTCAAGGGGGGACCTAAGAAGCATTTTCGTAATAGTACGATTACGAGCACGAGCACGAAAATGCGGGAACGGCGGAACCTTGTGAATTCTCACCAGCTGTGGCGCGCCCGGTTCCCTGGACACAAGTTTTACGATAGGTTCTTTTGC
>JAAYEH010000532.1 GCA_012728855.1 Rhodopirellula sp. | reverse complement strand
GAGAATTCGGCGGCTGGCTGGAAGGCAACGCCGTGCCCACGCCCGACGGCCGCATCGTCAATATCCTCCGCGTCCACTACCTTCCCACGGGCGGAAAGGCGGCCGTCGTCGAAGTGAGCGACGACGGAAAGCAATCGCGCTCTGATCCGAACACCGGATTCATCGATTGCCCCGGCGGATGCAAGAAGCTGAACATCCGGTTCGACCCGGTGTCGAAGCAGTATTGGAACGTGTCGAATTGGATTCCGCCCTGGGATCAAGGCGGCAATCCGGAACGCACCCGAAACACGATGGCCCTCTCCTGCTCGGAGGATCTCGTGCATTGGACCGTGAAGACGATCGTCGTGTATCATCCGGATCTGGCGGAGCACGGCTTTCAGTACATTGACTGGGTGTTCGACGGCGACGACATCGCGGCTCTTTCGCGCACCGCCTGCGACGACGGCCTGGGCGGAGCCCACAACCAGCACGACGCGAATTTCATCACGTTCCACCGCATCGCCGGCTTCCGCGACCTCTCGATGAAAGACTCGGCCCCCGTCGAGCGGATCGAGGAGACGATCGTCGAGACGGACGGCTTCACCGTCCTCGGGTACGGCTTCGAGAAGGCGCACTTTGGCGAAGGCACGCAGGCATTCGGCAACCGGCAGTACGTCTGGAAGGACGTGCCGGACCGGCTGGACGACTACGGTGCGTGTACCCGGACCCACGGCGGCGAGCGAGCGCGGATCTTCGTCCGCGCGAAGCGCGACTGTTCCGTGTACGTGGCCACCGCCATGGGCGCCGGCGCCTATGATATGCTCAAGTGGACGCCAGTCGAGGATGGGATGTTCCGCTACACCGACCGAAGCGAAACCGGGATGCGGGTCTATTCGCGCGACTTCAAGGCAGGCGAGCAGGGATGCGTGCAGCAGTGCGGGTGGACGGGCACCGTTGTGCTGTTGCCGACGCCCGGCGAGTAGGCACGATGCCATCGGAACTGCACGACGGTCGGATCTACTACAATTCGCGCAGCCACAGTGGGTATTACGACAAGAACCTGGCCCGAAAGCTGCGCCCGGACGAAGCCCTGCGGCGCGAGGCATGGAGCCACGATGGCGGCCAGACCTGGGAAACCCTCAAGGTCAACCAGGTACTTCCCGACGGTGGAGGATACGGCCGGCATCTTTGTACCGCGGGTACCGCCGCTCGACGCAGAATATCTCGCCGATCTTCTCAAGTCGCTGGGCATTCCGCCGGCAAACGGCGTACACGGCCGTCTGGGGATGATTCTGATAGATCGGGATGAACTCGGTTCCAAAGGCCAACCCAACGATCGCCACACGGGCTCGTTTCTGGTCCGTACGAGTGATTCCTGACAACTTACTTCGGCACGTACCAGAATGTTTTCCAGTAGGCCTTGTCCATCTCGAACGGATCGACCGATGAATCGAAATCGTGGTCGACCGGCAGCACTCCGTAGCGAATCATTTCGCGGGCGTAGTCCCGCCGCGGCACGTATCGGACCGGGCAGTTCTCGCCGTTGTTCGGACTGGGATTGATCATCGAGAAGCGGTTGTTTTCTTCGACAATGTGCTTCCTGCCGCGGGCGACGGCGGCGACAATGGCCCGATAGTCCGGGTCGTTCTTGTCCTCGAACACCGGTTCGCCGGACTTCGCCTGGCAGACGCCCAGCCCGCCGGCTTGCTTCGCCAGCGGCGCGCGTGCCGCTTTCGATAATTCCGGGTACGACAAATTGTAGATCAGATGGCGGTTGAAGCGGCCGCCGTCCTCGGACATCGTGTGCGCGACGTATCGGTTCTTCTGGAACTCGTCCGGCGGATAGTAGCGGGCGTAGAAGTGCGCCGGGAGCTTGTAGGTGCCGATTTGCTTTTCTTTCTCGGTGGGGGCGTGGCAGCGGTCGCAGCGGCGGTTCATCACGTCGACCATCGCCTGTGTTTCCGGCCAGTCCTTGTCGTTGCGAACGTTGATGCTGTGCAGGTAGTAGCCGATCGTGCCGTGGCTGTTTACCGCGTAGGTTCCCGCGTGATTGGCGCCGGCGTCGAGCCAGTGGCGAATGATCTTCTGCTCGCCTTCGGGCATGTCAACCCCTTCGTGCCGCTGTTCGATCAGCTTGAGCAGGCGGCTCGATCCGCTGCCGATCTCGTAGGGGCCGAAGTTGCTTTTGCTGTGCTCGGAGTAGGGGAGAATAATGCGGTTGTCGCCAAAAAGCTGCCGCCAGGACATCTGGATATAGCCGATCGGGTAGAGCGGGCCCCAGTGGCCGGAAATGTTGAAGCCGCCCTCTTCGCGGTCGTGGTTGTGGCACTCCAAGCAGTGTTTGTCCAGAATCGGCTGGATATCCCTGGCAAAATCGAAGATCTCCGGCACGCCGGCAACCGGCTCGGGATCGACGGGCCGAGTGCGGAGCACACGGACCAGTTGGTCGTGGTCCGCCGCCGAGGGGGACTCGGTTCGCCTTTCATGGCAGCCGATGCAGGTGGTCCGTTCACCGGGCATGACGGACGTGAAGGAGTGCATGCGTTTCACGCAATGTCCTTTCTCGTCCATGGCCAGGAAGAGAAAGCTCCGCAGCGGCGGCAGCTTGAAGTAGGCGCTACCCTCTTCCGATACCGGCACCGTGCCGATCAACCGCTCGACGGAAAATGTGCCGCCGGCCGACATCTCCGACATCGCGCCAGCATAGTTGATCGGCTTGGGGAGCACCTCGTAAATCAACAGGTTCTTAATGGTCCCCGGCTCGACACCCTGCATTCGGCGGCCTTGATAGACGTTGGCCAGCGCCAACGTGCCGTAATCGGCCGAGGGGTCGGTGTGGTCGGCAATTACCGGCGGCCGCGGCTGCTTCATCACCGGCCGCGGTTCGCCGATCCAGTATCCCGCCTTGGCCAGCTCGTCGGGCAATCGGTAGAGAACTTCGGTTTCACCCTGGCGGTCGACGAGTTCGATGGTCGTCTTGTTGGCCGCCAGAAAGCGGTTTTCGCCGAACGCCCAGGGGTCGCAATGGATATCGCCTTTGCTGATATACTCGACCCCTTGGGGAGCATCGGGCCCCAGTCGCGGATCGATCAACGCGATCTTGCCGTAATGCTCTCGCCTGCCGTGGCCGGGCGACCAGGTGACGACGAGCTTGGGGCTGCCGGGGACCGGCTTGGGGGCCAGGATCGTGCCGTGGTTGATCTGGTTGCCGTAGAGCACCATCTGGCGAGTGCCATCGGGGTTCATCGACCAGAGATGATGGTAGCCCATGTGAAAGCGGTCGACGTATTCCCAGCGCATGTAGGCCACCTGGCCGTTGGAGAGCACCCAGGGGGTATTGTCGTGCTCCACGTTGGCCGACAGGGCGCGGAGATTGCTCCCATCGGCGTCGCATTGGTAGAGCGTGGCCACTTGCGTCATCCAGCATTGCACGTAGCGATTGGCGCGGGTGGAGCAGAAAATGATCCGTCCGTCGGGCAAGTAGGTCGGCTCGAAATCGTCCCATCCGGGCGGGGAGTAGACCTCGGTGTTTTCCATTCCGGCAACGACGTCTTCGCCCTGGCCGGTCAGTTGCTTCAGTCCGCTGCCGTCGAGACGGATTTCGTAGAGGCTGTAGTGCCGTTTCCCCTTGGGCAGGTAGGCGAAGACGAGTTTTTCGGCGTCGTAATGGATCTGCGGGTCGCGGATGTTGCCCTCGGGATCTTCGAAAATCGTGCGGACCTGCCTCGTTCTCGCGTTGTAGATGCACAGCTTCCCGCCGGAATTCATGGGGAACGTGGTCTTGCACTGATCGGTGGAATAATAGGCGATGTTGGCATACCAGTGGCCGTCGATGCTCGGCTTGCGAACGGCGAAGAGGACTTCGTCGGGCATACCCGCGTCGAGAAAGGCATTGAGCATCGACGGTTTCTCGGCAACGGGGTTCTGCACGGGCGCGTGGCCGTAAGCGGAGGAAACCAACAGCAAAAGCAGAACCGGTAGAAATCGTAAGGGCATGGACCGGTCTCCGGCGGGACGTATCGAGGCATGAACCTCTATTCTACCCAAGGCGATCGGCCCGTCGCAAGGCGGATACGGTCCGCCGCGCGCAATAGCGCGAACGATTGACAGAACCGCAGCGCGGCCTCGCTTCGCTCGGCCCCAACCAAATTGATTGAAAACCGCGTCGGGAGAAGGGGACAGGCACATTTTGCTCCGAAAACTCCGCAAAATGAGCCAGTCCCCAGCGGTCTTCGGATAGGCTCTAGCAACCGAAGCCCGGACGCTTGCTCAGACCGATGGATAGCAGCCGGGCTGCGTGGGTCTCTGAAAATCATGGCATGCCTTCTCCTTGCTCCCGACTGTAGCGGTATGCCGCGCAAGGTGCAAGCCTTTCACTCGTCGTGGTATACTTCCAGCTACGATTCGTGCATCATGCCCAACTTTGCGAGTTTGCCTATGAACCGCCGAACCATGCTTCACCGCTGCGGCATCTCGGCCGCCGCCTGCTGGTATCCCTCGCTTCTTTCCGCGTTTCAAGCCAGACCGGAGCGGCCGCCTGTCGCGGACGAACGGGAGGTGGATGTTGTCATCGTCGGTGGAGGTCTGGGCGGCTGTGCCGCCGCGTTGGCGGCAACGGGCCTGGGCGCTCGCGTGCTCTTGACGGAGCCGACCGACTGGATCGGCGGCCAGTTGACGCAGCAGGCGGTTCCGCCCGATGAGAATCGCTGGATTGAATCGTTCGCGGCGACCCGCAGCTACCGCCGTTTTCGAGAAGACGTGCGGCAATACTATCGCGACCACTATCCGCTTACGCCCGAGGCGAGGCGGCGCAAAGACCTCGATCCCGGCGACGGGTCGGTGTCGCGGTTGTGCCATGAGCCGCGCGTGGCATTGGCCGTGCTCGATCGGATGCTGGCGCCGGCCGTGGCCGACGGGCGGCTCACCATCGTCCTCGAGACCACGCCCGTCGCTGCCGATGTCCGTGGCGATCACCTTCGTGCCGTCTGCTTTCGCACCGCGGAAGATCGAGGGTTCACCGCGCTGGCGAAGTACTTCATCGACGCTTCGGAGACCGGCGATCTCCTGCCGCTGGCCGGCGCCGAGTACGTCACCGGTTCGGAGTCGAAAGCCCAGACCGGCGAACCCAATGCCGGCGACAAACCCCGCCCGGCGAACATGCAGGCATGTACGTGGTGCTACGCGCTGGAATATCTGCCCGGCGAAGATCATACCATCGACCGCCCCGCCGGCTACGACTTCTGGCGGCAGTATCATCCCGAACTGCAACCGCCCTGGCCGGACCGCCTGCTGACGCTCTGGTACACCCACCCTTCCTCGGGCAAGCCGCTGGAACTCTCCTTCCTCCCGCCGGACCCGGCCTTTGCCGATGTCCGCACCAAGACTCTCAATCTCTGGCTGTACCGCCGCATCATTCACCGCGAGAACTTCACGCCCGGGCGTTTCGCCAGCGACATCACCATCGTCAACTGGCCGCAGAACGACTACCTGCTCGGCAACCTCTTCGAGAACAGCCCGGCCGAACAGGCAAAGCACCGCGAAGGGGCGCGCCAATTGAGCCTGTCGCTGTTGTACTGGCTGCAGACGGAAGCGCCGCGGCCCGACGGCAAGACCGGCTGGCCGGGGCTGCGGCTGTCGAAGGAGACCGTCGGCACGGAAGACGGCCTGGCGAAATATCCCTACATCCGCGAATCGCGGCGAATCCAAGCCGAATTCACCGTTCTGGAGCAACACCTGCGGACGGCCGCCGGCGAGAAGATCGGCAACATCGCCGTCGCCAAGCCGTTTGCCGATTCGGTGGGGATCGGGCATTACGCGCTCGACCTGCACCCGACGACCGGCGGCGACAACTATTTCGACGTCGGCTGCTATCCCTTTCAGATCCCGCTTGGGACGATCATTCCCCGGCGGATGGAAAACCTTCTGGCCGGATGCAAGAACATCGGCGCCACTCACATCACTAACGGCGCCTACAGGCTCCATCCGATCGAGTGGAATATCGGCGAGGCGGCCGGGGCGCTGGCGGCTTTCTGTCTGAAGCAAGGGCAGATGCCGCGGGGTGTGCGTGGCGAGCAGCGGTTGCTCGGCGACTTTCAAAGCCTTCTGATAGGCAACGGTTTCGAACTCGACTGGTCCAAACTGGCGGGGTTGTGAATGGGACGCGTTGTCGCGCCACGGCCTGGTCGCGGATCGCTCCAGAGCCAGAATGATGGCGATGCCGGCTTGAGTTATACCCCCGAAAGAGGCGCGATGGAACCGCCGCCGCTGCTGTGGGGGCCTTATTGATGGGCTGACAGTCGGACTCCCCGCAAGAGCGAGGGGCTGATTTGGCAGCACGGCGATTTCGTGGGCGACGGCACTTAGCCCAGCAGCACCGGTCGCCGGAAGGTGGCCGAGGAACTGCTGACTTCTTCAGGACCGACGCCAATGCGAAAACCTAGTTTCTAAGAGGCGAATGAACAACTGTCGGACTATGCGTAGCAGGCGCGCTCCGTCGTGCCGCAGCGGACGGCACGACGGAGCGTGCCTGCTACCTTTCTTGCGACAGATATTTGTTCACCGATCCCAACGAAGCCCAGTTGTTGGTAGACTGGGAGATCAACAAACCACCTTCGACGGTACAACGGGAGGCTGATTCGAGTGAATATCTTCATTGGCGAGCTTGTCGGCACGATGCTTCTGATCCTCCTCGGCGACGGCGTCGTGGCCAATGTGGTCCTGGCGAAGACCAAGGGGAACGACTCCGGTTGGATCGTGATCTCCGCCGGGTGGGGATTTGCCGTGGCGATCGGCGCCTACGTAGCGGGCTGGGCCAGCGGCGCGCATATCAACCCAGCCGTGACGATCGGAATGGCCGTCGGCGGGAACCTGGCCCTGAGCCGACTGCCCCTCTATTTCGCCGGGCAGTTCCTGGGGGCCTTTGTCGGCGCGGTTCTCGTCTACCTGGCCTATCTGCCCCATTGGGCCCCAACGACCGACGCCAAGAGCAAGTTGGCGGTCTTCTGCACGGTGCCGGCAATCCGCCACACGCCCGGCAATTTGATCTGCGAGATCATCGGCACGGCGGTGCTGTTGATCGGCGTGCTCGGCATCGCCAATGTCAACAATAACCTGTCCGGCGGGTTGGGGCCTTATATCGTCGGTATCCTCGTCTTCGCGATCGGACTCTCCCTCGGCGGCCCGACCGGCTACGCCATCAACCCTGCCCGCGATCTCGCCCCGCGGATCGCCCACGCCTTGCTTCCCATTCCCGGCAAAGGCGACTCGGATTGGTCGTACGCCTGGATCCCCGTGGTTGGACCGATCGTCGGCGGAGTGATTGGCGCATTGGTGTACGGTCTGTCTTTCGGTGGGCTGACGCCTTTGTGAGTCTGGTTAACAGCCCGGCTGCTGCGAGCAGCCGGGCGGCTTTTGCTTGCGCGGTTGGCCTTGCCGTCTGCATACTACCGACGAACTCGTCCGCCTCGCGTTCGGCTCGGCCGATTCTGTCCGTGCCTTGGCGACGGTGTGAAATCCTCTGCCAGAAAGCGGAGCAAACCATGAAGAGCAGGGCTACCGTGGCCGTTGCGGCGGCGATGCCGTACCGACAAAAACATCCAGGCGGTTGTCGATCTGCCTGATACCGCCGATGTCGGCAACGGTCGCCTGCGCTAGTTGTTTGAGATAATAGCTCGGCACACGGCCACGAAGAACCAGAACCCCGTCGCGGGATTCACACGTTACACACCGGGAAAAGCGAAAATCCCTCTGATAGAGGGTCTCTTTTGCATGATTCGCTAGGGTGTCGTCCCGACTGGGTACGTGAGACGCAGCACCGACAGGTTCGGGCGGTCCGGCTCCGCGCGGGCGAGTCATTGCCATCCGGGGCACTTGGCGAAGCATGAAGCTATCTCCTCCTGAAATCAACGGTGAACTACTTCCTGAAGTCAACGGTGAACTACTTCAGGATAGCCGCTGACGCCGCAGCGCCTATCAGACAGTCCCGCAACAATTCATGGAGAAAAACCCGATGCGTGGCAGCCGCCGTTGAGCGGCTATCCGGAAACGGGGACAGGCACCCTACATCTTGTATGATCTCCGTCTCCAGTACACAACAGTTGGGAGCCAGTCCCCATTTCCGGATCGCCGCTGAGAGTGGAGAGGCAAACCTTACGACTTGCTCCTAGCGTTCGACTCTCAACGCTCCGCTATCGGTGGCCGATCCTAAGACTTTCGACCCCTCTGGCGTCTATCGACCCAGCAACTGGATCGCTTCCGCAAGGCGGCGCTTGGTCGCATCGATCACTCGCGGATCGGCGAGGATTCGAGTTGAGTACCGCCCGCCCGCGTTTGGGATGACGACGAGTTGTTGGGCCTCGCGCAAGACCTCTTCAGCTTCCGACGCATCTCGTCCGGCGGCCTTAGCTCGCTCGATGCCCCCTTTCAGCAGGTTGAGATACTCGTAGTCCTCGACGCCTTCGCGGGCCTGATCGAAACGGATCGAGCGGACCGTGGCTTCTTGGCCGATCGGTTTGCCGGGGTAGAGCAGGAAGCCGTCGCCGTTGGGATATCGGACCCAGTACGAGCTGCCCGGCTGGTCGCTCTGATGAATATACGAGTGCCAGCCGAAGCGGTAGGGGTTGTAGGTCAGCCAGCCGACGCCCCAGAATTCATACGCCTCGGCGCCGTACTTGAAGCAGTAGTGCGGCAGCAACCGCTCCACGGCGCAGTAGGGAGTATCGGTACACATCTGGCCGTCCGTAGTGAACCAGACGCGATCGCCCGCGGCGCGGAGTTGGGCGATCTTCTCCGTCGGCACGACGCCGTAGTGGCCGATTCCCCACACGTCCAGATACCCGTCCCAATCCGGCACATGCCGCCAGGTGCTGGAGTAGATGGGGATGTTGGGATCGACCTCGTGGATCATGTCGCAGAGGGCTTTCATCTGCTCTCGGATGTGCGGCAGCCGATCGAAAGGCTCATCGGAAATGTAGAGGACGAACTTGTCGGCCCAGCCGCGCTGGTGCAGGTGGTCCCAGAACGCTTTCAGGCACGCCTGGTAGACTCGCTTGTACTGCGGCCGCAGCTTGCCGCGATCGACTCCCTCGTAGGGTGGTTCGCCCTCGTAAGGTTTCTCACCGAAGATGGTCTTGGGAGGATGCCCCCAGCCGAAAAGGTAGAACTGCCAGGGCGTATAGGCGTGAGGCAGCTTCAACTGATCGAAATAGACTTCGGCCGCCTTGTCGAACGCGCTGAAGTCGGCAACGACCCCGCCGCTTTCGTACTTGACGATCGGATCCGGATGGACCGCGTCGGGACAGAGGCGGCTGTCGGCCATCAGCCGCGCGATCTCGGGGTACCTATCATCGAGCGACTTGTCCCACCACTCCTGCCCGGGCCCCAGACGGACATCGTAAATCGCGCGGAGTTGGCTCTCCCGCGGCAAAGTGAAATCCCAGACTCGCAACGTCAGCGGCAATTCGGCTACGACGCGCCGCTCTTCGATCAGACGCACTTTCCCCTCATATTCGCCCGCGGGTTGGTCACTCGCGACCCGAGCCGTCACCCAAATCGGCTGCGTGGCGTTCGCCTCCAGGTCGAAAACGTCCTGGGGAAGCAGCGGGTCCGGCCACAGCCCGGGCCAGCCGTCGCAGCCGCCCCGAGTCGTGGGGATCTTGCGGACCCAGTCGGGGCTTTCCGATCGATAGTAACTGGTCGGATGGTCGATTGGAACGTAGCCGACGACGTTGATTTCCAGATCGTCGAGTTTCGCCCCGGCCGGGCCGATGAAAGGATCGACTTCGACGCGGACCTGCTTCATGGCCCGCGGGCTGCGGATGGCGATCTGAAGCGGCTCCCGTTCGTTTCGTGCCGCAGAGATCCACGCTTTCTCGGAATGTCGAGGCGCCGAATCATCGCGAAAGACCTTGGCAACCGCGGGCATCTGCCAGATACGCACGCCTTCCGACTCCGCCAAGGGGCGTCCCTCGCTTTTTCCCGGCATCGCCGGAATCACTCCGGCAAGAAGGAGCCCGTCGTGCATCAGCGTGCCGCTGGCTTCCGTGGTGAGGTGGATTTGGAAATCGGTCGCGTCGCTGGGCATTGTCAGCAGACCGGAGATCCGTGTCCAATCCGTGGTTCCGCTGATCGTCGGCCCGATGCTGGTCATGCCGCCCGTTTTGCACAACTGGCCATCGGCGGTCCGCAGGTGAACGTGTACCGTGGCGGCGCCTCGCAGATCCTCCGCTTTGAGCCAGGCGGCCAGCAGATACGTCTTTCCCGGCTTGACGGCGACGGATTGATGCCAGCCCCGCCAGGCCTTCGACGCGCCGTGTGGCACGTCCATCCGGGCGCAGCTTGCGCCGAGGGGTTCTCGCTTCGGGTCGGTAAGCGAGAACCGGACGCCCTCCTCGGCCTGCGTGTGCGTCCAAGCGGTCGGTTCGGCATCTCCGTCCTCGAAGCCGGGGTTTTGCACTCGGTTGGCTTTCGCCACGGGCGAAACCGCCTCCGCCGGCAAAGCATCGGCAGCCGACGGCTCATCGGCAAATGAGTAGGCGTGCCACGTCCCTACCGATCGGGCCGGGATCCGGGCCGGCCAGAGCAGCAGGGTGTCGATGCACGTTGCTGCCACGGGCCGGCCATCCCGAACCACAATGACGGAGCTTTCCAATGGTCTGTCGCCAAGCCTCGCTTTGAGCATCGAGGCGTCCCACGAGACGAGCGTCTCTTCGAGCACTTCGTCGCTGAAATTGAACAGCTTCAGTTCGACGCGGCGGTCGGGCGACGTGCCGCCGGAACCGCTCGCATACCATGATCCACTGCCGGGCAATTCCTCCAGCGCCAAGCGCTCGGGCTTCCGCACGGTCACTCCGATCGGGCTGGAATCGAGCAATTCCAACTCGACGCTGTCGAACCAGGCGGTCCCGGTTCCCCGCAGCACGGTCCCCAGGCTGGCCAAATTTGCTTCTGCCGGGGCGGTGAATTCGGCGCGGACTTCTTTCCAATCGAAGTCGCCCTCGCCCGCGTTGAGCATCGGCGAGGTCATCATCGACTTTTCGCGGGTACCGACGTGGATGTACCAGCCGGCGAATCCTCGCACGTTTTCAGCCTTGACCCAGGCCCGCATTTGATAGCGTCGGCCGCCGACGATCGCCAGACCGCTCTGCCGTGTGGCGATCCATGTCGGTTCCGCCCCTTTGGCGACGAACGTTTTCAAACAACGCCGGCCGGAGTGAGGGCTCTCGTCGGTCCAGGTGGCCTGATGCTCTTGGTCTGCGGCATCATGACTCCAGCCGGCGGGCGCATCCCCATCGCCAAGTTCGAGATCACCATTGACCAGCCCCGGCTGAGCGGTCAAGAAATCCGGGACTTCGCCGGCCGCCGGGTTGTCGAAATAGACCTCGTATCGTGCCGATGCGTTGGCTTCGCACACCGCGGGAATCACCAGCGCTGAGTCCGCGGGCACCGGTCCGGAGGTGATCAAGTCGCCCGCGGCGGAGCGAATCCCGAAAAGCACTTCGACGCCGTCCTGGTCCACGACGCGAACCGCCTCGGCCCGTTCCCCTGCCAGATCGGCTTGTCGCAGGCCGGTGCCGATTGTGATTGCCACTGGCTGCCCGGCCAAGGCGGCGCCGCTGCGGTTCTCGACTTCCAGGCCGATACGTTGCCGCCAGTGGCCGCCGCCGTCGAGATAGAGCGGGTGGCGCCACGGCACATCTGCGGCATGGAGTGGAGAAAGCAGTAGGAAGAGCAGGGGAAACGTAATGAGGAGGATGCGGAGCATGGGAATTGCCTTTTCGTCGCTGGCCTGGAATACTCAACGTCAGGATTTCCAGCATATCCGATACGCCCGAACGAACGAAAGGGGTGGAGGTTATTCGCGTGAACGCCCAGGAATTT
Source organism: Rhodopirellula sp. (assembly GCA_012728855.1). Lineage (GTDB taxonomy): Bacteria > Planctomycetota > Planctomycetia > Pirellulales > Thermoguttaceae > JABWBD01. Next base: position 13,932 of record JAAYEH010000532.1, on the reverse strand, counting down.
CGTGACCTGCCCGATCTCGAGCGGGAGTTACTGGATCTGGTCGGCCAGGTTCCGCCCGGACGCGTCAGCACGTACGGTACGCTCGCCACGGCGCTGGGCAACGCCGTGGCCGCACGCTGGGTCGGCCACTTCCTCTTGCACCACGACCACTCGGCGGATTGCTCCTGCCATCGCATTGTGCGGGTGGACGGGACGGTGGGGCAGTATGTGGCCGGCGGTTCGGACGCCAAATCACGGCGGCTGGAATCCGAAGGCGTCGAGGTCCGCGGCGCAGCGGTGGACGTGCCGCGGTATCGATTCGACGGATTCCGTTCGACCCTTCCGCTTGCGCGACTCACGCAAGTGCAGGAGGATATCGCCACGCGGATTTCCCTACGCGGGCGACGAACGCTTCCGAAACGGGTCGCCGGTGTCGACGTTTCCTACATGGCCTGCGGTGAAGGGGTCGCCGCCTACGTCCTATTTGAGTTGGAGACGGGAAGACAGCTCTGGGCGACGACTGTCCGTCGTCCGGTTCGGTTTCCGTACATCACGTCGTACTTGTCGTTCCGCGAGATTCCCTTGCTGCTGGACGTCCTCGAAGCAGCAGCATCGACCGATCACCGCGCCGACTTGCTGCTGGTGGACGGCAGTGGCGTTTTGCACCCTCGCGGGGCTGGAATCGCCGCCCATCTCGGCGCGGTTGTGTCGATGGCAACGATCGGCGTTACGAAGAAGATTCTCTGCGGTAGCGTCGATCTCAAGGATATGGGTCTGCTGGAATCGCGCCCGGTGAGGGTCGACGGCAAGGCCCTCGGCGTGGCGATCCGGCCCACGGCGAGGAGTTCTCGGCCGATCTTCGTGTCTCCCGGCCACAAATCCAACGTGGCCTTGGCGGAAGCGGTGGTCCGGCGTCTCCTACTCGGCCGCCGCCTTCCCGAGCCACTCTACTGGGCGGACCGCCTCAGCCGCGCCGCCGCACGAAACATGCGGTCCGGACACTCCGTGGCCGGACGGGGTGGTTCATCGCCGTCCCTCGCTTTACAATGACAGGCTAGCATCCAGAGGTTGATTCAGGAATCCCGCCATGCCCATCAGCCACGATCAAGCGCTTGAGCAACTTCACGCCTGGACAAGCAATCCCTCCCTGTTAGCGCACGCCCGAGCGGTGGAGATCGTGATGCGGGCGGCAGCTTCCCGGTACGGTGGCGAGCCGGAACTATGGGGCATCACCGGCCTTCTGCACGATGCCGATTACGACCAGTGGCCCGAGGAACACCCAAAGCGAATCGTGGACTGGCTTCGAGAACAGGGGGAAGAGGAGATTGCCTACGCCGTCTCGTTCCATCAAACGAAGTGGGGATTGCCGCCGAAAACGCCGATGGACAAGGCACTGTTGGCCTGCGACGAACTGACCGGCTTCGTCATCGCCTGCTGTTTGGTGCGGCCCGATGGAATCGCGACCCTCGAACCGAAGAGCGTCAAGAAAAAACTCAAGGACAAGGCGTTCGCCGCCAAGGTGGATCGTGAGATCATCAAGAACAGTGTGGAGAACCTCGGCGCCGATTTTGATAAACACATCCGCTTCGTCATCGAAGCCCTCAAGCCTCACGCGGAAGAATTGGGGATTTCCGGCAAGAAGTAGGAAGAGGTGCGCCGCGGGAACACACTGGCACAGGCCCAGCGGCTCAGCTAGACAACTGCCGGTGATGGACATCTCAAGGGGCAGGCGGATCGACCGGGCAACACTTCGGTCCTGGATTGTGTGGTGCCCAAGTTGGCGATTTCGCAAATCCGAGGGGACATGGGGACCACGCGCTTCTGGGAGATGAGGTGCCGGTTTCTTGCGGTGCTGGAGCAGGGCGGGCACTTGGGGGCGGAAAGAGACCGCGATCCATTCCGCCCGTCGCCGGGAGAACTCGAATCATCAACCGAATTGCCAAGGGACTGCCGGAGCCGGGCAGCGACAGCGGCTGGATCCGGCTCCGGGGAATGGACGTGATCGTGCGTCCACTACTGCTGTCTGAGCATGGTCGATGCGGCGCGCGATGTCAAGCAGTTTTCTGGGCCAGGGCATAAGGGGAATTTCTCGGCAGGGAGGCGGGGCGAGGGAATTATTCGTCAAGGCGACTTTTCTGATTTATTCGTCGGGCGAGACTTCGGGGCGTAAGCAGTTGGCGGCGGTGGGTTTACGTTGGAGGGCGTGCGCGCAAGTTTGCACCGGCCGAAAGTTGGGTGTCTAGAAACTCGCATACCGTGACGGTGTAGAGCGAGCATGGCGGAACCAAGGGACGTTCTGCGACCGGGAGGCGTCCGGACCATCGATCCTCGCGATTGACCCGCCGGGCTACTGGTGCGCAGAGGCACCGCATTCTTGCTGCATCGGGCAGTCGTTCAAGCCGACATCTGGTCGAACTTGGGTGCCGATCTGGTGCCAGTTGCCCGCGCATGGAAAAGGATTTGGCGTAGATAGCGCAGCGGTTGGGCGGACGCGCGGCACGCTAGAGGCACAGCGTCACGATGCTGGACTCGAAATCCCTGGCACCCGGCCTCACATCTGCCTGAATGGCCGTCGGCTGAGGAGAGACTCTAAGAGCCTATCCCAAAACCTTGGCGGAGAGGGGGACAGGCACATTTTGCTCCGAAGACTCCGCAAAATGAGCCAGTCCCCGGCGGTTTTGGGATAGGCTCTAAGTCATTGCCCGGATGTCAACTCGAAATCAATCGTTCCACCACCGGCCGGCACGGTGGCTTTCAGTTTGGTTGCGTCTTCCGAAGTGTAGTGGGCCGGCAGGGACGTGGACGCATCTGCCGGCTCGGCGGGCGCGCCCTCGGCGGGCGCGTCCGAACCGGGGCCGCCGCCCACCGTGCAAGTCACCTTGTACTCGCCCGCCGGCGCTCCCGAGTGGCCGTAGCGGTTATTCAACTCATACTTGCCACTCGCGTCGGTTAGACCGAAGCATATGTCACCGCGGGTTGAGCCAACCGGGATAAATGTCACGTTTACGCCCGGCAAAGGTTTGCCGTCCAACGTCACCGTGCCACTCACGGGTACTCCCTCCGGCATGTCCCCGGCCGGATTCGGATTACAGCTCGCGAAAAGGGAGCACAGCAAAATGCAGGCAACAACCGCTCGGCTGGAAACTCGCATGTCGATCCTCTCTTGGCACAAACCCAGTTGCTTCAGTCAATCCGTCAATTCCTCGGCGCGGAACATTGCGGTCACTAGGGCATCGACACCACTTCGTGGCCGCCCATCGTGGAGATCCCTTGGCGGACCACCAGATCCGTCGTCTCCGCAATGAACCGGACGGATCCGTCGCCCAGCGTAGTGTTGCAGCCTCCTGGATGCAGGCTGCCACAAGGACGGTCCCAAGTGTCAAGCCTCCCTGGAAGGGGAGGGTACGTAGCGCTCGTCTGCCACACGTTGATGCCTCGCTCCAAATCCAGCCCGAACATGGTATACGAGCGGAACGACCACCCTGAAGCCTGCCCGTTTCGTACCCAGTGCAGGGTCTCGTTGAAAGCCACGGTGTTCGAGGTTCCATCGACAACCATGGCGATTCTCGTGTCGCTATTCTCACCAAACATGTAGCGCGACGTCGGGCTCACCGTCTTCCAGTCATTGAAGTAGTAGATGTCGGAAAGGTCGACACTGAAGTCGTAGTTCGTCTTCACGCCGGGATAACCCGTGACGGCGGTTCCGTAAGCGGCGCCGCCAAGCCCGCTGCGAACATCCGACGGATCCGAGGGGCAGAAGAAGGCCGCGAGCACCGTATCCCCCGCAGCCGCATTGCCGTTGGCCGCGCTACCCGCCGGCGGGCAACTGCTGTAGACGTTGTAGCTGCCGTCATACGTGCAATCGCTGAAACGCTGCCTGCAATCGAACTTGTCGAACAGAGGCTGCTGCTCCAGATAGGGCAGCAGCAGGACCAGCCCATTCATATTCTTGACCGTTTTTCCGGGCGGCTCGGTCCCTCCAGTCATGGCCAAGCCGTAATCCAATCCGGCCGGCGGGAATACCAAGTGCGTGTCGTGATAGTTGTGCAGGGCCAATCCCAACTGCTTCATATTGTTCGTGCATTGGCTCCGACGCGCCGCTTCCCTTGCCGCCTGGACAGCCGGGAGCAACAGAGCGATCAAGATCCCGATGATCGCGATGACCACCAGTAGTTCAACGAGGGTGAACCCTCTTCGCCACAGCGCCTTCATTGTACGTACCCGCTCAAGAAAACTCATGGATCGTACCCTTTCAAGAGAAGAGAATAACGAGTGACCGCATCCACAGAACCTACATTGCTCAGTGTTTGCCTGCCGCGCACCGGGAACGACGGCCGGCATACATCGCCTACAGGGAACGTCGGAGAGAAGGCTCGAACAAACAGCTTACGGCCCGGAGCAACGCCACCCCCTGACGCCATCCCCCTGCGCATCATGCCTTGTCGATAAGAACGGACGCCCCTATTTTGACAATCTCTCCAGAGAAGTCAAGCAAATTCAGGCGATTTCGGACAGTCACAAAGGGTGGGCAGCACACCATACTTCGGGATGCAGGCAGGCAGGCGACTGACAGGAGTTACGAGGAACCGGTACGACCGCCTTCCGACGCCATCGTACGGGGAAATGTCGTACGGGGGAAACGAAATACTGTCTCGCTGGTCGCCTCGCGACGCCGAGCTGTCGAATTCCGGATCGCCCGGAGTAACGCGTCCGAGGCAAGCTGACTACAATGCTAACTCGCGGATTCCGGGCAGAGCCCCGTTGCACTAAGGAGGATAGACTGGGTGGCCAGGCACCAATCGAGATTATCAGGCGGTGTTGGTATCACCATCCTATTCTTGCTGTCGCTCGGTTGCTCGAAGCTGCCGGGAACAGCAAAAACAGACGCGGTTCAAGAACAGGAACCGGCTGCGAGACATACGCACCCGAGCATGGTGAAAACGCGAGCCGGCGGAACGCCGCGCCTGAACATCGTCCAACCGCTCGACGAGGCGATGTTTCCTGCCGATATTTCGGCCCCGACGTTTCGCTGGGAAGACCCCTCCGCGGAGTGCGACGCATGGCTGGTCGAGTTTGCCTTCGCCGGCGGCCGGCATCTTGAGTTTTCCAGCGCCTTGCGCGAGTGGGCGCCGTCGGACGAAGAGTGGAAAACCATCCAGCGAAACTCGCTGGAGAGCGAGACGACAGTCACCATCACGGGCCGGGACTCCGCATCTCCCGCCAAGGCATTGTCGAGCGGCAGCATTTCCATCACCACATCGCAGGATGAGGTAGCAGCGCCTTTATTCTATCGCGAAGTCAATCTGCCGTTCCGCGAAGCGGTCAAGGATCCTTCGCAAATCCGCTGGCGGTTTGGAACGGTCAGTTCGAGGCAGCAGCCCCCCGTCGTTTTGGAGCGACTGCCGGTGTGCGGCAACTGCCACTCGTTTTCCGCCGACGGCGCCGTGTTGGGGCTCGACGTCGATTACGCCAACGACAAGGGGTCGTACGCAATCAGTCCTGTTTCGAGATACATGACCTTGGACCGCGAGAAGATCATTAGCTGGAAGGATTATCGAAGGGCCGACAGCGAGCCCACTTTCGGTCTCTTGTCCCAGGTTTCACCGGATGGCCGTTACGTGATCAGTACCGTCCAGGATCTTTCCGTGTTCGTCCCTCGCCACGACCTGGCGTTCAGCCAGCTCTTCTTCCCGATCAAAGGGATCCTGGTCGTGTACGACCGCTCTACGCGGGAATTCCGCGCGCTTCCCGGTGCCGACGACAAGCAATTCGTCCAGAGCAATCCGGTGTGGAGCCCGGACGGGAAGTGGATCGTCTTCGCTCGCAGTAAAACCTATCAACTACGCAAGAGAACGCCTTCGCGGTCCATGCTCCTTTCGCCGGAAGAGTGCGACGAATTCCTTCAAGGAAAAGAGATGTTCCGGTTCGATCTGTACCGGCTTGCCTTCAACGGCGGCAGCGGCGGCGTGCCTGAGCCTCTTGCCGGGGCTTCCCACAACGGCATGAGCAACTATTTCCCGAAATTCTCGCCCGACGGCAAATGGATCGTGTTCTGCAAAGCGAACAGTTTCATGCTGCTTCAGCCCGACAGTGAACTCAACATCATTCCCGCCGAGGGCGGTTCCGCGCGCCGATTGCGATGCAACACATCGCGGATGAACTCCTGGCACAGTTGGTCGCCCAACAGCAAGTGGCTGGTGTTCTCCTCCAAGGTCTATTCTCCCTACACACAGCTCTTTCTGACGCACATCGATGAAGAGGGAAACAGCAGTGTTCCCGTCGTGCTCTCCTGGTTCACGCAGCCGGACCGGGCGGCCAACATCCCCGAGTTCGTCAACACCCGCGGCGACGCAATCCAGAAAATCGCCGTGGACTTCCTCGACGACGGCAATTACTATCGGGCAGCCATCGAGTACATTGTCAAGGGCGAGGCGGAAGGAGCCGTTCCTCTCTTGCGAAAGGCTCTCAAGATCAATCCGAAGAACGCGGCGGCCCACGTCGAATTGGCCGGTGCCCTTGCGCGTGTCGGCGGGACGGAGGAGGCAAAAGACCATCTCGCCAAGGTCTTTGAACTGCATCGTGACGGACCACAATCCGAAGATCTTGCAGAAGCCCACGCGCGGCTGGGCTTTCTCCTGTACAACGAGCGGCAGCTTCCGCAAGCCTCGGACCACTGCCGGCAAGCACTGGCTGTGAAGCCGGACCATTACCAGGCCCGCGCCACTCTCGGACTTATTCAGCTTGACTTGGGCGACGTCACCGAGGGCGAGGCGAATCTCGCACGCGCTCACCGCGAAGGGCCTGAGGATGCGTTCACGAATTACGCCTGGGGGAACTTGTTGTATCGCCAGGGTCGGCCAACGGAGGCCGCCGTTTTGTACCGCCTCGCTCTGAAGGAGCAACCGGATCTCGTCCCCGCGATTCTCGGGCTTGCGTCGGTTGGAATGATGCAACAGCGGGCCGAACAGCATAACGGCGAGGAGCCGCTCGTTCTAGCCCAGAGAGCCTGCGAACTGACGCACCACAAAGATCTGTCGGCCCTGAGAATCCTGGCTGGAGCGTACGCGCTCGCCGGGCGATTCGCCGACGCAATCTCCACTTCCAAAGACGCACTAAGAATCGCCGACGCCAACGGCGACACAAAGTCCGCCGCCGGCATCCGTGAAATGTTGAAGCTTTACGAGCAAATCCAGGCACGCAAACGGCCTTGACCGTCGTGCCGATCGGGGACAAGTCTTGGTAGGGATCGGCGAATGCATAACGGTTGCGAAACTACCGGACGAGTCTCAGTTCACTTTGTCGCGATGGACCGCCGGCAGTACGATCGTGAACGAGGATCCCACGCCAGGCTTGCCACGAGCCGAGATGTTGCCGCCGTGCCGTTCGGCGATCTTACGGCAGATGGCCAGTCCGACTCCGGTTCCTTCGTAGACACTGCGGGGATGAAGCCGCTGGAAGACGCCGAAGATCCTTTCCGCGTATTCTTCTTCGAACCCGATGCCATTGTCCTCGACTACAATCCGGCACAGCTTCTTGGGGAAAGAGTTATTGCGACGCTGTTCCAACGGCATGATCAACCGCCCGCGCACTTTCACGACGAGGGGCTCGTCCGGCCTGCGGAACTTCAGGGCGTTGCCGATGAGATTCTGGAACAACTGCCGCATCTGCACCGGATCGGCCTGGATCGTCGGCAAGTCGCCGATTTCGACCGCGGCGTCGGCTGCCTCGATCGGCAATTCCAGGTCGGTAACGACTTCGGCAGCAATTGTCGCGAGGTCCACGGGCATGAAGTTTCGGGCTTTCGTGGTCACGCGCGAGAGGCTCAGCAAAGCATCGATCAAACCCTGCATCCGCCGCGCGGCATCCTCGATCCGCGCAAGATAGTCGCGGTCGGCGTCGGCCAACAGATCCCTCGATCGCCTCAGAATCCGCTCAGCGAGTGTGTGGATTTTGCGAAGAGGCTCCTGGAGGTCGTGCGAGACCGCGTAAGCAAACTGCTCCAGATCGCGATTCGACCGTTCGAGTTCGGCCGCGTGGCGGGCCTGATCCTGTTCGGCCTTCTTGCGATGGCTGATGTCGCGCACGAAGAAGGTCATCACGGGCAACCCCTGCTCTTGATTGATGGTCATGGCCATTTCCGCCGGGAAGGTCTCGCCATTGGCCCGCACCGCCGTCACCTCGATCCGCCGTCCCAGCATGGAACCCTCATTCGCGTTGAGATAGCGGTCGATGCGGTTGCCGAAACCCGCGCTCTTGGACGGCGGGAAAAGAATCTCGGAGGGGCGTGTGCCCAGGACGCGATCACGGCGATGGCCGAACGTCTGTTCCGCCGCACGGTTGAATTCGGTGATCACGCCCGCATGATTGATCGTGATAATTGGATCGAGCGACGACTCCAGGATCGCATGCTTGCGTGCTACGTTTTCGCGCAAGGAGGCTTGCAGTTGCGGATCCTCATGCGGCAGACGGTGAATAATCGCCAATCCCAGTGGCAACTTCGTCTGGGGGTGGCGAACGCAGAGGACTTTGGTGCGGACCTCGATGATCCCACTCGTACGGACGTTGCTCAGCCGGCCTGGTCCCTCCCACAACGCGGCACCGGGGCCCGCGAGTACGGCAGTATCGCGCAGAGTAGCCCAGGGTGGTTCCACGTGGAGTTTCTCGAGGTTCACAAACGCCGCGTCACAGTCTTCGTCCAAGCCGACCATCTTCCGCCCCGCGGTGTTCAGATAGAAGGGAAGGCCCTGCATGCCGGTTAGACAGAAGAAATCGTCGCTCAAGTCGGCGAGAACAATGAATCCGAACATCTCGCGTGTTAAGACCGGATCGCGCATCGCTGTTCCTGGTTCCGGCGGCCGGCCGATCGGCGGTACAACTCAGCCAGCCGGACAGAATTCTCCTGCCCGATCGGCTCTGCGGCCCGGCGGACCGCCGGGCCATGGTAGCTGATTGTACTGCAACGAGTGCGTGCAATAAAGAGAACGCCGGGCCTCGGCCTCCGCCGCACGCGGCTTCAGCCGAGAGACGATCATGCACTCCGGAAATCCCGCTCGCGCGCCGCACCGGCAACAGACTGCGCCATTTACCGATGGGGTGCGTTGGACGCCTCGGAAGCGTAGGATCGGGGGCATGGTTACTTCGCGAGACTTCTGGGGCAATGCGGCTGGCCAGTCATGACTGCCGGCTAGGGTTTTTACCCATAGACGAGAGGCAGGCTGTTCGCCTACAATTTGTGTTCAAGTGCTGCTTCTTCCTCGTCCAACCATCGGCGGCAATTCGGTGAGTGGATCAAGGAAATGAGCAGCCTGATTGCCGGGCCGGCAAAGGGTCTTTTCTTGGGGGGATGAGGCTGAGCCAAACGGTTCTTTGAGCATGGGGGGTGTTGACCCTGGCGTGCCAGGCAGTTTTGTGCCGCGCGAGCGCGTTCGTTTGTGCCGCGTAGTGTGGTTGTCGGGCGGCTAAAGACTGACATGCTTGCTTGCTCCAACGACCAATTGGTGCTACTTCTCGAATCAGGCCTTTCTTCTTTTCGGCCCTTGGGACCAGTGGGGGATCCCTGACTGTCGATGCCAGCGAACTTGGCGAAACCGCCTTTCCCACAGGAATCTCGAAACGCATTACCCGGCGTCGGTGCGCTGCCGCCCACGAAGATACCGTTGAGGTAAAGCCATGGAACCAGTCTTACGCATTCTGCACTTGGAGGACGACTGGGAAGATAGCGAGTGGGTGCATGAACTCTTAAGGGAGGGTGGACTGGCGGTCGAGCTGGAGCGCGTGGAGACGTTGGCCGACTTTCAGGAGGCACTGCAACGCGAGTCTTATGCGCTGATTATTTCGGACTACACTCTTCCCGGGATGGACCCGCTGGAGACGATGCATCTGGCACGCCAACTGCGGCCGGAGGTGCCGTTTGTTTTCGTATCGGGCACGTTGGGCGAGGATCTGGCCATCGAGATGCTCAAGAGGGGCGCCAGCGATTACGTGCTCAAGCAGCGGATCTCACGGCTGGTACCGGCCGTGCGCCGGGCACTTCAAGAAGCCCAAGAGCAGTCTCGCCGCAAACAAGCCGAGGAGGAACTCGCCCAGGCGAGAGCCGCCGCCGACGCAGCCAATCTGGCGAAGAGCCGCTTCCTGGCCAGTATGAGCCATGAACTGCGGACTCCGCTGAACTCGATCCTCGGCATGACCGATCTGGCCCTGCGCGAAGCGTTGAGCCCCAAGGTAGAAGATTACCTGAAATCTGCCCGAGAATCGGCCGAAATCCTGCTCGAACTGCTGGACGAGGTGCTTGACTTCTCGCGGATCGAGGCCGGCGGCGTCCAATTGGAGTCCATCCCCTTCAGCCCGTTGAGCATTCTCGAAGGGACGGTCAAAGCCCTGGGGCTGCGGGCTTGCGAGAAAGGGTTGGAACTGATGTGCGATCTGCCGGATGACCTGCCTGAGCAGGTCATCGGTGATCCCTTGCGGCTTCGCCAAATCCTCACGAACCTGCTCAGCAATGCGATTAAGTTTACCGCGCAAGGCGAGATTGTCTTGCGGGTCAGAGTCGAAAGCCGAGAGGCGAGAGCGGAGGAGTGTCTGAAGGCGCGGATCGAGAACCCAGGGCGCGGCAATAGCGAAGAATATGCCGCCGCCCCCGATGCTCTCAACTTGATGCCTTCCCCCCTTCGCGACTTTCCGGTCCCTGAATCTCGGGGCTTGACTGCCGATTTCGTTGTCCTGAAATTCTCCGTGTCGGACACAGGCATCGGTATTGCGCGCGAGGATCAGCAGCGGATCTTTGCGTCTTTCACGCAAGCGGACGCTTCCACCACGCGGTGTTACGGCGGCACGGGCCTAGGTTTGGCCATCTCGTCGCGTTTGGCGGCCATGATGGACGGTCGGATCGAGGTCGAGAGCGAGCTGGGCCGGGGCAGCACATTCCATTTCACCTCCACTCTTGCGCTGCCGTCTGCCACGGAAAGCGGGTCGGCACAGCCTCCTGCCGGTCTCGAGACGCTCCGTGACCTGCGAATCTTGCTTGTCAACTCCAATGCCACGAGCCGCCAAATCCAGCAGCGGATGCTCGTTCGTTGGGGGATGAAGCCGGAAGCGGCCGAGGGTGCCCCAGCCGCCCTGGCAGCGATGGATCGGGCCGCCGCGGTCGGAGAGCCTTTCCGCCTGCTCCTGGTCGATGGCACGCAGCCGGAAATCGACGGCTTTACTCTCGCCGAGCACGTGCAATCCCTCGAGAATCTCACGCCGGCGATCGTCCTGATGCTCTCTCCCTCGAATCAGGGTCGACTCTGCCGGTGCGGAGAGACCGCGAAGAAGGCCGTGTATCTGGATAAACCGGTCACCCAGTCGGGCCTGCTCCGCGCCATCATGGAAGCCGTGGGAATCAACTCAGGTGCCGACAAGTCCGCCCCCGTTTCCATCGATGGCTCTTGGCGGGAACGGGCCCGGAGGAGTTTGCGAATCCTGCTGGCCGAAGACAATCCAGCCAATCAGAAGGTGGCGATGTTCGTTTTGAACCAGCGCGGCCACGCTGTCGAAGTCGTCCAGAACGGCAGTGAGGCCGTCGACATGGTCCGACAGCGTGATTTTGACGTCGTCCTCATGGACGTACACATGCCGGTGATGGATGGCTTTCAAGCCACGTCCGCCATTCGGGCTCTGCAGGATCCTCGCAAGGCGAAGGTGCCGATCGTGGCCATAACTGCTCATGCCCTCAAAGGCGATCAGCAGCGATGTCTTTCAGCGGGCATGGATGGTTATCTCGCCAAACCGATCGACGCCCGGGAACTGATCGAACTCGTTGACCTGATCGCAGACAAGGATCCTCTACCGCAGCCCCTCGACGATCGGCAAAGGACGGAAGAGGCGGACTGCGAGAAAGCCGCAGAACCCGCCGGCGAGGATGTGTTCAACTCGGAAGTGGCCTTGGCAAGCTGTTTCGGCAGCCACGCGATGTTCGTGAAGATGGCGGAGTTTTTCTTGGCTGAGTCTACCGAGGTACTGAATCAGCTCGACGCAGCCGTCCGCGGCGGTAATGCCACAGCTCTCGCTGCAGCCGCGCATAGGCTTCGAGGAACCATCGTCTACCTCGGCGCCCGGTCTGCCGCCGATGCCGCGCAACAGGTCGAGCAGTTAGGCAAGTCCGGCGACTTGACTGGCGCCGCTGAGAAAGTCAGAGAACTCTCGCGCCAAGTCGCCTTTCTGAAGGAAGCGATGGCGAGTCTTCCGGAGAAATAGCTTTCGGGATCGGAAAATGGCTGCAATGCCAGGCGGCCGATATCGAGGCACTTTTAGGCGAGCGGCAGAAATTCGTAGCCCGACTCTCCGAGTCGGGTCTGGCTTCGAAACCCGGACTCGGAGAGTCAGGCTACGTCCGAGGCGGGCAGATTCTTTTCTGCCGCTCGCCTTAGGATCGACGGTCAACTCCGCACGCAAGTCGAAGCCGGAGCCGCCGTTCTGGACCAAGGGTTTCCTGGGGTCGCAGAAGCCCGTCAGCCGGGAATCTTGATGCCCTATTAGGCGTGCGATTCAAGCCTCTTGAGCCCCTGGTCCCTCCTGCATCTCTTGTTCCAAGCAGGGGGAAGGAACTATACACGTGGCAAAGGATGGTTATTGTCGGTCGGGAACAACAAATGGCCATATCACCAGAATAGAAGGAGTCGCTTTGTCCGGTCACGTTTCACGCGTCGGTGCGTAGCAGAACCGAAGGCGGGCTCCAGCAGAAGACCCACATCACGAGAAAGAAGGTGCAGCCATGTCATTCCGCATGTTTCGCCCGGCGATTAAGAGCAACCCGAGCCGGCGGTCCGGCGGCCGACGACTGGCCTTTGAAGGCCTCGAACGCCTCGAGTTGCTTGCCCCCCTCGGCACCGCCAGCCTGCAGACCAATGGCACGCTGCTCATCGAGGGCACGCAAGCGGCCGACACGGTGTACGTCTCGACAGACCTCGTCATGTTCGGCCAGGGAAACGTGTGCGTGCAGTTCGGCAACAGCCAAGGCATAAGCTTCTCCAAGAAGTTTCCCATCGGCCAGGTGAAGGAGATCCGCTTCAACGGCTACTCCGGTTGGGACGATTTCCACAACAACACCTGGATCGACTGTGTGGCCTATGGCGGAGCTGGCTGGGACAACCTTCGCGGCGGCAGTGGCAACGACAAGCTCTATGGTGAGGGCGACGTCGATAAGATCTGGGGCGGCGATGGCTCCGACCTGATCGACGGCGGCGGCGGCGATGACTTTCTCTATGGAGAGGGCGCGACCGACTACATGGGCGGCGGCCCCGGATCCGACCTGATGAACGGCGGCAACGACACCGACTACATGTCTGGAGGTAGCGAATCCGACATCATGTACGGCGGTGCCGGCGAGGACTTTCTTTTCGGCGAGCACGGTGACGATTACTTGTGGGGCGACAACAACATGCCCAACGACGCCTACGCTACCGACTTCCTCTTCGGTGGAATCGGCAGCGACACCCTCGATGGTGACAATGGCGACGATTTTCTCGACGGCGGAGCGGACGGCGACACCCTCAAGGGCGGCGCCGGGAACGACTGGCTTTACGGCGGCACTGGTGCCGATAAGCTCTACGGCGATTCGGGCTGGGACGTCCTTTACGGCGGCGAAGACAACGCCAAAGACATCCTCAACGGTGGTGCCGACCCCGACCTCTTTATCCGCTCCTACGGCAGCCTGTCCAGTTGGCCCGAATTGGAGACTATTCAGGATGAGATCAAAGGCGTCGACGTGGTCTTCGATGGCAATAAGAGTCTGATCGACCCGTGGTTCTGGTGGGCCGGAACGTACTGAGGTGGTCGGCTGTCCCCTCGAACGGGCGTGACCGGCGTCCCGCCGGAATGTGGCGGGTTTAGCTGGCCAGGGCAAGACAGTGGTAGTCTTTCAGCAGGGCACGATGCGGGTGGAGTTGTAACTGCTCCCGCTCAATCCGCTCCGTC
>JAAYEH010000531.1 GCA_012728855.1 Rhodopirellula sp. | reverse complement strand
GCCGCCGGCGCCCCGTTCGGCGTCGGCGTACATCACCTTGAACGCATTGACCTGGTTGAAGTACCCCTCGCCGGACATGATGGCCCAGCGGGGATAGTATTGCAGCAGGTCATCCCCCTCGGAATCGCTGAAGTAGACGGTATCGCTGCCGCCATTGCCGCGGGCGTAGATCGTCTCGGCAGTGACGGATATCGACACCCCGTCGCCGGTCATCTCGCCGAAGCCGGGGTTGGCCGTGTATTGGTTGGTTCCCTTGGAGCCCCAGATCGTCACCGTGTCTTCGCCATCGCCGCCGTCGTAGTCGGTCGATTCGATGTTGCTGGCGGTGAGCGAGTAGCCTTGGCCGGAGAACTTGCCGGAGGTGGGATACAGCGTTGCATGATCGCGACCGATGGAACCAATGAACTGAACTTCGTCCGTGCCGCCGAAACCGTCAAAGGAGAATCTATCCGCCTCGGCGGAGGTGAATTGGTAATCGACTCCGTTGATCGTGACGCGGCAGATGTCGCCGGCGGAGAACTTGAACGTGTCGGCGTCTTCGGTTCCGACAATTGTCACCTCGGATCCAACGCGGCTTACGAGATTGGCGACTTGAAGATCGACGTTGCGAGCGGTACCGGAGAGCACGAAATAGTAGGCCTCGCCCGCCTGGACGTTCCAGTCGATTCGCTGCCGTCCTGCGACAAGCGTCGAGACCGCCAAAGGCTGTTGGGCATCGGGAGATTCGAAAAGCTTCAAGGTTACGTTCGACGCTTCGACGGCGGTGCTCAACGAAAGAGCGGGCACGGACGCCTCAAACGTCAAAAAGCCTGCCCGACTCGTTTCCAGCATCAGCGCCATGGCGCCGATCGAAAGATCGATATCTTCAACTGTTTGCCAATCCGTGACCCCCCAATCGTATACCGGAAGCTCGTCGACGGAGAAGGAACCAACCCAAACCACGGAGGCCTGCGGCAGGGTCACCAGCGCAGAGGGATCCGGACCGACGGTCACCGTTCGCACGTCCGAGAAATGGCCGGAGCCGTCGCTCAGGTAGATCTCCACGTAGTCGTAAGGCTCGGCGTTCCACGGGGCATACGGGGCATAATCCACGGCAATGTCGATGGCGCCGTTCGCGTCGAAATCGCCGATCGTAAAGCCTTGAACCCGATTACCGTAGCCGCGAAGCGTCAGTCGGACGTCCCGGTCGGTCGAAAGCGCGTAGTATCCTTCGCCGTCTCCAAGGTAGACGTGGATGTCGTTTACCCTCCAATCGCCGTTCAGGTGGGAGCCCGGATCATATCCCAGCAGATCCTGGTTTCCATCACCATCGACGTCGACATGATAGAAGAGCACATCTTGATTCGACACGGTCTTTGAGCTGGTCTGGCCAGTGCTGAATGTACCGTTTCCATTGCCGTGCCAAATGGTCAGCGTGTCGTTGCTCGATGCCAGGAGATCCGGAATGCCGTCGAAATCATAGTCCGAAACGTTGACAGGCGCGTGATCCTGGCTGGAAGCTTCAACGGCAACCACCGTGTAGGCATTGAAGGCAAGCCGGCCGCTGCCGTCGCCAAAAAAGACCGCATACCCAACAGGAAATGCGTACGAATAACCTATAGCGTGTCGCCACTCAGTTAAGCTCACGACCAGATCAAGGTTTCCATCCTGGTTAACGTCAACGAGCTTGCCGTCCGGGCAGATCGCGTAGCCTTCCGCCCGGAACGGTGGGCCCGGTAAAGGGTCGAAAGAACCGTCGCCGTTTCCAAGATACACGGTAATCTCATTGCTATCAGCTCCCGTAACAACCACGGAACTTCCAGCCACGATATCAACAATGCCGTCCCGATTGAGGTCGCCCATCTCGATCCAGCGCACAGTGCCAGTTTGCCATGTGTAAGACGGCTGCCAACCTCCCTCGGAGTTGCTCAAATAGGTGGCAATACTGGCGAAGTACCTGCCGTTGAGGACCGTCCAGTCCTGCAAGCCGTCTGCGTTGAGGTCGGCCACTTGGATTTGTTTTTGCGGATAGTCTCCCTGAGCTACGCCGGATTCAAATTCCGGTACGATCTTGACCGCCTCGCCCAACTCGATTGCATCCTCTGGTGCCTCAATGAAGCCGCCGGCACCGTCACCGAACACGAAACGGATGTCTCCCAGCGATTCCACTCCGCGCCCCAGGATGCCGTCGAGATGGCCGTCGCCGTTGACATCGTCGAGCGTGATCGGAGTATCGAAGAGGCTTTCAAAAGTACGAACGGGCACGTCGGTTGCCGAGGCGAAAGACCCGGTGCCGTCGCCCAACCAGACCCAAAGACCGCCTTCCGCCGGTATGTTCCAGTTATTGAATGGAACGACGGAGAAAATCAAGTCTGGCGAACCGTCGTTGTTAACGTCGTCGATCTCTCTGAGAGTCGCCCCCTGGCAGCCGATCCGCATATACGATCGCCACTCCGTATAGAGGCCGGTCTTAAACGCAAACATTCGCGGCGAGAATCCTCCCTCTCCATCCCCGAGAAGCACGTGGATCACGTTACCATCGTTGTAGCCTTGAGAGTAGTACGTGCGGTCCTCGGTCGCGATAATGTCCAAATGGCCATCCTTGTTGACATCGGCAGAGAATACGTCGGGGCCAAATGCGATATTGCTGGAGATCTCTTCCCCGTCGGCGAATCCGGATGCAGAACCTCGAAAGAAGGTTATCGTGGAATCGTACCCACTTGAAGTTGACTTCACATGGCTGACGACCAGGTCAGTGAAACCGTCACCTGTGAAGTCCCCGCTGGTCAAGGCGTGCGAAGTTTCATAGCTGACGACTGGGGGCAAGGAGAGGGATTGAACAACGTCGTATCCAACGAATGGGCTCTTGCTGAGGATATCCAATGTCAAGTGATCCGCTCGCATCACTACGATGTCCGCGAGGCCATCGCCGGTGAGATCGGAGACGAGCTGGATCTCTGGCGCGGGTCTTGGAATCGGCATGAAGGGCGCCTGCGTGAAGTTGCCCTGTCCGTCGCAGAGAAACACCTCGATGTCGTTGACGCCAGCGACGACGAGATCGGCCTGCCCGTCGCCGTTCCAGTCGCCCTTGAGAAGTTGTCCGCCGAGGCGGCCCCAGTCCCCTATCGTGCTCACCGAGAGATCGATTGCCACTGGATCGGAATACCGATTTTCGCCGAGACCCGCCAGGAACACCAGTTCTCCCGTGGCGGCGCTGAGGCTTACCAGGTCGACGATGCCGTCGCCGGTGAAGTCGTCGGCAACGATCTGCCGCGGTTTGTCGAACCCATAGGAGCGAGGTTCGCCGATCACTTCGAAGTTGCCGCTCTCGGCCAGACCGACATGCACCAGCGCGTTCAAACCGTTGACATGCACCGCGAGGTCGTCGCGAGCCTCGACCATGGCGGTTCCCGACAAGTCGACAAGATTGCGCCCCTCGACGGAAACCTCGTACGTGCCCGGCGCCAGGCGGCCCGTTTCGGCCAAGGTGAGTGTCGCCCGATGCCGGCCGTCCGCCTCGGAGTAGTCGACACTTTGCACCGGCAGGGGCGTTTCTCCCTCCCTGCGGACGAAATAATTGGCGGGGTCCCGGACCGCCGCGGGATCCATCGCCTCGGAGAAGACCACCTCGATCTGCAACGGGCAACCCGTGCCGGCGCCGAGCAATTCAACCCCGAGCACCGATGGCCGCGTCCCAGCCTCCGAGGCTGTCTCCCCAACGGAATCGCTACTTCCGCCCAGGTCCTCGCCAAGCGAAGGAATTTCGAGCGTGGCGGCCAGCGGGCCGGCCTCCAGAAGTTCGCGCCGTTCCAGCGGCTCGAGTCTGAGTGATCGAAAGTTGGACCGGACGGTTCGTGGGGGGCTCACAGCAATCTCCTCGTGGATCGTCAGGGATGTAGTGTAAGGGCCGGAACTGGCCTCTCGCAGGAAGCCAACCGACGACTCGTCCTCCTTTACCAGTGCAACCAATGCCCGAAACCCGACACCAAATCTCAAGTTCCTTCCAAAAAACGCCAGCGAACGCCTCCCGATCGACCGCCCTACGCCGTTTCCGTTTACGCGGGCGGTCTGGCACCATCTCCACAGAGGTGTCCTCGCAACCCGCCGACTTGGCAGTAATCAACGAAACAAAAAGTTGAACCACCAATCTGGGAGGGTATACTAAAAGGTTCAGGAGTGCCGTTCGCAATACGGACGGCTGCTCTTTGCGTATGGCGTGAGCGACCCGATGCAAGAAAACAACAACGCAAAGCGACGGCAGCCGGCCGCATCGGAACTAAGCCGCATGGACATGATCTGCGACCGCTTCGAAGCGGCGTGGAGTTCAGGCCGTCCGCCCGAAATCGAACCCTACCTGGCCGACGTCCCCGAGCCGCTGCGTTCGCGTCTGC
>JAAYEH010000530.1 GCA_012728855.1 Rhodopirellula sp. | reverse complement strand
GGGGATTGACCAGGTGAAGATGAACCCCTCGTCGGACAGCCCGGACCTGGTGAAGCCGGCCGGTCCGACGGATCCGACGGTGACGATCCTGGCCCTGCGCGAGCCGGACGGGCGGCCGATCGCCGTCTACTCGACCTATTCGCTGCACTATGTGGGCGGCGTGCCCAAGGGGGACATTTCCGCCGACTACTACGGAGTGTACTGCGATCGGCTCGAACGGCTGCTCGGTGGCAACGAGCAGGATCCGCCGCTGGTAGTCCTGATGGCCAACGCATCCAGTGGCGACATCAACAATGTCAACTTCGTCCATCCGCGACCACGGAAAGAGCCCTACGAACAGATCCGCTTCGTCGCCCACGACCTGGCCGCCAAGGTGCAGGCGGCGCTGGCCAAGGCCGAGTATCAGGACCACGTGACCCTGGCGGCCCGCTTTCGGGAGCGAACCATTGCGCGTCCCATGCCGACGGCCGAACAAATCGCCTGGGCCAAGGAGCGGTTGACGAAGCCGGGGCCCCCGCCCGACCAGGTCGACCTGTCGTGGAGCTACGCGAGGCGGATCACCGACATGGCCGCGCGCGAGGCGCAGGTTTCCGTGCCGCTGCAAGTGTTGCGGATCGGGCCGGCGTGTATTGGCACGATGCCGGGCGAGCCGTTCTGCGAGATCGGTCTGGAGTTTCGCCAGCGGGCTGCCATGCAGCCGGCTGTCCTGGTGGAATGGGCCCACGGCGGTTTTGGCTATATTCCGACTGCCAAACATTTTGAATGGGGCGGCTACGAGACGTGGCTCGGATCGTGCGCTTTCGAGCCGCACGGTTCCGAAAAGCTGCTTGATACGCTGATCGAAATGGTGGAGGAGATTCGCGACGCAATGAGGTGAAAAGAGGGCAATTCTTCACCTCCCCACATTGCATGTCCTTGCGATTCCCGTGCGGGTGTTCTGGTTCTATTCCGGTTACAACTCGTTTTCCGCGGGCACCACGAACGGCCTGCGGTAGTCGCGGGTGAGCAGCGTGTTAGCCGCCGGATTGCCGATGAAGTTCTCGCGGTCCGAGTCGATCTCGATACTCGGGCCGAGCGCCAGCGGGGTCTTTTCGAGGTCGATCTGGCGGTCGCGCAGGTATTGACAGATCTCTTCGAGCATTTCCATCGCGTAGGGGTGCGTCTTCCGGGCCTCGAGGGCCTCTTGGATTTCTTTGGGCGAAGCCGGCCGCCCCAAGCGGTGCGAGATGTTCGCCACGTGGATGAGAGAGGTTGAAACATGTCCTCCCTCGACCTCGGCGCTGAGTGCTTCGCGATTCCGCGTGCGGACAGCTTCGAGGAAACTGCCGAAGTGGTCGAGGGCGGGTCCGGAGAGCTCCAGCAGCTCGTTGCCCTGGCGGTCGTACGCACAGAGGCGGCCGAGTTCGCCGGCCAAGTAGCCCTCCGTGCCGGCGATGTAGATCGAGCCGTGCTTGGGCCGGCGGCCCTTCAAGTTGCGGATCTCCTGGACCAGAGTGGCCGGGCCGAAGTCGTGGACCGCGAGCTGCACGTTGGGCGTTTCCGCGCAATCGTCCAGACCGAGGCGCGCACCGAGGCACAGCACGCCCCTGCCGAGGCCCGCCAGACCGGTTATCAACCGCAGAGTGTCGACATAATGCACGCTGTTGTTGGCCAACTCGCCTCCGCCCCAGTTCCAGAACCAATGCCAGTCGTAGTGAAACGACTTGCGGCGGACGGGGATTTCCATCGGCGCGGGCCCGGACCAGAGGTCGTAATCCACGGTCGGCGGCGGGGAATACTGCCCCGCCGGCCCGATCGAACCTCGCGTTCCGCTCACGCACGAGTATGCCAGCGTGACCCGACCGAGCTTCCCTTCGCGCACGTACCTGGCCGCTGCGCGGTGGACGCCGTTGGCGCGGTGTTGTGTGCCGGCTTGGCAGATCCGGTTGTACTTGCGGGCAGCCTGCACCATGCGGCGGCCCTCGCCGATGTTGTGGCTCACAGGCTTTTCGACGTACACATCCTTGCCCGCCTGCATGGCCCAGATCGCGGCCAGCGAGTGCCAGTGATTGGGCGTGCAGATCGTGACGACGTCGATCGACTTGTCGTCGAAGATCCGCCGCATGTCCTGGACGAACTTGGGCTTGTTCGGGATTTTCGCGGCGAGTTGCTCGCCGACCGTGGAGTCGGCATCGCAGATGTGGGTAATCGCGCAGTCGCGCCGACCGCCGAACACCTGGACGTGTTGGCCTCCGCGGATACGGGCCCCGATGATGGCCATGTTCAGCCGCTCGTTCGGACTCGCGCTCTGTTTCGTCGGTTCGGCAGCCGCCCACGCGGAACCGGGCGCGGCAGCGGCTGCGGCCAGAAGGGTCTCTTGGAGGAACAATCGGCGGCTGACCCGTGTCACGTGCTTTCTCCCTGGGAAATAGCCACCTGCTCAACCCGAACGGCCGTGCAGCAATTGCGGACCATTATGGCCCGAAGCGGCCTGGCGATGCAAGACCTGCGTGGGGCCGACGAACTGAATCAAGATAGGCAAAACAAGTTGTCATGGACGCCGGCGACAATTCCGACCCGAATCACACTCGGAACCAGTCCCCTTTTCAACTGCGTTTACAGTTTGAGACGGTAACCGTTCACGGGGTGGTCGGGGACTGGTCCATTTTTCGGCCATTGCGCGCATTTTGGCGACAAAGACGTTGGCCGAAAACATGGACCTGTCGCCCTCTCCTCCGCCCCGTGAACGGTTACTTTGAGACGTCTGTTAGATGTCGAGCTTCCAGGGAGCCCGGTACTCCTTGTGGACCAGGGCATTGGCCTGGGGATCGTCTTTGACCTCTTCTTTTTCGGCGTCCCAGTGGATCTTATGGCCGGACCGCCAAGAGATGTTCATGAGGTGGCCGGGAATGGTGGCGTAGTGGCCGACCTCGGCATCGGCCGCCGGCTTCTTGCGGCTGCGCAGGCATTCGAGGAAGGCCTGGGCGTGGGTGTCGCCTGTGCTGCGGAAGGACACGTCCTTTGACCTGTCGTTGATGGCCTTTTCGGAAGTGATGGTGTAACCGCCGCGGTCGAGAATCAGCGACGCCTTCGTGCCGAAGAAGCATTTTCCGTGGGAGCGATGTTCGCGGCGGCAACCGCCGCGGAAGGTGTAGTGCATGAGGAAGCCCTGCTTGGCCACCGGGCCGGCCGGATACTCGACGATCGCATCGAGCGTGTCCGGATACTGCAGGTTGTTCTTGGGAAAGCACATCATGCCGCCCATGGCCACGACCGTTTTCGGTCGGTCTACGCCCATGGCCCAGTGGACGATGTCGTAATGATGAACGGCCCAATCGCACTGGAACGAGCCGGCGTAGTCGAAGAACCAGTAATCGTGCAGGAAGTAGTTGGGGTTATAGGGCTTCTTGGGCGCAGGACCGAGCCAGAAGTCCCAGTCGAGGCCGGCGGGTGGATCGCAGTCGGGGGGGCAGCCCCACCCCGGATATTGGTTCTCGTAGTCCCAGACCTTGACTTCCGAAATCTCCCCCAAGCCGCCCGAGCGGATGATCTCGACCGCCTGCCGATACTGTTCCCAACTGTGCTGCTGCGTGCCGATCTGCACGATGCGTTGGTATTTCTCGGCGGCCTGGACGATCGCGCGGCCTTCGCCAATCGAGTGGGCCAGCGGCTTCTCCAGGTACACGTCTTTGCCGGCCTGGCAGGCGTGGACCGTCGGCAAGGCGTGCCAGTGCTTATTGGTGGCCACGATCACGGCCTGGATATCTTTGTTCTCCAGCAGCTTGCGGTAGTCATGGTACGCCTGGACCGTGTCGCCCCCGGCGCGCTTGCGGGCGGCCACCAGGCGTGGCTCGTTGATGTCGGAAACGGCGACAATCCGCGTGCCCGGCTGTTCCAGAAAACGAGACATCAAGTAAGTACCGCGACCGCCGCAGCCGATCAGGCCCAGGTTGATCGTGTCGTTGGGGCCGGGCTTGACGCTCGCTTCGGCCGAATAGGCCCGGCCGCCGGCCCAAGCCGCCGCCGTCGCCGTGGCGCCGAGAAAACCTCTTCGCGTAGTCTGGTTGCTCATGCGAGGAATCCTTTTCGATGGGTGAGAGAACGAAACTCCCGGAATGGCTGTCGATGGTGTTCTGCATTCCTGATGGAACGCGGGCGATCAACGGGAGCCCGCTTTCCCGAGGCAGAACGCAGTACATGGTTCCACAATCGTCAACGGAATCAACGAGATTCCGTTGGCACCGGGCCGTCTGCTACGATGAGTCTGAAGTGGCGACGCAGGAAAGTCAATCCTATCGGCCCGTGCATTCTGCTCATAAAGGGTGTGGTCGAACGGCTCACGCGACGGCGCGGCTGAGTGGGTGCTCTGGGGCCGGATGATGCATGTGTAAGGCGGAGATCAAAACGCTTCTGAGTGCGGATTATGGTAGCCATGACCCTGTCATGAGCTCGGCTGTAAGGGGGCAATCGTCCGTGAGCGGATCGCGATGGATAGACGGCGATGCTGGCCGGACATCGAGGAGAAGAGTGCAGAATGCCGTGACAGGCAATGCGGGATGACGGCACGGCAAGCTCGCAAATCCTTGACGTCCCGCGAATACGAGATTATCATCGCGCCGTGGTAAGATGGACGGCCAAACGACGCTGGATCGGTTCCAGGCTCAGTGCAATGAAGGAATACCGGGGTGCAAGCATGAAACCATTCTTGTTTTTCGCGGCCGTGGCTCCCTTGCTGGTCGCCGTGGAGGCTCTGGGATCCCAGGACCTGACGGTGGACGAGACCTATCGTATTGTGATCGCCGAGGATCGGACGAAGGCCGAAGAGCACGCCGCCGCGCAACTCCAAGAGTACATG
>JAAYEH010000529.1 GCA_012728855.1 Rhodopirellula sp. | reverse complement strand
ATTGGAGTTGATGGGGGCGAAAGACGTCCGGAACTACTATCGCGGATGGAGCGAATGGGGCAACGACAAGAGCACGCCCATCGTTGTGCCGGAGAAGTAGAAGAGAGCTTAGATCTTAGAACTTAGATCTTAGGATCTGGAACTCAAACCTAAGATCTAAGATCTAAGAACTAATTTCTAAGAACTAGTCCTTCACACCCGCACCTCCGCTTCCTGCCCGAGTGCGGCGGGATACCGAGCGCGTATCGGATCGACCACCTCCTCGATAAACTCCTCGACTTGCTGTGGGGCACGGCCGACGAATTTCGAGGGGTCGAGCGTTGAGCCAAGATCGACCGCGGCGAAAGCGTCGTCGTTTTTCAAACGCGCGATGAGGTCGTTTTGCCCCCCCTCTTCCTTCACCACGGCGGCCGCTGCCTGGCTGTGCCGGCGGATCCGTTCGTGGAGATCCTGGCGATCGCCGCCCGCGGCAACGGCGGCCATGAGGATATTCTCCGTTGCCATGAAAGGGAGTTCCGCTTCGAGATGCTTCGCGATCACCTTCGGATAGACAACCAGGCCGTTGGTCACGTTCTGGCAGAGGATCAGAACGGCGTCGACTGCCAGGAATGCCTGCGGCAGGACGAGACGGCGATTGGCGCTGTCGTCCAGCGTCCGCTCGAACCACTGCGTGGCCAGGGTCATGGCCGGGCTGGTTTCCAGGCTCATCACGAAGCGGGCCAGCGAACAGATTCGCTCGCTCCGCATCGGATTACGTTTGTAGGCCATAGCCGACGAGCCGATCTGCTCCTTTTCGAACGGTTCTTCCATCTCCTTGCGGTGCTGCAGGATCCGCAGATCGGTGGCGAACTTGTGCGACGATTGTGCGACGCCGGAGAGAACGTTCACTACCTGCGAGTCAATCTTGCGCGGATAGGTTTGGCCGGTCACCGCGTAAGAGTCCGAGAACCCCAGTTTCTGCTGGACGAGAGACTCCAGCCGCCGCACTTTCTGGTGGTCGCCGCCGCAGAGACTGAGAAAACTCGCCTGGGTGCCGGTGGTTCCTTTCGCCCCGCGACACAGCATGCGGTTGAGCCGGTTTTCGATCTCGGCAAGATCGAGCACGAAGTCGTAGGCCCACAGGCAGGCCCGCTTGCCCACGGTCGTCGGCTGTGCCGGCTGCAGGTGGGTGAACGCCAGGCAGGGGAGGTCGCAATGTTGCCGGGCGAAGCAAGCCAGGCGATCGATGACCGCCACCAGCCGGTCGCGGACGATTTGCAGCCCTTCCCGCAGCAGGATCAGGTCCGTATTGTCGGTCACGTAGCAGCTCGTGGCGCCGAGATGAATGATCGGCCGGGCCTTGGGACAGACGTCGCCGTAGGCGTGGACGTGGGCCATCACATCGTGCCGCAGGCGGCGTTCGTGCCGCTCGGCCGCCTCGAAGTCGATGTCGTCGACGTGCGACTTGAGCTGCTCGATCTGCTCGTCCGTGACGCCAAGCCCCAGTTCGGCTTCGGCCTCGGCCAGGGCCACCCACAGCCGTCGCCAGGTGCTGAATTTCCGCTGCGGACTCCAAAGCTCGCTCATGCGACGGGAGGCGTAGCGCGTGATAAGCGGATTGTCGTAATGGTCGTGGTTGTGAGCCATGGAGAGTTGAGAGTTGAGAGTCAAGAGTTGAGAGTTTGGAGTTGAGAGTTTGGAGTTGAGAGTTTGGAGTTGAGAGTATGGAGTATGGAGTTTGGAGCTAGACTGTCGGATTGGCTCTCGACGCTTGACTCTCGACCCTTGACTCCCCCACCGCTTGGCGGATTTTTTCGCCCAGCGCCTTGGCGGCGGTGGCGAGCCAGCCGTCGTCCTCGAAGGTCTTGACGCCGACCGACGCGACGGTGGCCTCCGGCCCGTAGAGCATTCTGATGCCGCTCACCGAGCAGTCGTCGCCGTGTCCGCAGCGGATACAGGGGACGTTGCCCTGCACGATCAGCGATCCCAGGTCGGTCATTCCCTCCTCCATCATCCAATAGCGAATCTGTGTGCGAGCGGTTTCGGCGGCCGCGGGCAGATTCGGATCGCCGGGCGGGCAGGCGGTGGTGATCACCGAAGCGCCGACTTTGCCGGCATTCCCCGCGATCTGGTGCCGGAAGCAGTACATCCTCTCCATGAAGATCTTGGTGCGGGCGTCGAGGCTGCTGTAGGGGGTATAGGCTCCCAGCACAAACGCCGGCACCTGCCGGAAAAAGCCGGCCAGCGAGCGGCCGTCATCCTGCACCACGCACTGATTGCTCTGCTTGCATCCCAGACACGCCCGGCAAGGCGAAATCTCCAAGTCGCTCAATTTGATGAATTGCGTCTCGAGGCCGGTGTGTTTCAACACCGCCTGGACCGCTCGGTCCGTATTGCTGCCCGGTATGGGACTTCCGCTGATGCCAAGCACTCGAACTGACATGGGCTACTCTTCTACATATTCGTCAAATCGTCGGCCACGTCCGCGCCGATCAAGCGGTCCATCACCGCGGCAAGTTCCGCGTTGTGGTCCGCGCTTTCGGCGTAAATGCGGCAAATGCGGTAGCTGAGGGGAAGCTGGCGAAACAGTTCCCGTTCGTCGAGCCGCCGGATCTGGTCGGCGGCCGGGTCGTAAACGAAGTTCTGGCCGGCAGCGGGCGTGTGCGCGCCGGGCCGGTGTACGTGCCGCGGATTCTCGAATTTCAAGGGCAGATCGGCCAGCGCCGGCGGCAGATGGCTGCGCACCGAGGTTTCGAAGAGCCGCTCGTTGCTGAAAATGCTCGTCTGTTCCGGTTCGCCCGGACGGAAGTAGACCGTCCGCTCGACCGCCAGCCGCCAGCGGACGTCGCGACTGAGGAACTGCTGCCAGCGCCGCCCAAGCTCCTCAAACCGTGGACCGCCGCGGCGCTGCCAGCCGGAAACCTGCACCAGCAGCGACCATTCCGTCAGGTGCAGATAGTCTTCCAAGTGTTCGAGGGGATTGCCGGGAAAGAGCAAATCCTTGCTGTCGGCAAACAAGTCGGCCAGCGAGAGATCGATGGCGCGAACGGTCCGGTGAAAATAGACGGCCCGGAACAACTCCGCACGAACCTGGATGAACCGCACCAACGCCGCCAGACCGCGCTCGTGGACGGTCAGTCCCCGCTCGGTGAACACGCTGTAATGCAGGAGGCGGTCCAGGTCGAACGCCCGCGTGCTGTAGCCCGACATGTAGGCGTCGCGGAGCACGAAGTCCATGTTGTCGACCGTGTACAACCCGCTGAACAGGCTGCGGAGAAAACGGAGCCATCGCGGAGCGTCGTCGCCGCTTTCGCCTTTCGGGCGAGTGATCAAGCAAGCGATCTGTTCGGGATCGAGTGTTTCGCCCGCCTCCAGCCGGCTGTTGGGATTACGGCGGATCCGCCGCAGCAGGTCTCCCAACTCGTGCCGGATGATGTGAGCGCCGAGGGTCTCGTGCGTCAGGCCGTAGTCGGCCAGGAAGTGGTGGTCGAAAAAGTGGCCGAACGGCCCGTGCCCTACGTCGTGCAGCAGGGCGGCCATCCGCATCAACGATTCGACATAGCCCCGGCTGGGCACGTCCGGGCACACCTCCCGCAGACTCTCGTAAAGCTCCGCGACGGCGCGGCTGGCCAAATGCATGGCCCCGAGCACGTGCTGGAAACGGGTGTGCTCGGCGGAAGGAAAGACCCACCAGGCGGTCTGAAGCTGATGGATCTGCCGAAGCCGCTGAATCCAAGGATGGTCGATGATCTGCCGTTCGGCGACCTCCTCCGGCGGCAGACCGACGGCCGACGTGAACGGGATGTACCCATGCACCGGGTCGTGGCTGAGGTTTTCGTTACGGAATCGTTCCATCGGAGGGGGCATCCGGGCTTGGCCAGTTTGCCGCGGACCCAAAAGGCGAGTCGTGGCGGCTCTGCAATTCTCCGGATTTCCGATGCCCAGTGCAACCCATCCGGTTGACGGCTAAGCCCGCGCCCCGCAATCCCTTTCCTTCTCTTTCTTTCTTCCTCGGCCACCGAGTTGACCGCGCCTTCCTTGTCGCTTAGCCTAAAGCGCGATGGCGCATTCCCCTCGCGCCTTCTGATACAGGAAGCGACTCCCTCATGAAACGGCCAGGGCATTTTCCAAAAAACTTGCTAGCTGGTAACCTCTTCGCCCTTGTGGCGGCCATCCTGCTCTTTCCGTCACGGGCAGACGCAGATTCCAAGCGGCCCAACCTGCTGCTGCTCTTGGCCGACGATATGGGCTATGCCGACGCGTCCTGCTTCGGCGGCACTGCCGTGCCGACGCCGAATCTCGACGCCCTGGCGGCCTCCGGCATCCGCATGACGCAATTCTACGCGGCATCGGCGGTTTGCACGCCAACGCGCGCCTCGGTGCTCACCGGCCGCTATCCGCTGCGGTTCGACATCCGCCAGCATTTTTCCGATGACGAGTCGCACCTCCCCCGCGGCGTCGTCACCCTTCCCTCCTTGCTCCAGCAGGCCGGCTATGTCACGGCGCATGTCGGCAAGTGGCACTTGGGCGGGCTGCACGAGGCGCACTTTGCCAACCGATCCCAGGCCATTCCCGGCCCACACGAGCAGGGATTCGACCATTATCTCTGTCAGATCGAGGAGCAGCCCCTCCGCGGCATACTTGGCAAGAACCGCCGGCTGTATCGCGACGGCGGCACTTGCCTCGTCCGCGATGACCGCAAACTGCCGCCGAGCGATCCCTGCTCCACTCGCCACCTCACCGACATCAACGGCGACGAGGCGGTTCGAATGATCGAAGAGTTCCATCGCCAGGGCCGGCCCTTCTTCATCAATGTCTGGTGGCTGGTGCCGCACATGCCGTATGAACCGGCCCCGGAGCCCTATTGGAGCCAAACGGCCGCGGCAGGAATATCCGATGACCAACATCGCTTCCGCTCGATGGTCGCCCACATGGACGCCAAGATCGGCCGTATCCTCCAGACACTCCAGCGATTGGGCATTCGGCAGGACACGCTGATCCTCTTTACCTCCGACAACGGCGGCGCCTACGAAGCCGACGTCGGGCGGTTCAAGGGCGGAAAGACCGACCTGCACGAGGGAGGCATCCGCGTGCCGATGATCGCCTCCTGGCCGGCGAGGATTCCCGCCGGCACAGCGAGCGACCTGGTCGGACACACCAACGACCTGCTTCCCACGTTCTGCGCCGCGGCCGGCGTGGCAGTTCCGCCGGCGGCCCATGTCGACGGCATCAATCTGTTGCCGCTCCTTACGGACGGCGATGAACTTGCCGATCGCGGTCCGCTCTTTTGGCAAATCGATCTCTACCGTTCCATCCAGCGCCACACTCCCAAGCCCAAACCGTACGCGACCGAGGCAGTGCGCCACGGGCGGTGGAAGCTGTTGTCCTTCCAAGGTGATCCCGTGGAGCTGTTTGATATTGAAACCGATTGCGAAGAGAGCAACAATCTGCTCGATTCGCATTCGGAGGTCGCAGCCGGGCTGCGAGCCGCGTTGCAAGCGTTTCTCGATGCGCCCCGCGATCGCTCCGGCATGCCCTCGGGCAAGTAACAACAGCCGTTCGCCGACTTCTACGGATCCTCAGGAGCCACCCTATGACAATCCCTCCGTCCCTGCGAAACATCGGCGGAAAGATTGCTGTCGCAATCAGCAGGAGTCGCGGCGCAAGGGGGTCGGGAGTCTTTTTCCGTATCGGCCTCGCCGTCGCTCGGAAAGTCCAACCCGGTCAATGGCCGATACGGAAAAAGACTCCCGACCCCTTCTTGGTTGCGACAATTATTGTCTCGCCGATGCTCATCGTCCTGGCCGCCGCGGAACCAACGGCGGCTCCGGCGGTCTTTCTGGAAAACGACGTAATCCGTGTCGAGTGGGATGCGGCACGCGGTACGATGGTTTCCTTGCGAGACAAAGCGACCGGTCGCGAGTGGCTCGAGCCCGCCGCGGATGCCACGGGCTACGCCGTACGGCTTGTTGACGAATCGGCGCCGATTGTCGCGTCCGGCGCAAAGACGGTTGGTGTGCGAAAAGAGGGGCAGGCTGTGTTCGTCGAAACCAGCCACGAGGAACCGGCGGCGATGTCGATCACCTGCCGCTACTGGCTCGAGAAGGAATCGCCCAGCATCCTGGGCCGGATTTCCATCCGAACTCCGTCGCCCTGTCGCATCGACGAAGTCCGCTTTCCGCTCATCCCGCTGCGTCTGCCGCTCTCCGGCGACGGCGAGCAGGACCATCTTCTCTTGCCCTACTGCGACGGATATGTGATTCGCAACCCGGCCGAGAACCGTTTCGATCGCCGTATCAACTATCCCGGCGCGGCGTCGATGCAGATGATGGCGATCTACGATCCGGCCGCCGGCCTGTTGCTCAGCAGTCGCGACACGGCCGCCTACGCCAAGTCGCTCTGCGCTCGACAGCGAGGCAAGTGGCTCGAACTCGCCATCGCCCATCACCTTCCTCACGCCCCCGTAACGGAATGGGAACTGGGCTACGACGTGGCTTTGGCGGGCCTCCGGCCTTCGGACGGCATGACGAAGATCACCTGGGAAGCAGCGGCCGATGTCTATCGCCGTTGGGCCGAAAAGCAACCTTGGTGCCGTCGGACGATGGCCGAGCGCGTGGCCGCCGGCGACATTCCCAGGTGGATTGTCGAGCCTTCGCTGTTTCTCACATTCTCGCTCCGCGGACAGACCCAGGAGGGAACTCTCGGCAATCGCCTTCCCCTGGTGGTCGAACAGTTCGACCGGTGGAGACGACTCGTCGGCGCGCCGATCACCGGGATCCTCGTCTCCTGGGAAAAGCACGACACTTGGGTCGCGCCCGATTACTTTCCGCCCTATGGCGGCGAGGCAAATTTCACCGCCGTAACCAATAAACTGCAAGCAAACGGCCATCGCGCATTAGCCTTTCTCTCCGGATTGAACTGGACGCTCCACAAGGATCTCGCCGGTCCCGATCGGCCGCACGTCGTTATCGACGATGAAGCGGAGTTCAACCGGCGAGGCCGCCCCTGGGCGATCAGCGATGCCGCGGGGCAGGCCATCGTGTCCGGCGAGCCGACCAGCGGCGTCGGCCAGTGCGCGAGGATCTGTCCCGCCACGCCGCTGGCCGGAGAGATCCTTTTGGACGCCTCGCTCCGCTGTCAGGAACTTGGTTTCGACTGTGTCCAGGTGGACCAGATCGTGGGCGGCGGTATGCCGGCCTGTTATCATCCGCAGCACGACCATCCGCCGGGCGGCGGCAACTGGAGCGCCCAAACGCTCTACCGACGGTTTACCGAGATTCGCAACGCCGGCAAAGCCCGCGATCCTGATTTCGCCTTCTCGATCGAGGAGCCGGGCGAGTACTTTCTGCCGATCCTCGACACCTACCACGCCCGCGACCTCCACCAGGGGCGTTGGCCGCGGTCCGGCGCCGGTGTGCTGGGAGTGCCGTTGTTCACGCACGTGTATCACGATTTCCTGCCCGGCTACGGCAGCGAGGGCTGCTATCTCTCCGACAAGCCCAGCCGCCTAACACTTTATCAGGTGGGCATGAACCTGGTTTGTGGCAAGACACCGGCGGTGGCCCTCTGGGGCCGCTGGCTCGAGCCGGAAAAGGCCGACCCCGTGCAATGTCGCTTGCTTCGCAGCCATCTCGACCTGTGGCGTGGGCCTGCCGGAGACTTCCTCCTGTATGGGCAGCGCGTGCCTTCGCTCGAACTGGACGTGCCCGCGATGGAAATGACGTTTACCGAAAAGGACGGCAAGACGCGTCGCCCGCTCCGCTTGCCTTCCGTGCTGCACAGCGCCTGGAAACTGGCCGACGGCCGGACCGGCACGATCTATGCCTGCATCGCTGAAAACTCGGTCGCGTTTGCCGCGGATGGTGAGACGATCACGCTCGAGCCGGGGCAGGCGGTGTTGCGAACGGGGTCTGCGGCCGGAACCAAGTAGTTCTCTGATTGTCCGGTTTCACTTCGCCGATGCTACGTCCGCGGCAGATACGGCTCGAGAAACGCGTAGCTTTGCCATGCGTCGTCCATCATACAAGATGTACGGTGCCAGCCCCGTTTCCAGACAGCCTCTCAGTTCGCGTCTGCCCCGGCAGGACAGTCAACTCGGCCTGTCGTCCAGTCCAGGACTACTTTCCGGTCTCCATCAGTAAAGGTCCATGCGCCGTCGTCGGGCTTGAGGCGAACCTGTTTCAAGGGCTTCTCGCCTGTCGCCCACGAGAAGGCCACCGCGTTGCGCCACTGCGCCGTCTTTCGCGACAGTCGCACGGCGAGCATCGTCTGATCGTCTCTGTTATGGCGACCCTCAACAGGCGTTTCGCCAATCTCGGCGTTCGCGTCTTGCCCCGTCAGCGGTTCCATCCGCAGCCGCGCCTTCTTGCCGGCGAAGATGAACGCTTTGCCGTCGCGCGCTTCGCAGGGCGACTCCGGGTGAAAACGCAATTCCAGCTCGCGTGGCCGGTCCGTGGCGATGTCATCCGCGACGATCAGCACGTCGGGCTTGAGAAAAACCAGATGCCGCTGGAAGCGCCGCAGGCCAAGACTCGCGGGATAAGCCGCTGTGGCGTCGCCGACCAGGTGGTCGAACCGCGGCGTCGACTCGGCGCGAACGATCCGCGGACGCGACTTCAGTCGCAACGGCTCGGTGCCCTGGAACCACTTTGCGCCTTCACCTAGTTGCCCCCGTCCATCGACTAACAGCGTGTTGTGCTGCCCGGCCCACTTGGGGCGGTAACCGTCGTCGCGAATGAGCCACTCGCCCGCCCCGAAAAGGACGAAATGGTTGGCGTCCGGGTGGACGTGTCCGCCGCCGGGATCGTAAATGAACTCTTCGATCGCCTTGTGCCCAAGGAAAGGGCCGCATTTGAACACAACCAGCGACTCACCACCCGACCAGTCCGAACGCGCGCTGACGATTCCTATGTCGTCGAAGTGCCGCATGGTCGGCAGTTCGACCGGCGATTGTGGCGCAACCGAGGGGTCGTACCAGATCAAGTTCAGCCATGCCGCGCCTAGCGAGGTGATGTCGGCCTTGTCCACTTCTGCCGCCAGCCACTGCGCGTAAGGATCGCGATACTCTCGCGCCAGCCCCCGCAACAGGTAGTCGGGGCCGTACCAGTGGCTTCGAGGACAATCGGCGATGTCCACGACCGAGTTGCCTCGCGTCCAAGCGCCGCGCGGCAACGCGAGATAAAGCGGATAGCGTGCCGTGTTTTGCCACCACGGGCTGGCGTACCAATCGGCGCCCAGAAACTGCCTCGCCAGATGCATGAACTTCAGCAGATACTCCACGCCGTACTCCCAATAGCCGACCCCCTCGTGGCTCGCGCCGTCCGGGCCGAGGGCTTCCATTGTCCGCCGGAACTTGTCCAATGCGAATCCCACCCACAACTCGGCCTCTTCCACTTCGTCGAACACGGCCAGCCCGGCGACCGCCAGCCCGCAGGCATCGACCCAAAGGTGATTCTGCAGGAACGACCGTTGCCACCAGGCTTTGCCCATCACGGCGGCATCAAACATCGCGCCGCCGCGGCGGACGATCGTCTCGCGGATCGTGCGGCGAGTCGTCTCGTCGAGATCGGCGTAGCACCAATCGTAGACGATTGCCAGCCCGAAAAGCTGATGTCCGGCGGCCAGGTCCATGCCGTCGATCCGTCCCAGTCCCCAGGTCTTGTAGCCGCAGGAAGCCACGGCCCATGACTGTGCGGCGTCGAGGTACTCCCGCTCGCCGCTGAGCACATAGGCCAACGCCAGCCCCGGCATTGCATTGCCCACCTCGCGTTGCCAGAGCTGTTCGGCGCCGCTGTAGCCGTCGTCCTCGCGATAGGCGGGCGGGCCGCGGTGGACTGCCCGATCCGCCAACTCGCGGATTTCCTTCCAAAGCGGAGCGTGCGTCGTGCGGATCGCCTCGCGAAGCGCCGCGATGCGGCCCGCGTCGAGATACAACCGCGGATGCACGCCGCCAACGCTTTGAAGTTCCGCCGGAAAGGGATTCAAACGGCACTGCTCGATCACCGTCAGCCGCGCGATCCGCCCGATGCGAATCTCATCGAGCTTCGCGTCGATCTCGGCGAGTCTCTGCGTCCCCTTTTCCAGTGCCAGCCAGCAGGCCGTGGTATCCGCGGGCGCTTGGAACTCGGCGACAAGCTCCTGCCATTGCCCGAGCCGCGACGTATCGTAGGGATTGGTATGAACCTGCGCCGCCGACGTCCCGCCGTCCGAACCGACAAACTCGCATTTCAGAAAGGGCGCCGGCGTCTCTGGTCCCAGCTTCTCCACGCAGAGCCACGCGCTGAGCCGATAGAGCTTCCCGGGCTCCATCGGGCGGTGCTCGGAAACGGCGTAATTCCATCCTTGTTCGAGGCGCCCTTGAATCCGCAGGCAGCCACGGCTGTCGCGGACGGCGCCGGGGCCATCTTCGTGAGTCACGCTGATCGAGGCCACACGCGGCCGCCACGCGTCCGGGCCGGTTTCGAAACAGAATTCCGGCTCGGCGGCGCCGAGCCAGGAAATGGTCAGGAGTGCCAAGAAGGCGCCGAATGAACGAGACCTGTTCATGGTAGAATCCGGTTCGCTGAACGTCATGCCTTCCAGCTTGACGTTGGAAAATGGTCAGGCTGAAAGGCAGACGTACTCACGCCTTGCCAGTTT
Source organism: Rhodopirellula sp. (assembly GCA_012728855.1). Classification (GTDB taxonomy): domain Bacteria; phylum Planctomycetota; class Planctomycetia; order Pirellulales; family Thermoguttaceae; genus JABWBD01. The sequence continues at coordinate 5,012 of JAAYEH010000529.1, read as the reverse complement.
AAACGTGACACTCCGTGGCCTACAATACCGACCCCATAGCCTCGCGAAAGAGCCCCCCGTTTGTCCGCACGCGAGGCTCGCCGGAGACCAAGAGATATCAGCAACCAAGAGCTTGTTTCGTAATGGTTATCCGATCACTCTCTTTCTGCGAAAAGTTGAACGTCAGGATCTGACGCCATCACCCCCGTTTTTGCACCCTGAAGGCACTTGCCGTGCGTCCGCAGGTGTGCGATAATCAAATTGGAAGCGCAGCCACTGCGGTGGAGGAGGCAATCGGTGACGAGTCAGTACGCTGGAATACGAAGCTGGATTCAGACAACGCCGGGTGTCTGTGGCGGCGAACCGTGCATCAGGAACACACGTCATACCGTTGCTGGGTTGGTGCAGTGGCGGAGGCTGGGGCTAAGCGATGATGGAATCCTCAGCCAGCATCCCGACTTGTCCCAAGATGATCTGGGCGTTGCCTGGGAGTACTACGACAAGCACGTCGCTCAAGTCGATCAGGCAATCAGGGATGATGAGGATGCTTAAGAAATGGCGGAATTGTACGCCGACGAGGACTTTAGCCACCCAGTTGTGGAGCAATTGCGTCGGCTTGGTCATGATGTGTTGACCGCCCAAGAGGCAGGGCAGGCGGATCAAGGCTTAGCGGACGAGGATGTATTGGCATTCGGCGTTTCTCAGCGGCGTGCTGTTGTCACCTTCAACCGCCGTCATTTCATTGAGCTTCACCGCAGGCTGCCGTCACATGGCGGCATCATTGTGTGTACTCGCGACCCGGATGTCGTCGCCTTGGCATCCCGTATCGATCAAGCAATCGCCAGTCGCAGCGCTCTCAGCGATCAACTGGTGCGGATCAACCGGCCGCAGTGACAGTCCTTGTCCCCGACCCAGCCGGAATCTCGACCCGCACTGCTCCGTGGTTTACAATAGCCGCACGGGAACTCGCTAACTCCCTTTCTCGCACGCACGGCACGCCGGAGACCAAGAGATGTCCGTAACCAAGAGCTTGACCTGCTTCGTTCTGGCATTCGCGTCGATTTCGCACCTAGCCTCCGCGACTGCCGAAGACTGGCTGCAACTGAAAGGCGACGCCCGCCGCTCCGGCGACCTCCCCCAGCGACGGCTTCAAACGCCGCTGGGACTCATCGGCGCCGTCCCGCTCACCGATGCCGTTCTCACCGCGCCGGTTGTTGCCGAAGGCCGCATCTACGCGGTCGACGCCTCCGGCACGGCCTTCGCCATCGATGCTCAGTCGCTCGAAGTCGTTTGGAACACGCCCACCCCCGGCGGCCCCATCAACACCAATAATGTCTCTTCTCCTGCAGTTGCCGGCGGCTACCTCCATTTCGGCACAACGGCCGGTTCCTATTTCGTCCTCGATCGCCGCGACGGCGCCATCGTCAAGGAGATTCCCTGCGGCGAGCCGATCTTCAGCGCCCCGGCGGTCGCGGGCGATCGCGTCTACTTCGCCACACTCGGCTCGAAGGTCTACGCTGTCGAGCCCAACGGCAGCCCGTGCTGGACCTGGGACTTTCTCAAAGAAGTGGTCGACTTTCACGGCGACCGTTGGGACGGCGCCGCGTGGCTCGCCCATAAGAAAGGGCGTGTGAACTGGAAAGACGCCTTCTGTTGCGCCACCGACGTCGCCCTCGACCGGGGCATGGTGGTCTTCAACGCCGGTGGCCGCGTGATTTGGCTGGAGGACAAGGGGGACCAAGCGGCAGCGCGTGGCATTGGCGAAATCCCCAGCTATGCCGGCAAGGAGTATCCCGCCAGTTTTGGGCAGTGCATCGGCGCCGATGGCACGGTTTACCAGCAGTGGCACCGCCGCGACAATGCCGGACGAGTCGAACTGCTGCGACTGAACGACCAAGGGCAGGTCGAGACCGATTTCGTCCCCGGCACCGAAACGGCAATCGATTTGCCCGGCCTGCTCAGCTTCTGCTCGGTTAGCGTGCGAGGGGAAGACGTCTTCCGCGTTCGGCCGGAGGCCGGCTTTGAGTTCTGCAAACACTCGCCCGGCGGCAAGGAACCCGTGCGGCTGGGCGGTTTTCCATCCATCGCCTCTCCGATCCTCACCGCCGAGCATGGAGTTTTCGGCGGCCTCGACGGCAAGCTCTACGTCGTGGCATTGGACGGCGTCGGCAAACCCTGGTCGTTTGCCACCCCCTTCGGCGCACCCATTTCCGCCCCGGCCGCGGTTTGCGACGGGAGGATCGTTTTCGGCGGCGAAGACGGCTACCTCTACGTCCTCGGTCCCGGCGGCACGTCTGCCCTACCCACCCGGGATCTGGAAATCTGGAAGAGCCGCCATCCGCTCACCAGCAAGCTTGTCGGACCCCAGTACGACTGGTTCACCAACTACGGCGACATGGGCTGCACCAACGCCAACGACCAGGATGTCCGGCCGCCCTTCCGTCTCCACTGGATCCGCCGCTACGAAGGCACGTTCAAGCACCTGCCGGTATGCGGCGGCGGACGCGTCTACACGCACACGGCCGAAGGGCAGATCATCGCCGTCGAGCAGGAGACCGGCCGGCTTCTTTGGCGACGCTACTGGCCCGATGTCTATCTCTCTTTCACGTCGCCGATCTATCAAGACGAGCGGCTGTTGGTGCCGCAGGCCGGCATGGCAAAATCGCGGTTGCGATGTCTCGATGCCGCCACGGGTGAACTCCAGTGGGAGGCACCCTTCAGCGGTTCGCCGAGTTGGAGCCGGCAGGGCCCGCCGGTGATCCACGACGGTCTGGCCATCTACGCTTTCGGCGCCGGCGAATATGCGGCCCAGGGCTCGGAAAAGCCCTTCATCTTCAAGGGCGATCCGCAGCCCCGCCCCGACGGCGCCGAAGTGATGAGCTGGATCTACACCCACAATAATCCCCATTATCCCCGCGACAACAAACCGTTGGTGCGCGCGTGGGACATCGCCACGGGCAAGGAGGTCTGGACCCGCGATTTTTCCGAGTTCGGTTCCGGCGGCAACGACTGCGGCCTCTGCATCCTGGGCGACACGCTTTACTATTCAACCTTCTTCGGCTACGCCGCCGGCAAACGCCGTGGCCAACCCTCGCCCAACGGCCTGACCGCGGCGCTGAACCCGGCCACAGGCGAAGTGATTTGGAAGACGACCGATCATTACGTCACCGCCGGATGTGCGTTATCCGGTAAAGACGGGCGGCTTTATCTCGGCGGTTACAACCCGCCCGACGAGAGCACGAAGGACCGTTTCGTCTGGTGTCTCGACGCCCGCGACGGTTCGCTGGTTTGGCGGTCCGAACCGGTGGCGTCGGCGGTGAACATTATCACGGTCGGCGACCGCTACCTCTTCAGCAACGCTTCCGGCCGCGACGGCCACGTCTTCGATCGGGCCACCGGCAAGATCGTCTCCCGCTTCAACTTCGGCTACGCCTGCACGCGTTTCACCATGTCGGAGCCCTACGTGATGGGCTCGAATATGGATCTGATCGACCTATCGGCCGGCAACGCCTTGGTAACGACCGGCCCGGCCGTCGACAGCCGTGAGTGCGTCGGTTCGATCGTTTCCAACGGCCGCATCTTCTACACCAGCCAGGCCAGCGGCTTACAAGCGTCGCTGCTCTACGGTCAAGAGGCGGCCCAGTCTCCTCTCCCCTGGCGCAAGTAGCCGTCGTTCGTGAAGAAACCGAGCGGATAACGCGATCGTGCTGGGGTCAGTCGTTCAAATTTCATTTGTCGCGGTCAGCGGGTATCCTGGCAGAATGAGGTCTGCCGCCGCGACAAATGAAATTTGAACGACTGACCCATGGGAGGCGTCGATGAATCCTCGCAATCGGTTGGAGATGGCTGATGGTGTCTATCACGTCACGAATCGGGGTGTCGACCGGCGCGACATCGCCACCCACGATGTGGAACGTCAGAAGTGGCTCTACTGCCTAGCCGACGCCGCCGCTCGTTACGGCTGGCGCGTGTACGCCTATACGCTGCTAACGAACCATTTTCACGTATTCGTCCGCACCCCCGAGCCTAACCTCTCCGTCGGTATGCAGGAATTCGAGGGGCGTTACGCGGCGTTCTTCAACCGGCGACAGAAACGTAGCGGGCATCTCTTCCAAGACCGCTTTCACGCCATCCTCGTCGAACAAGAGAGCTACGCCTGGGAGTTATCGCGCTATGTGCATCTGAACGCCGTGCGGGCGGGTCTTGTGCCCCATCCCGACGCCTATCCCTGGAGTAGCTTTCCGGCTTACATGAACGCACGTGCGGCTCCCCCCTGGCTGGACTGGCAAACCGTGCTCGCCGATTTTGGCCGGACGCAGTCGGCAACGCGAATGGCTTACCGTCGCTTCGTCGAAGCCGGTCTCCTATTGCCGCCGCAGAGTCCGTTTTCCCACGTCGTGGCCGATTGCTTCCTGGGCAGCGATCGTTTTGTGCAACGGATGCTCGATCATTTTGGCAACCGCGGCAGCTATCTGCCGCCAGCGTGGCGCCGCTCGCAGAACGGGTTGACGCCGGAGACGGTCGTCTCCGAAGTTGCCGCCGCGATGGATACGACCCTCGAGGCCATTTGCCGGGCCGGCCGGCAACGCCATGATGCGAGGGAGGTGGCGGTGTGGTGTTGCCGCGAGATGACAGACGCCTCGCTAGACAGGCTGGCCCAAGTGTTTGGGGGTGTTGGGCGAAGCACGATTAGCGAGACGGCTCGACGCTGCTCTAAGCGACTGGAGCAACAGCCGACCTTTCGCGAATTCGTCGACTCTGTGCAGCAGCGGCTCATCGAGCGGGCAAGCAAGGAACAAAGGCCGTGACACTGCTGGGGTCAGTCCTTCAGGAAGCCCGGCGAAATGCGTTTGGTGTTGGGGAGCGCGGAGGCGTGATTCACCGTTGAACGATGCTCAGCACGCGCATGGCAACTCTGAGAGGCTCTGAGCCGTAGCACCGCGCAAAGTGCCATGGAGTGCGACGCGGAGAGACCGCGCCGGCTTGGCCGGCAGCATCAAACACGTGAGGAACGATTTCATCCACACAAAGCT